>JANPHA010000240.1:0-11742 GCA_031424255.1 Burkholderiales bacterium | reverse complement strand
ATCCTGCGAGCGCGTGCGCCGCAGATCCTGGCCGCCCTGAACGGCGACGCCGCGGCCGCGGCCACCTTCGACGTCGACACGATGCTCAAGGACCTCCACTACATGGTGATGGAAGCCAAGGATCGGGGAAGCTCGCTTCCGTTGGCGAGCCGCACGCTGCACTGGTTCGATCGGGCCTCGCGCGAAGGCGGCGGCGGCGTGGACGGGGTGGCCTATCCGGCCTACTGGATCGCGCGGCAAACGGCCGCGGCCGAATCCCTGCTGGCACGCTGATGGATCTCATCCACTCCGGCCCCGCGATGGCCACCGCCTTCTTCGCTTCCGCCGTGGAGGCGGTCGAAGCCGTGACCATCGTGCTCGCCGCGGGCGTCGTGCGCGGATGGCGCTCGTCCCTCGCCGGGGCGCTCGCGGCCCTGGTGGCGCTCGCCGCGATCGTGGCGGTCTTCGGCACCGCGATCGCCGCCATTCCGCTCGCCACACTGCAGCTCGCCGTCGGAACGCTGCTCCTGCTCTTCGGCATTCGCTGGCTGCGCAAGGCGATGCTGCGCTCCGCGGGCGTGATCGACTTGCGCGACGAGAATGCGCTCTATGCCCGCGAGCGCGCGGCGCTCGGCGTCCCGGACGACGTCGGCGGCAAGCGATGGGACACTATCGCCGCGCTCACTTCGTTCAAGGCGGTGCTGCTCGAGGGCGTGGAGGTGATCGTCATCGTGATCGGCATCGGCGCGGCCGGAAACCTGCTCGTCCCCGCGACGATCGGCGCGCTCGGGGCGTGCATCGCCGTCGCCGTGGCCGCGGCGTTGCTGAACCGCCCGCTGTCACGGGTTCCCGAGAACACGCTCAAGTTCGCGGTCGGCGTGATGGTGTCGGCATTCGGGCTCTACTGGTTCGGCGAAGGCATCGGAATCCATTGGCCCTATGGCGATGCGACGCTGCTCGTGCTGATGGCGATGCTGCTCGCGGCATCATCCATCGGCGTAAGCGTGGCGCGACGCATGGAGATCGCATGAAGCAACTGCTGCGCATCGTTCGCGAGCTGGCCGGACTCTTCTTCGACGACGGCAGCCTCGCGATCGCCATCCTCGCGATCCTTGCCGCGACCGCCATCTCGAGCAGGGCCGCCTGGCTCGACGGGCCGTTCGCGATGGCTTTCCTGGTGCTCGCCGTCATCGCCGCGCTCGACGAGAACGTCATCCGCACGGCGCGCACCACGCCCCCGACGAATTGACTGAATTCCTCATTGCCGCGGGCTTGGCCGTCGTGCTGGTCACGCTCAGCACCTTCGTTCACTACGAGGTCCTGCGGCTTTGCAACGAGCACCTCTGCCGGCTGCATTGGATTGCCGGTCGCGCTCGCGTGCTCCTCGCGATCGCCGCGGCATTCGGCAGCCATCTCGCGCAAATCGCCTTCTTCGCGGCCGCCTATTGGCTGCTCCACGACACGGCGCTGGGGAGCCTTCGCGGGCAAGTCAGCAATTCGCCGCTCACCTTTCTCTATTTCTCGGCCGAGACCTACACATCGCTTGGTTTCGGCGATGTCTACCCCGGCGGCGCGATGCGCCTCATCGCGGGACTGGAGGCCCTCACGGGGCTCCTGATGATCAGCTGGACCGCTTCGTTCACCTACCTGGAGATGGGCCGGCATTGGCTCGTGGCCGAGCGCTGAGACTGTTTCGTTCGCAACGCAACGGCGCCCCTGCGAAACGGCGATGCCATCCGCGCGGCGCCTACTGGAGGCTCCAATCCATCGAAGGAGCTTCCCCATGAACGCACGTGTTTCGAAGGTGTTGTTGATCCCCGCCATCGCGCTTGCGCTGAGCGCTTGCGCATCGGTGCAGGGCCTGAGCGGGAGCTCGTTCGAGTCGGAGGCCGATCGGGTCGCGCAAATTCACCCGGGTCTCACGCAGGAAGCGGTTCGCAGCCTCGCCGGCAGTCCCGCCAGCGTGACGCTGCCCTCGCGCGACGGCGAGAGGATGTGGACCTATCCCTTCACGGACCAATGGGGATACGACTCCGAATTCGACGTGACGTTCGACGCGAACGGCATCGTGAAGGACACCTTTTCCGACCGTCTCGACTACTGATCTCGACTCCGATGATGAATCCCGCGCAAAGAGCGGTCACCGCGTGTGCCGTCCTGCTGCCGCTCGCGATCGCGGGTTGTGGTGGATCGAAGGCCGCCGCCGTGCTTCCGATTCCCGAGGTCTCGGTGGTCACCGTGCATACGACGAGCGTGCCGCTCACGACGCAGCTGCCCGGGCGCACCACGCCGGTCACGGTGGCGCAGGTCCGCGCGCGCGTCGACGGCATCGTGCTCACGCGTCCCTTCAAGGAAGGCGCGGACGTGGGCTCGGGCCAGCAGCTCTACCAGATCGATCCGGCACCGTATCGCGCGATGCTCGCCAGTGCCGAAGCGATGCTCGCGAACGCCGAGGCCGCCGTCGCTTCGGCGACCCTGCTGGCGGAGCGTTACAAGGCGCTTCTCGCGGGCAACGGAGTCGCCCAACAGGACTACGACAATGCGGTCGCGGCCAGGGGCGTGGCGGAGGCCAACGTCGCAAGCGGCAAGGCTGCCGTCCAGACCGCACGCATCAATCTCGGCTACACCAACGTCGTATCGCCGATCAAGGGCCGCATCGGGCCTTCGGCGGTGACGCAGGGGGCTTACGTGCAAGCGTCGGCCGCCACCCTGATGGCGACCGTGCAGCAGCTCGACCCGATCTACGTGGACCTCAACCAGTCGAGCGTGCAAGGCCTGCAGCTTCGCCGCGACGTCGCGAGCGGCAAGCTCAAGCTGACCGGCCCGGGCCGGGCCAGGGTGACGCTCTTCCTCGAGGACGGCACGCAGTATCCGCTGCCCGGCTCGCTCGAGTTCACCGACGTGACCGTCGATCCGGGGACGGGCGCGGTGACCGTGCGCGCTTTGTTCCCCAATCCGAAAGCCGTGCTGCTGCCGGGCATGTTCGTGCGCGCGCGCATCGCGGAAGGCATGAACGACAATGTGGTTCTCGTCCCGCAGGTCGGCGTGACCCGCGACGCAAGCGGCAAGGCCACGACCCTGGTCGTAGGTCCCGACAACAAAGTGTCGGTGCGCACGATCCAGGCATTGCGCACATCCGGAACCGACTGGGTGGTCGACAGCGGCTTGAACGACGGCGAGAAGGTGATCGTGGCGGGCGTGCAGAAAGTAAAGCCCGGCGCCGCGGTGAAGACCGTCGAGGCCCCGAGCGGACCCGCACCGGCGCCCGTGGCGTCGAACTGACATGGCCAGGTTCTTCATCAACCGGCCGATCTTCGCGATCGTCATCGCCCTCATCATCATGCTGGCGGGCGGGCTCGCGATCTTTACTCTTCCGATCGACCAGTACCCGCCGATCGCGCCGCCCACGGTGCAGATCAGCACGACCTACCCGGGTGCGTCGGCGAACACCGTCAACAACGTGGTCGTGCAGGTGATCGAGCAGCAGATGAGCGGCATCGACAACCTCATCTACATGTCGTCCGTGAGCGACGACACCGGCCAGTCGACCACGACCCTCACCTTCGCGCCCGGCACCAATCCCGACATCGCGCAGGTGCAGGTGCAGAACAAGCTGCAGCTCGCCGTGCCGCTGCTTCCCGCGCAGGTGCAGCAGTCGGGCGTTCGCGTGACCAAGTCCACCAACGCGTTCCTGATGTTCGTGGGCTTCATCTCCACGGACAACAGCATGTCGAAGTTCGACATCGCGAACTACGTCGTCTCCCACATCCAGGATCCCATCAGCCGCATCAGCGGTGTCGGCAACTTCAACGTGCTGGGGACCCAGTACGCGATGCGCATCTGGGTGGATCTCAACCAGCTGAACGACTACGCGCTCACGCCGCTCGACGTGAGCACGGCGCTGCTCGCCCAGAACGTGCAGATTTCCGGAGGGCAGCTGGGTGGCACACCGGCGGTCGCGAACCAGCAGCTCACCGCGACGATCACGGAGGCAACGCTGCTCAGTACGCCGGATCAATTCGGCGACATCGTGCTGAAGGCCATGCCCGACGGCTCGCAGGTGCGCCTGCGTGACGTGGCCCGCATCGCGCTCGGCGCGGAGCAATACATCATCGACAACAAGTACAACGGCGTGCCCGCCTCGGCGATCGGCATCCAGCTCGCGACCGGCGCCAACGCCCTCGACACGGCCAACGCCGTGCGCGCCAAGGTCGCGGAGCTCACGCCCTATTTTCCGCCGGGCCTGAAGGTGGTGTATCCGAACGACGTCACGCCGTTCATCAAGATCTCGATCCAGGAGGTGGTGAAGACCCTCCTCGAGGGCATCGCGCTCGTCGTGCTGGTGATGTTCCTCTTCCTGCAGAACTGGCGGGCCACGCTGATCCCCGCGATCGCGGTGCCGGTGGTGTTGCTCGGCACCTTCGGGCTCATGGCCGCGGTGGGCTTCACCATCAACACGCTCTCGATGTTCGGCCTGGTGCTCGCGATCGGCCTGCTCGTGGACGACGCCATCGTCGTGGTGGAGAACGTCGAGCGCGTCATGACCGAGGAGAAGCTCTCGCCCAAGGAGGCGACCACCAAAGCGATGGGCCAGATCACGGGTGCGTTGATCGGCGTGGCGATGGTGCTGTCGGCGGTTTTCGTGCCGGTGGCCATGTCGAGCGGGACGGTGGGCGCCATCTACCGGCAGTTCTCGCTCACCATCGTGGCCGCGATGCTGCTGTCGGTCTTCGTGGCGCTCACGCTGACGCCCGCGCTGTGCGCGACGATCCTCAAGGCGCCGGACCGCGAGCATGCCGTGCGCCACGGCTTCTTCGGCTGGTTCAACCGCCGTTTCGACCAGGGACGCGACCGCTACGTGGGCGGCGTGCGCGGGATCATCGCCCGGTCGGGGCGCTTCTTCCTGCTGTACGCCGTGATCGTCGCGGCCGTGGGCATGCTCTTCGTGAAGCTGCCGACCGCGTTCGTTCCGAACGAGGACCAGGGCTACTTCTTCGTCCAGGTGCAGACGCCGGCCGGCGCCACCCAGCAGCGCACCGGCGTCGTGCTCGACGACGTTTCGAAGTACCTGCTCTCGCAGGAAACGGCCGCCGTCGATGCCGCCTTCGTCATCAACGGCAATAACTTCTCCGGGCGCGGGCAGAGCCAGGGCATGGTCTACGTTCACCTCAAGGATTGGGGCGAGCGCACCTCGAAGGACCAGACGCTGCAGGCGGTGATCGACCGCACCACGAAGCACTTCGCCGCCTACAAGGACGCGACCATCTTCGCCGTGAACCCGCCGCCCATCCGCGGGCTGGGCACCACCTCGGGCTTCGACTTCGAGCTGGAGGACCGCGGTGGAGTGGGCTATGACGCGCTCCTCGCGGCGAAGGACCAGCTGCTCGCACTGGCGGCACAGGACCCGAACCTCTCGCAGGTGCGATACAACGGCGTGTCCGACAACCCGACGTTCGCGATCGACGTGGACCGCGAGAAGGCGAGCGTCCTCGGCGTGGCGTTGAGCGACATCGACCAGACCTTCTCGTACGCGTGGGGCTCGCGCTACGTGAACAACTTCCTCGACACCGACAACCGCATCAAGAAGGTGTACGTGCAGGCCGACGCGCCGTTCCGCATGAACCCCGAGGACTTGACCAAGCTCTACGTGCGCAATTCGAAAGGCGTGATGGTGGCCTTCTCCTCCTTCGCCACCGGCCGCTGGACCTACGGGCCGCCGCAGCTGCAGCGATACAACGGGGTGGCCGCCATGGAGATCCAGGGCAATGCCGCGGCGGGCAAGAGCGCCGGGCAGGCGGTGCTCGCCATGGAAGCGCTCGCGAAGAAGCTGCCGCAGGGCATCGGCTACGAGTGGACCGGCCTGTCGCTGCAACAGAACCAGGCGGGATCGCAGGCGCCGTACTTCTACTTGCTTTCCGTCCTCGTCGTGTTCCTGAGCCTCGCCGCGCTTTACGAGAGCTGGTCGATCCCGATATCCGTGATTCTCGTGGTGCCGATCGGAATCCTGGGCGCGCTCCTCTCGGCCACGCTCCTCGGAGTTCCGAACGGCGTCTACTTCCAGGTGGCCCTCCTCACCACGATCGGGCTGGGCGCGAAGAACGCGATCCTCATCGTGGAGTTCGCGCGCGAGCTGCACGAGGACGGCCGCTCCGCGCTCGAGGCCGCCGTCGAGGCCGCGAAGATCCGGATGCGCCCGATCCTGATGACCTCCATGGCATTCCTCCTCGGCGTGCTGCCGCTCGCCATCGCGAGCGGCGCGGGCTCGGCGAGCCAGAACGAGATCGGCATCGCCGTGATCGGCGGCATGCTGACGGCGACCTTCATCGGGCCCTTCCTCGTGCCGATGTTCTTCGAGGCGATCAGTCGCAGGCTGGGCGGCTCGAGGCGCGAGCCGAACGCGGCGGCCCTTCCGGCTCCGGCGCCGGGAGATTGACATGAGAGCAGACCGCATCGCAGTGCTGGGGCTGATGCTCGCGTTCGTCTCGGCCTGCTCGTTGCAGCCTGTCTACGAAAGGCCTGCCGCACCCGTGACCGGAAGCTTTCCTTCGGGTGCGGCGTACAAGCCCGTGCAGGGCAGCACGACGCTTCCCGCCGGCGATATCGGCTGGCGCGACTTCCTGCGCGACGCACGCTTGCAGACGCTGGTCGAGATCGCGCTTGCCAACAATCGCGACTTGCGCGTCGCGATGCTCAACGTCGAGCAGGTGCGCGCGCAATACCGCATCCAGCGCGCCGCGCTCTTTCCCCAGGTCGGGGCGTTCGCCGACGCCTCCCGGTCCCATACACCGGCGAAGATTTCCGCCAGCGGCGCGGCCAGTACGAGCCAGAACTATGAAGTGGGTGTTTCGGCTTCCTGGGAGATCGACTTCTTCGGCCGCCTCAAGAGCTTGAGCGATGCCGCGCTCCAGCAGTATTTCGCATCGGCCTATGCACGGCAGGCCGCCGAGATCCTGCTCGTTTCGCAGGTGGCCGATCAATACCTCACGCTCCTCGCGTTCGACGAGCAGCTGCAAGTGACGCAGCAGACCGCGAAGGCCGCGCAAGCCTCGTACGATATCGTGAAGCTTCAATTCGACACCGGTACCGGCACCGAGCTCGCGTTGCAGCAGGCGAAGACCGTGGTCGAGCTGGCCCAGGCGAACTACGCGGCGCAGGTGCGCGGCCGCGCGCAGGCGGACAATGCGCTGGTGCTTCTGATCGGCGAGCCCCTGCCCGCGGATCTTCCGCCACCGGTGCGCCTGGGCGCACAGCCGATCCTTGCCGATATCCCCGAAGGCCTGCCCTCCGACCTGCTCACCCGCCGGCCGGACATCCTGCAGGCGGAAGCGCTGCTGAAATCCGAGAACGCGAACATCGGCGCCGCGCGCGCGGCGTTCTTTCCCAGCATCAGCCTCACCGGCAGCCTGGGCACCGCCAGCGAATCCCTCGCCGGATTGTTCGGCGCAGGCACCTCGATCTGGTCGGTGATTCCATCGCTGACACTTCCGATCTTCAATGCCGGATCGCTCAAGGCGAGCCTTGACGTGGCGAAGATCCAGAAGGACATCGGCATCGCGCAGTACGAGAAGGCGATCCAGGCGGCATTCGGCGAAGTCGCCAACGGGCTCGCGGCGCGCGGCACCTTCGACGACGAGGTCGCCGCAACCCAGCGTTACACCGCCGCGCAGCAGCGCACGCTCGAGCTTTCCACCTTCCGTTATCGGAACGGCGTGGACAACTATCTCACCGTGCTCACGGCGCAGACCGGGTACTACAACGCGCAACTCACGCTCGTCGCCACGCGCCTGCAGCGCCTGACGAATCTCGTCGATCTCTATCGGGCGCTGGGCGGCGGATGGATCCGGAAGACGGGCGACGCCCCTCGTCCGGGCATTTCGGACGAAACCGGGGCAGGCGACGAAGCCTGATCCACCTGAAACGCGCGCCGCGCGCGCTGAAACGGAAACGACGCGGGCCTCGCCGACAATCACTCCTGATTTCCTCAACTCACAGGAGACGTGGCAATGAAATCGAGACTCTCGAATGGTGGCACGTGGCGGCGCGTCCCGCTGCTCGCCGCGGCATCCATGGCACTCGCGCTCGGAGCGTGCACCACGCTGGGCACGGGTATGGGCTCGACCTCGCCGGGCGATGCGCCCACGGCGCAGAGCACGGAGTTCGCTCCGATGTGGGCCGGCTGGTCTCCGGGATGGCGCGACTGGGGATATGGATTCAATGGGTATGGGGAATTCCCCTTCGAAGGCACCACGACCAACTACACCGGCAAGGTGGTGGCGAACCTGCAGGGACCGAACTCCCAGCGCATGCGCTGCAACTTCGCGCTGAACAATCCTCCGTCGGGAATGGGCGGCGGCGGCCAGGGCAAATGCCAGCTCGCCGGCGGCGAGACGGTCGACGCGGTTTTTCCGCACGGGTGAGATCGAGCATAGCGGGGTGAAACCATGAAGAGACCAGATCCGGCAAGCGTCACGGCGACTTTCGCGAGCGCCATCCTGTCGCTATTCCTGCCCGCGGCCGCAATGACGCCCGACAAACCGCTAGGCCCGCATACCGCCCCGATTCCCATCGAGGAGAGGCCGCCGGGTAGCGCCCCGAACGATCCGTTCCGCGACGATCCCATTCTCCAGTCTCGCTGGGGTCCAGGCGATCCCGATCTCGTGACACCCAAGTTTCGTTTCGAGCTCTCGGGGCGAGGAGCGACAACCGCCGCGCCAGTGATTCGAAGCGATCCGAACTCCAAATGAACTCGTCAACAACGACCGCATGGGCGATGAATCGCACGTAGTCCCGGCGCGCGATCCGTCTTGGCGTATGGGCGGCGGCATCACTCGGAGATTTTCATGAAGCACCATTGCGAAGTTCGTCTGGCCGGAATCATTGTCGCTGCAGCCGGCGTATTCGCCGGCGCATTTGCGACGGGCCCCCTGGCTGCGGCCGCAGCGCCGCAGGAGGCCGCCGTGTGCGTCGCCTGCCACGGGATGCACGGCGAGGGCGCCGCGAACATACCGCGACTCGCGGGACAAAACGCCGACTACATGAGCCACGCGCTATCCCTGTTCAAGGAAGGGACGCGGGCGAGCGCGATCATGCAGCCGATCGCGCGAACGCTCGGCGACGCGCAGATGCGCAGCCTCGCCGATTATTTCTCGAAGCAGGCCGCGCCGCTCGCGGACGTCGGCGCATCCCCGTCGGCCCAACTTGTGCTCGCGGGAAGGCAGCTCAGCGAGAGCGGCGGTGCGCCCAATGTGGCCGCGTGCTTCAGCTGTCACGGCGAGCAAGGCGAGGGCGTCGGCGCCCGCTTTCCCCGCGTCGCAAGCCAACCGGCGCAGTTCGTCGTCGACCGGCTGCACGAATTCCAGGCGCGCGCGCGTGAGAAACCGCCGGAGCCCGGCACGATGACCGCGGTGTCGACGACGCTGAGCGAGCAACAGATCAACGAGGTCGCGGCCTATCTGTCGCAGCTCGAACCCTGAAGCATCACCGCCGCATCAGCCGAGCAGGTCCTCGATCTTGATCGGCAGCTCCCGCACCCGAATTCCGGTCGCGTGATGGACGGCATTCGCAATCGCGGGTGCGACTCCGGCGAGTCCGATCTCGCCGATGCCGCGCGCACCCAGCTCGTTCAGCTTCGTGTCGGGGTACTCGACGAAGTGGACCTCCAGCGGCGGCACGTCGGCGTTCGACGCGACGATGTAGTCGGCGAGATTGGAATTGATCGGGGCACCGTTGCGCGGATCGTAGGCAGTCTCCTCGAAGAGCGCCATCCCGATTCCCATCACGATCGCCCCCTCGATCTGGTTGCGCCCGGCACGCGGGTTGATGATGCGGCCCGCGTCGATGACCGACACGACGCGACTCACGCGCAGCCGCGCGATCTCCGGCTGCCACGTGACCTCGACGAAGTGCGCGCCGAACGAATGCATCGAGTATTTCGGACTCTTCTCGCGCGTGGCCGTGCCGCTGCCCATTCCGGAAACCGCCTGGACATTGGCTTTGCGCAGGATCTCGCCAAACGGAGTGCCGCCGGAAGCCGCGGCGCCCTTGGGATGCACGAAGCCGTCCGTGAAGGCGAGCTTCGAAGCGGAACCCTTGCCCGCCGCCTCGAGAAGCGCGTCGACCGCCTTGCCGGCCGCCTCCATGACCGCAGGCACCACGGCCGCGGTCACCATCGAACCTCCCGACAGCGGGCCCGGGGGCAGGCGGCTATCCCCGAGCACGACCTCGATGCGATCGATCGGAAGACCCAGCCTCTCCGCGGCGAGCTGCGCCAGGATGGTATAGGTGCCGGTGCCGATGTCCTGCGTGCCGCAGGACACACGCGCCGTGCCATCGTCGCGCAACTCGACGCTTGCGCTGCAGGCGAAGCGACCCGCGATCCAGGAGCATGCCGTCATTCCCCACCCGAGCGTCATCGCGTTGCGCTTCATCGAGCCCACCGCGGGGTTTCGCTTCGACCATCCGAACTTCTCGGCGCCCGTGGTCAGGCATTCCTTCAGGTGCCGCGAGGAAAACGGGATCTTCAATCCCTCGTCGATCGCCGGCTCGTTCGCGAGCCGCAACTGCACCGGGTCCATGCCGAGCGCGATCGCCAGCTCGTCCATCGCCGACTCCGTGGCCCAGAGGCCGGGCACCGCGCCCGGTCCGCGCATCGCGGTGGGCGATCCCACGTTGCGCCGCGCGAGCGCCGAGGTGACTCGAAGGTTGGCAACGCTGTACATGTACGGCGTCGCCTCGCCGCAGTTTTCCTTGTAGTCGTCGAGGATCGACGTGTGGTTCACCCAATCCTGGCTGAGCGCGACGAGTTTCCCGTCGCGCGTCGCCCCCAGGCGGATGCGCTGCTGGACGCGCGGCCGATGCCCGACGGACTCGAACATCGCCTTGCGGGTGACCACGAGCTTCACGGGCGCGGCGAGTTGCCGGGCCGCGGCCGCGGCGAGCGCCGACTGGGTCCACGGCCACAGCTTGCCGCCGAAACCGGAGCCGAGGAATTTCGAGATCACCTGCACGTTCTCCTTCGGCACCCCCAGCATCTGCGCGAGAACGTTGCGGTGGTTGACGACGCCCTGCGTCGTCTCGTAGAGCGTGAAAGTCGTTCCATCCCAGACGGCCACGGACGCATGCATCTCGATGGGATTGTGGGTCTCGGGCGGCAGGCCGTAGACGTGGTCCACCTGCACGGGCGCCGCTTGAAACGCTCTCTGCGCGTCGCCGCGCTCGCTTTCGACCCTGGGCGCCTTCTCGGGCGAAAGCTCGGAGCTCACGTTCGGCGCCGCCTCGCGGTAGTCGACCTTCACCGCCTCGGCGGCCGCGGTCGCGTGCTCGAAAGTATCGGCGACCGCGAGCGCGACGTACTGCCCGTAATACCGGATGACGTCGTCCTCGAGGGGCGCGCGGTTCTCGTCGACGCGCGACATGTCCGCGTCGAACTTCTGGTTGACGGTCGCGCGAAAGATCCGGCCGATGTTGCCGCGATGGTAAATCGCGCGAACGCCCGGCATCTTTCCGGCGGCGCTCGCGTCGATACGCCGGATCTCTCCGTTGGCGATGGTGGCGCAGACGGGCACGGCGAACAGCATGCCGGGAAAGGAATGGTCCGAGCTGTACAGGGCCCCGCCGCTGACTTTCAGCGGACCGTCGATGCGCGGTTGCTCTTTTCCGATGACGGACATTATCGGGTTGCCTCCTTCAGGGCGTGGACGAGACAGCGCTTCGCGAGCTCGACCTTGAAACCGTTCTGGCTCTGAGCCTTCGCGTCGCGCAACG
>JANPHA010000239.1:0-2827 GCA_031424255.1 Burkholderiales bacterium | reverse complement strand
CGCGGATGGCTACCTTGATGACGCATTGGTGCTGAACTACTGCGCCATCGAGATCGACCGCGAATCGCCGGGTTTGATTGATCGGTATCTTCGGAAGGTCGCTCGTGCAGGGCGCAACGTTCCATGTTGTTGCCGCTCGTTAGAAACTGACCAGGGCGGCTCGTTGAGAATTGACCAGGGTTAAGAAACCAGCGGGCGTGCCCGCCGGCGGTGATTCTACTCCAGTGATCAGGGTTTGTCGGTGTGCCCCTCCTGTGGTTTCAGCCGCGCCTGCTCGCGCGATTTGATGCGAGCCTTGGCCGTGTGGCTGCTGTGGCGGAAGCGATACGATTCGTTGCCGGTCTCGACGATGTGGCAGTGATGCGTGAGGCGATCGAGTAGCGCCGTGGTCATCTTCGGATCGACAAAGACGCTGGCCCATTCGGCGAAGACGAGGTTCGTGGTGATGATCACGCTGGTGTGTTCATAGAGCTTCGAGAGCAGGTGAAACAGCAGCGCGCCGCCCGCTTGTGATAACGGCAGGTAGCCCAGTTCATCGAGGATCACGAGGTCCAGATGCATCAGCTGGTGCGCGAGTCGCCCGGCCCGGCCACTGGCCTTCTCCTGTTCGAGCGTGTTGACGAGTTCGACCGTGGAGTAAAAGCGGACGCGCTTGTTGTGCCGCGTGACGGCCTCGATGCCGAGCGCCGTGGCCAGATGTGTCTTCCCGGTCCCGGTGCCCCCGATCATCACGATGTTCTCCGCGGGCTCGGTGAAGGCGGTCGTCGCGAAGCCGGTGATCTGCCGGCGGTCGACCCGCGCCTGGTCAAAGTCGAATCCGGCGAGGTCCCGATGCACGGGGAAGCGGGCGACGTGCATCTGATAGCGGATGGAGCGCGTCGCCCGATCCGTCGCTTCCGCCTCGACGAGCTGCGTGAGCAACGCCGTGGTCGTCGGGATGGCGGGCTGCCCCTGCTCGATGGTGTCGGCGTAGCACGCGGCCATGCCGTACAGCCGCAGCCGTTTGAAGTCGGCGACCAGATCAGCCATGGCTCGCCTCCTCGTCGTGGAGCTGGTCGTAGCGGTGCGGGTCCGCGAGGGGCGCGGTCGCGACAGTCAAGGCTGTGGCCACCGACGGCGGCGCCGGGGCGTCCGTGAGTCGTGCGAGGACGTTGAGCACATGCTCAGCACTGGGCCGCCCACTCTCGAGCACGAGGTCGACGGCCACAAGGACGGCCTCCAGTCCGTGCGTCGGGACGGCCATCAGCACGCGCGCCATGACCTTGTCACCGCCGTCGTGCCGGAGCAGGGCCCGACGGAGGCGCTGCAGCGAGTCGGGCAGCTCCGCAAACGGCGCGCCGTTGCGCAGCGCACCCGGCTTGCGCTCGACGAGCGGCAGGTAATGCTGCCAGTCGTAGCTGACCTGATCGCGATCCACGGCGCGCGGATGCTCGGCGATAACGTCATGATCGGCCACGACGACGACTCGCTCGGGATACAGGCGCACGCTGACCCGATGGCCGGCCCAGGCGCACGGCACCGAGTAGCGATTGCGCGCCACACTCACCAGACTCGTACTCGACACGCGTGCGGGCACCTCCACGTAGCCATTAAACGGCATGGGCATCGGCATCAGAT
This sequence comes from Burkholderiales bacterium, assembly GCA_031424255.1. GTDB lineage: Bacteria > Pseudomonadota > Gammaproteobacteria > Burkholderiales > Usitatibacteraceae > Usitatibacter. Next base: position 1,210 of record JANPHA010000239.1, on the reverse strand, counting down.
GGGGCCGCTCCTGCGTCCACGCCTCGCGGATGGTTACGCCGGCCAGCTCCGGATGCGGCGCATCCCAGGCGGCGAGGCAGCGCGTCGCCAGCCATGCATTGAGCGCCGCAAAGTTCTCGAAGCGCTCGTGCGCGGCGTCCTGCCAGATCAGCCGACGCGCATCCTGCACGCTCTTCTCGACGCGCCCTTTCTCCCAGCCCGAGGCGACATTGCAGAAATCGGGCTCGAAGAGATAGTGCGCGGCCATCGCGGCAAACCGCGCGTTGATGACGCGGCCGCGATCTTTGCGCGGCGTGCGGTCGACCGCCGTCTTCATGTTGTCGTAGATGCCGCGGCCGGCCACGCCGCCCACGCCAGCCAGGCAGCGCGTGTGCGCGTCAAACAGCATTTCGTGGCCTTGGCTGGGATAGGCCACGAGCCAGAAGGCCCGCGACGCGCAGAGCTTCATGTGCGCCAATTGGACCTTCCGCCAGACGCCGTTGATGACCAGGCCTTCATCGCTCCAATCGAATTGGAAAGCCTCGCCCCACGCGAAACTCAGCGGCACGTAGGCGGAGCGCGCCGTCACGGCGCCTTGCTCCCGGCGCCACGCGCGGATGAATTCCGTCACGCGCGCATAACTCCCAGCAAAGCCCTGCTCGCGGACCTGAGCGTAGAGCTTCCGGGCGGTGCGACGCTCGCGGCGCGGGCGTCGCGCATCGGTCGCCAACGCCTCACGGAGCATCGCCTCATACCGCCCGATCTTCTTCGGGGCCGCCGATCGACGGTAGGTCATCTCACTGCGGACCGGCCCTCGCAGCCAGCCCTTGATCGTGTTTCTCGCCAAGCTGGTCCGGCGCGCGATCTCGCTGATCGACAGGCCGTCCCGCAACCGCATCCGGCGGACTTTCGCGTACATCGCCATGGTGTGCACCTCCCATCCCTAGCAGGCCTCCACGCCGGCCGGGATGCTCAGAACACCCTGGTCAATTTTCAGTGAGCAGAACTGCGATTCCCTGGTCAGTTTTCAACGAGCGGCAACACCCTCTCGGCGCTTCGCGTCTAGACTTCCGTCAATCCACGGTTTCGTAGCGCGACAGTGCGGCCTGTACCGGCCGTGGTCCGCGCATTCGACACTTTCGAATCGAGTCTGAGCCTGGGCACGTTCCCAGAACCCCTACCGCGCCGCGGATTAGAAGGGGACGCCTTCGCTCGTTGAGGCGCTATGGAG
>JANPHA010000238.1:0-9846 GCA_031424255.1 Burkholderiales bacterium | reverse complement strand
GAAAGTCCGATCAGCACCAGCATCATCGAAATGATCCAGAAGCGCACCACGACCTGATTTTCTTTCCATCCCTTGAGCTCGTAGTGGTGATGCAGCGGCGCCATTCGGAATATCCGTTTGCCGGTCAGCTTGAACGAAGCGACCTGGATGATCACGGAGAGCGTCTCGACCACGAACACGCCGCCCATGATCAGCAGCACGATCTCCTGGCGCACCACGAGCGCGATCATCCCGAGCGCGGCGCCGAGCGCGAGCGCGCCCACGTCGCCCATGAACACTTCCGCCGGATAGGCGTTGAACCAGAGGAACGCGAGCCCGGCGCCCGCCATCCCGCCGCAGATCACGGCGAGCTCGCCCGCTCCCGGGATGTAGGGGAAGGCGAGGTATTTCGCGAACACGGTGTTGCCCGAGACGTAGGCGAAGACCGCGAGCGCCGAGGCGATCATCACGGTCGGCATGATCGCGAGCCCGTCGAGGCCGTCGGTGAGGTTCACCGCGTTCGACGTCCCCACCACGACGAAATAGCCGAGGATCACGAAGCCGAACGCTCCGAGCGGGATCGCCACCGTCTTGAAGAACGGCACGATGAGTTCGGTTTGCTGCGGCAGGCGCGCGCTGTACGCGAGATAGGTCACCGCGGCGACGGCGATGACCGACTGCCAGAAGATCTTGGCGCGCGCGGACAGCCCCTTCGGATTGCGGTGCACGACCTTGCGCCAGTCGTCGACCCACCCGACCACGCCGAAGCCGAGCGTGGTGAAGAGCACGATCCACACGTAGCGATTCTGCAGGTCGGCCCACAGCAGCGTCGTGACCGCGACCGACACGAGGATCAGCGCCCCGCCCATGGTCGGCGTGCCGCTCTTGATCAGGTGCGTCTGCGGGCCGTCGTCGCGCACCGACTGGCCGATCTTGTAGGCGGTCAGCTTGCGGATCATCGCCGGGCCGACGATGAACGAGATCGCGAGCGCGGTGAGCGCCGCCAGCACCACGCGCAGCGTGATGTAGGTGAACACGTTGAAGACGCGAAACGCCGGGTCCGTCGCGAGCCACTGCGCCAGCTCAAACAGCATCGGCATCTCCCGCGGCGGCGAGCGCGTCGGCCACGCGCTCCATCCGCATGAAGCGCGAGCCCTTGACGAGCAGCGTGGCTCCCGCCGCCGCCTCGCGCTGCGCGGCGGCGCGCGCCGGCTCGATCTCGGTGAAGTGCGCGGCGCCCTGCCCGAACGCCTTGGCTGCCTCGCGGCTCGCGGCCCCGAGCGCGATCAGCGCATCGATCCCGGCATCGCGCGCGAGCTTTCCGACCTCGGCATGCATCGCCGGCGCCTCGGCGCCGAGCTCGCCCATGTCGCCCATCACCAGGACCTTGCGGCCGCGCTCCAAGGCGAGAACCTGGATCGCGGCACGCATCGACTCGGGGTTGGCGTTGTAGCTGTCGTCGATGATCCAGGACCCGGAGAGGCCGCGCCGGCGCTGGAGGCGCCCGGGCACGCCGGCGAAATGGTTGAGGCCGTCCTGCATCGCGCGCGGCGCAATCTCGAGCGCGTGCGCGGCGGCGCACGCCGCGAGCGCGTTGCGCAGGTTGTGCTCGCCGGCCACCTGGAGCGTGACCGCGAAGGCCGTTGCCGGCGTGACGATCCGCGCCTGGCCCTCGGAGACGGTCGCGCGCACATCGGCGCTCTGCTTCAGGCCGAAGGTCACGATGCGCCGCCCGGCATTGAGCTGCTTCCAGTACGGCGCATAGGCATCGTCCTCGTTCACCACCGCGATGCCGTTGGCAGCGAGGCCCGCGTAGATCTCGCCCTTGGCATGCGCGATCGCCTCCACACTGCCGAGGATGCCGACGTGCGCGCGCTGCGCATTGTTGACCAGCGCGACCGAGGGCTGCGCGATGCGCGTGAGGTAGTCGATCTCGCCCGCGTGGTTCATGCCCATCTCGATCACGGCGTAGCGGTGGCGCTCGCGCAGCCCGAGCAGGGTCAGCGGCATGCCGATGTCGTTATTGAGATTTCCTTCGGTCGCGAGCACCGCGTCGCGCGTTGCGCAGTGCGCCGCGAGGATCGAGGTGAGCATCTCCTTCACCGTCGTCTTGCCGTTGCTGCCGGTGAGCGCCACGAGCGGCATCGCGTGCTTGCGGCGCCAATAGCCGGCGAGCCGGCCGAGGCCGAGGCGCGTGTCTTCAACGACGATCGTGGCGATATCGCCCTCCCCGGCCCGAGGCGGAGGGAGCGCCTTGGAAGTCATCGCCGCCACCGCGCCGCGCTTCACCGCATCGCCCACGTAGCCGTGGCCGTCGAAGCGCTCGCCCTGGAGTGCCACGAAGAGCTCGCCGGCCGCGATCGAGCGGCTGTCGGTGCCCACACCGGTGAAGCGCACCGGCGCACCGTGGAGCTTTCCGGAGACCGCGCGCGCGGCCTCGGCGGCATCCATCATTTCGTTCCCGCCTCCCACTCGGCGAGCGCGGCGCTCGCGACCTCGCGGTCGCTGAACGGATGGCGCGTGCCGCGGATTTCCTGGTAGGTCTCGTGGCCCTTGCCCGCGAGCAGGACGACGTCGCCGGCCTTCGCCTGGTGCACGGCGGAGAAGATCGCGACCTGCCGGTCCTCGATCGCCTCGGCCTCGCCGTCGAGGATTCCCGAGAGCACCTGGTCGATGATCGCGCGCGGCTCCTCGCTGCGCGGGTTGTCGCTGGTGACGATCACGTGATCGGCAAGCCGCGCCGCCGCTTCGCCCATGATCGGGCGCTTGCCCGGATCGCGATCCCCGCCGCAGCCGAACACGCAGAACAGGCGCCGCGGCGCGCTGACGGCCGGACGCAACGCCTCGAGCGCTTTCTCCAGCGCATCGGGCGTGTGCGCGTAGTCGATCACGACCAGCGGCTGCGCGCCGCCGCCGACGCGCTCGAGGCGTCCGGGCACGGGCTGCAGGGCGCTCACCGCGCCGATCGCCTTGTCGAGCGCAATGCCGGCGGCAATCAGCGTACCGAGCACGGCGAGCAGGTTGGAGACATTGAAGGCGCCGAGCACCGCCGCGTTCACCTCGCCCGTTCCCCAATCGGAATCGACCCGGAACGACACGCCCGCCTCCGAAAGCCGGATGTTGCTCGCGCGAAGCCGCGCGCCGGCCCGGGTGCCGAAGGTGATCACGTCGATCGGGCCGCCGCGCAGGCGTTGCGCGAAGCGCTCGCCCCAGCCGTCGTCCACGTTGATGACCGCGTGGCGCAGCCCGGGCGTGGCAAGCAGGCGGTACTTCGCCTCCGCGTACGCCTCCATGGTGCGGTGGTAATCGAGATGGTCGCGCGTGAGATTGGTGAACACGGCCACGTCGTAGTGGATGCCCGCCACGCGCTCCTGGTCGAGGCCGTGGCTCGACACTTCCATCGCGACGCCGCGCGCGCCGCGCCGCAGGTAATCGGCGAGCAGGCGCTGCAGCACGATCGGATCGGGCGTGGTGTTCTTCGCCTCCGTGCGCTCGCCCACCAGGCCGTTGCCCAGCGTGCCGATCACCGCGGAGCGCCGCCCGAGCGCATCGCAAGCCGCGGCGATCCACTGCGATACCGAGGTCTTGCCGTTCGTGCCGGTCACTCCCGCCATCCACAGCTTGCCGGAAGGGTCGCCGTGGATCGCGCCGGCGATCTCCGAGATGCGCGAGCGCAGGTTGTCGATGCCGAGGTTCGGGGCATCCCAGCGCTCGTCCCACGCGAAATCCTTGCGCTCCCACAGCACCGCCGATGCGCCGCGCGCGATCGCCTCGGCGATGTAGTCGCGGCCGTCGAGCACGGTGCCCGGATAGGCCACGAAGATCGAGCCCAGCTTCACCGCGCGCGAATCGGCGGTGAGCCCGGCGAGCGGCACGCCGAGCTGCGCGAGCCGGTCGAGAAGCGGACTGCCCGCGGCGCGCGCGGGGAACTCGGCTGCGCAGATCATCCCTGTCCTCCTGCCTTGGGAGCGGCGCGGGCCTCGATCTCGCCATGGCCCGGCGCTTTCACGTTCAACGTCTGCGGTGCATCGGGTGCCACCGACATCATGCGAAGCGCCGAGCCCATCACCGAGGAGAACACCGGTGCGCCGACGTCGCCGCCGTAGTACTTGGCGCCGGCGGGCTCGTCGAGCATCACCGCGACGATGAAGCGCGGATTGCTCACCGGGCCGAAGCCCACGAAAGAGGAGACGTACTTGTGCGCGGCGTATCCGCCGGCCTCGGCCTTGTGCGCCGTGCCGGTCTTGCCGGCGACGCGATAGCCGGGCACCTGCGCCTGCGGCGCGGTGCCGCCGGGCGACGCGGCCATCTCCATCAAGCGGGTCACCTCGAGGGCGGTGGCGCGCGTGATGAGCTGCTTGCCGATCGGCTGCGCATCGCTCTTCAGCAGCGACAGCGGCAGCAGCCGGCCTTCGTTGGTGAAGATCGTGTACGCGCGCGCCACCTGCAGCAGCGATACCGAGATGCCCATGCCGTAGGACATCGTCGCCTGCTCGATCGGGCGCCACTTGTCCCACGGGCGCAGCAGTCCCTTCGCCTCGCCCGGGAAGCCGGTGCGCGGCGCGGAGCCGAAGCCGAGCTCGCCGTAGAGCGTTCCCATGCGCTCGGCCGGCATCGAGAGCTGGATCTTGGCGGTGCCGATGTTCGACGACTTCTGGATCACCTGCGCGACCGTGAGCATTCCGTTCGGATGCGAATCGCTGATGGACCAGCGGCCCATCTTCATCGGCACGGTTCCGGTCTGGATCGGGCTGTCGGGCTTCACGATGCCCGAGTCGAGCGCGGCGGCGACCGTGAACGGCTTCATCGTCGAGCCCGGCTCGTAGAGGTCGGTGACCGAGCGGTTGCGCGTCTGCCTGCCGGTCACGTTGGCGCGGTTGTTCGGGTTGTAGTCGGGCTGGTTCACGAGCGCCAGCACTTCGCCGGTGCGCGCGTCGAGGATCACCATCGAGCCGCCCCGGGCCTTGTTCGCCTCGACCGCGGCCTTGAGCTCGCGATGCGCGAGGAACTGCAGGCGCTGGTCGATCGCGAGGTCGACTTCCTGGCCGTCGCGCGGCGCGCGCATCGCCTCGACGTCCTCGACGATCCGGCCCTTGCGGTCCTTGATCACCTTGCGGCTGCCGGGCACGCCGGCGAGGCGCTCCTGCGCGGCGAGCTCGATGCCCTCCTGGCCGGTCTCCTCCATGCCGGTGAAGCCGACGACGTGCGCCATCACCTCGCCCGCGGGGTAATAGCGGCGATACTCGCGTTGCTGGAAGACGCCGGGAATCCTCAACGCCATCACTTTGGCCGCCTGGTCGGGCGAGATCTGGCGCTTGAGGTAGACGAACTGCCGATCCTTTCGGGCAATTTTCTGGCGGATCTCCTCGGCCGGGATCGCGAGCGCCTTGGCGAGCGCGCGCACCTGCGCCTCCTCGATGTCGACGTCCTCGGGACTCGTCCAGATCGACTCGACCGGCGTCGAGATCGCGAGCGGCTGGCCGTTGCGGTCCTTCACCGGGCCGCGCGAGGCCGGCATCTCGAGCACGCGCCCGTAGCGCTGCTCGCCCTTGGCCTGCAGGAACGTGGTCTGCATGCCCTGCAGGTAGAACGCGCGCGCCGTGAGCACCGCGAAGCCGCCGATCACGAGGACCAGCACGAAACGCGAGCGCCATCCCTCGAGCTTCAGGCGCAGCTGCGGCGTGCGCTTCTCGAATTTCATTTCTTCTCCCCCGCGCCCGCCGCTTCGGGAGCCAGCGCGGCCCCGGTGGGCGTGATGATCACGGTGGTCGCGGGATCGGGAAGGCGCATGCCGAGCTGGCGCGACGCGATCGCCTCGACGGGCTTGTTGGTCGCCCTCGTGCTCTGCTCGAGCTGCAGCTGGGTCCACTCCTCGGCGAGCTTCTTCGACGCCTGCTGCTCGGCCTCGAGCTGGGTGAACACCTTGCGCAGCTCGTGCTGCGAGGTGATCACGCTCAGCGCGCCGAGGATGATGAGGACGAGGAGCACGGCGTTGACGCGCGCCATCTCAGTTCTTCTCGGCCACGCGCAGCACGGCGCTGCGGGCGCGCGGATTGCGGCGGATCTCGGCTTCCGATGGCTTCACCGCCTTGCCGACCGCAGTGAGCTGCGGCTTGGGCAGGTCGGCCGCGCGCACCGGCAGGCCCTTCGGCAGGCGGTCGGTCGAGCGCTCGCGGATGAAGCGCTTCACGATGCGGTCCTCGAGCGAATGGAAGCTCACGACCGCGAGCCGCCCCGCCGCCGCGAGCAGCTCGGCCGCTTGCGGCAACGTCACCTCCAGCTCTTCAAGCTCTTGATTGACGTGAATCCGAAGAGCTTGAAAGGTACGGGTCGCCGGGTGCTGGCCCGGCTCGCGCGTGCGAACCGCGCGACCCACGATCTCGGCAAGTTGCCGGGTGGTCCCAATGCGTTCGCCGCCCCTTGCCTTAACAATCTCTGCTGCAACCTGTTTAGCAAACCGTTCTTCCCCATAAGCGGATATCACCTCCCTGATTTCTTTTTCGCCGGCCCGTGCGAGCCAGTCGGCGGCCGTCTCGCCGCGCGTGGTGTCCATGCGCATGTCGAGGGGGCCGTCCTTCATGAAGCTGAAGCCGCGCCCGGCCGTGTCGAGCTGCGGCGAGGACACGCCGATGTCGAGCAGCACCCCCGCCACATGGCGGATCCCGCGAGCGGCAAGCGCTTCTTGCATCGTCGAGAACCTTGCGTGTATCAGCTCAAGACGCGGATCTTCGAGCGCGCGATGCGCATGCGCCTCGGGGTCCTGATCAAAAGCGAGAAGTCTTCCGCGAACACCGAGACGGGCGAGGATGGCCGCGCTGTGCCCGCCGCGACCAAAGGTGCCATCGACATAGGTTTGGCCTTCACGGATGTTGAGAGCTGCAATTGCTTCTTCGACAAGGACCGGGACATGGGAGACCTCACTCACGGGGGTAGGGTTGTGACGCCGGGTCTGCGCTCTCTTGGGGGAGCGGCTTCGGACCCGAGGTCGTTTGCCGCATCACAGAGAGAAGTTCTCCATCCCCGGGGGCAGGATCGGACTGCCCCCGGACCTCAGGGTCTCGAGTTGTGCGTTCCACGCCTCGAGATCCCAGATTTCGAAATGGCTCCCCTGCCCGACGAGCATCACGTGCTTGGTGATGTGCGCGAAGACGCGCAACTCGGGGGGCAGGAGCAGGCGTCCGGCGGAATCCGGTTCCACGTCCTGCGCGAAGCCGACCAACAGGCGCTTCCACAGGCTGAAATTCCGGTCGAGGCTGGGAAACGCCATGACTTGCGCGCGGATCGGCTCCCACGCGGGGGCGGGGTAGAGCAGAAGGCAGCCGTCGGGGTGCGCAGTGAGCACTAGCCTCACCGTGCCCCCCTGGGTCAGGGGATCCCGGGCACGCGTCGGCACGGCCATGCGGCCTTTCGCATCCAGGTTGATCTGATTGGCCCCTTGGAACACCATCTCCCCCACGTTTTCCCACTTCCGCACACTGTAGAGAGACAGCTACAGGGAGTCAAGCGAAAAGAATCGCAAATAATTCTTGTGCTACAAGGGTTTAGCGTGGGTTTCTCGTCCGACTTCTAGAGTTTGATATTCAATACTTTCAATGGTTTACAAATCGTAATGAAAGTAAACTGCTAAGAGTGCGCGGTGGACACGCAGAGAGGTCCGGATGGATGTGTTGCGGCGCAGCATGATCGCGTGGTGCATTGCGGCAGGCTTGCCGGGGCTCGCCGGCAGGAGCGCGCTCGCGGCCCCGCAACTGCAGGGCTCAGACCTGGTGCGCGCGTTGCGAGAGGGCGGCTACACGCTCTACATGCGCCATGCGCGCACCGAGACTTCGCAGCAAGACCTGCAGGGCACCGACTACGCCAACTGCTCGAAGCAGCGCAACCTGAGCGCTACGGGACGCGCGCAGGCGCGTGCGGCGGCGGAGGCGATCGGCGCCCTGCGGCTGCCGATCGGCGAGGTGCTGTCCAGCCCCTATTGCCGCGCCGTCGAGACCGCGCGCCTGATGTTCGGACGCGGCGAGATCTCGATGGACGTGCTGGTGCGTAGCGGTCCGGACGGGCAGCCCGACTTCGCGCCCCTGCTGCGGCTCGTGGGCACGGCACCCGCCCCGGGCACGCTGCGCGTGATCGTCGCGCACAACGCGCCGCGCATCGCGTCTCTCGAGGAGGGCGAGACCGCGATCGTGCGTCCCCTGGAAAGCGGATTCCAGGTCGTCGCGCAGCTCGATATGGGTGCGTGGGCGCGCCTCGCGCGCCCATAAAAAAAAGGGCCCGAACGGGCCCTTTGCTTGAAACCGCAAAAATAGGGCTGAATCAGCCGCCCTTCCCTTTGCCGTCGCCATTGCCCTTGCCATTGCCATTGCCGCCGGCATTGCCGTGCGCGGTGACGAGGCCCGAGGCGCTGCCGCCGTTGGCGTTCACCACGCCCGCGCCCACGCTCGAAGGCTTGCCGCCCACGGCGGAGACCGTCGTTGCCGTTCCGCCCGCGGCAGTCACCGTTCCGCGGCCGTAGGCATTGCCATTGCCCTTGGACACTTGCGTCGCGGAGCCGCCCGCGGCGGTGGTGATGCCCTTGCCCTTGCCGCTCCCGGAGGTCGCGACCGGACCCGCCGCGGTGGTGACGCCCTTAGATTTCGACGCCGTCGTCGCGGGGCCTGCGGCCGTGGTCGTCGAGCCGCTGCCGCTCGCGGGAGGAAGCGCGGCGAGGCGCGCGTTGGTGGCCCTCAGATGGCTCAGGACGGGACCCAGCTTCGTGCCGTTCGCGTGCGCGATCTGGCCCCAACCCATGCCGTCGGCGCGCATCTGCAGCACGCCCTTCAACGCCGTGGTCGTGGTGGTGCCGTCGGCGAGCTTGATCGTGACGCTGCCCCCGTTGAGCGCCGCCTGAAGTTGCGCCGCCGTGGGGTGGGTGATGCCGGCGCGCACGAGCGAATCCTGCGCGAGGGCGAGGGCGATCTTCACGTTGCCCCAGCCCATCTTCCCGGTCGCGGGCGTGAACGTGGTCGTGGTAGTCGCGGGGGGAGTCGTCCCGGTCCCGGTTCCAGTGCCGGTTCCGGTGCCCGTTCCAGTTCCCGTTCCAGTGCCCGTTCCAGTTCCCGTTCCGGTTCCCGTTCCAGTTCCAGTTCCAGTGCCCGTTCCCGTGGGAGCCGCGGTGCCGGTCAACGTGACTGCGGTTCCATTGCGCAGCGCGTTCACCAACGCGATCGCGTTGTCCATGGAGCCGGCGAGGTTCGTGAAGGACGCCGCGATCTTCGCGGCCACGTGCGACTGGCCTCTATTGGCCGCCGTCGCATCGATCTTCGCGACGTGTGTATCGATGTCGCCGCCGGTGGATTGCGCGATGGCCAGCGGTGCGAGGGCAAGCATCAGGGATCCAGCGAGCACCCGCATGGTTCTGTTCATGTCATTGCCTCCATTGTCACGTGGGACCGACGATTTTTTCCGTCTGCAGGATCACTTCGGTGGCCGTCGCCCCGTCGCGCAGGATCCCGCCGTCCTTCTTGGCGGTCACCAACATGCGGGTCGTGTTCGGCGTCAGCGCTTCCAGCTCGATCTCGATGTCGCGATCGCCGGCTTTCGCCTTGATCGTCTCCGTCGAGCCCTCGTGCTTCGCGTGGACCACCCGGATCTGCATCCGCTGCAATGCGCCGTATGTCGCTCGCTTCACTTGCGCCTGGGGCGTGGTGAAAGTCTTGTAGACCATGCCGCTCAGCGTGTGCGAGACGCCGGTGGCCATTCCGACGCCGAGCGCGGTGAGGCCGACGGCCACGCAACCGCTCAACGCCAGGGAAGAAAACATCAATATGCCGATCGTTGTCTGTTTCATCTGCAGCATGATCGGCACTCGCGGCGGCCGCGGGTGTGAGGTGC
>JANPHA010000237.1:0-7296 GCA_031424255.1 Burkholderiales bacterium | reverse complement strand
GAAACCGTGGTCTGTCCCCGGTTTTCCCTGGTTTTCAGGGCAGCGGCGGAGGCTCCGGAAGCTGCGCGACCACGCGCTTGGGCGCGATCGTGCGGAAGCTCTCGTCGATCAGGTAGTAGAGGACCTCGAGCGAGATCCTGGCGGTGGGGCGCACCGTGACCCAGCCCTTCTTGCCGAGGCCGTAGTGGGTCGGCTCGGAGGCGGGGAGCGCCAGCGCGAGGTCGCGCGAATCGGCGAGCTTCACCGAGAAGCTGACACCCGCGTCGCCGTCGCTCATGAACACGAAGGTCTTGCCTTTCACCTTGAATGCCGACTCGCCCCAGGGAAAGTCCTCGTTGGTATCGGGGTACGCAAGCGCCCTCATGCGGATCGCCGCGGCGATGCGGCTGGCTTTCTTCCTCGCCATGTTCTCCCCCTCGACTTGACCTGCCGTGCCCGGGACGCTCAGGATGCGCTCGAACGCCATCCTACCGGAGGAAGAAAAATGAGGAACGACCGCCGCGGCTTCGTGCTCGGCCTCGCCGCCGTCTCCACGCTTGCGATGCTGCCAGGCGCGGTGCGCGCCGCCATGGGGCCCAACGACAAGTTCGACCTGCTGATCAAGGGCGGCGAGGTGCTCGACCCGAGCCAGCGGCTGCGCGGTCTGCGCGATGTCGGCATCCGCGGCGGGGTGGTCGAAGCGCTGCAGGCCGACATTCCGGTGGAGCGCGCGCTGCGCGTGATCGACGCCAGGCAGCGGCTGGTGATCCCGGGGCTTGTCGACCTGCACGGCCACACGTACCCGTACGGCTCGGCGATCGGCATTCCCGCCGACGAGCTGGTGCCGTTCCAGGGGACGACGACCTCGGTGTCCGCGGGCGACGCGGGCGCCAACAACTTCGCCGCGTTCCGCCGCTTCATCGTGGCCTCGACTCGCACGCGGCTCTACGCGTTCGTGCACATCGCCAACATCGGCCTGGCGGGATTTCCCGTGCCCGAGCTCTACAACATCGACTACGCGCGCGCCGAGGACGCCGCGCGCACCATCGCGGAGAACTCCGACATCGTGATCGGCGTGAAGGTGCGCATGTCGGAGAACGTGATCGCGCAGCACGGGCTCGAGCCGCTCAAGCGCGCGATTCGCGCCTGCGAGCTCTCGGGCGTCGCGGGCGCGAAGATCATGTGCCACATCGGCGGCGTGCAGACTCCCGAGCTGATGTCGGACATCCTCGACGCGCTGCGGCCGAAGGACATCCTCACCCATGGCTACTCGGGCGCGCCCAACCTCGCCGGCAAGTTCACCAACATCGTGCAGGACGGCAGGATCCTGCCCGCGGCACTCGAGGCCAAGCGCCGCGGCGTGCACTTCGACGTGGGCCACGGCGGCGGATCGTTCGACTACACGGTGGCCGAAGCCGCGATCGCCGCCGGAGCGCCTCCCGACACGATCTCATCCGACATCCACGTCTTCTCGGGAAATACGCCGGGCATGCCGTTCCTCACGTGGGTGATGAGCAAGTTCCTGAACCTCGGCTTCACGCTGGAGCAGGTCGTGGCGATGGCCACGCTCAACCCCGCGCGCGCGATCGACAAGCTGCCCAAGCTCGGCACGCTGCAGCTCGGCGCGCCCGGCGACGTCTCGATCCTCGAGGTGGTGAACGGGCCGGTGGAATTCGTCGACACGCGCAACAACAAGCGAAGCGGCAACGTGCACCTGCGGCCGGTGCAGACCGTATCGGGCGGGGTGGCGTTCGGGCGCCCGTTCGCCGCGCCTTTCTCGGTGAGGTGATCCGCATGGCACGCTGCTGGATGCTTTTGCTCGCGCTTGCCGCAATCTGCCTCGCGGAAGCGCGCGCGATGACGGTGGATGAGGCTTACGCCGCGATCCCGCACCGGCGCACGGTGTTCGACGCGAAGGCGACGAAAGCCTCGCAGCCGCAGGTCGAAAGCCTGCAGCGCATCTTCGCCCTCGCCGAGCAAGGCACCGTGCTGCGCGTGGAAGCGATGCGCTCGGGCGCGGGCGGCCCCGCGGTGAAGGGCCTGCTCGCGCGCTACGACGCGCTTCTCGCGGCGGCGCAATCGCAGCCGGTGCTGCCCGAGGTGAAACCCGCGCAGGAGCTCGTGATGCAGGCGATCCGCCACCATCGGCGCTTCCTCGAAGCGCGCGCGGCGCAGGGCTCGGGCTCCATGGCGCACGCCGAGATCTCGAGGGCGCCCGAGGTGCTCGAAGGCCACGGCAAGCTGCTCAAGGCCTACGACGTGCTGATGCGCTCGTTCCCGCAGGAACCGGCAGTGAACAAGAACTCGTTCTACGATTATCTTTGCGCGCTCGACTACCTCTGAGCGCGCGCCCTATCGCCGTCGCATCGATCGCGCTCGCGGCGCTCGCGGCCGTGGCGTTCGCCGCCTTTCGCGGTCACGCCGCGCAGGAAGACCGCGTGCTCCTCGTCAATGAGACCGCCGACACGCGCTACGATCGCGCGTTGCGCGGCTCGATCCGCTACTTCCAGGGCCGCACCAAGATCCAGCTCGGCGTGATCCTCAAGGAGCGATTGCCCGCGGGCAAGACGATAGAGGAGTTCGCGACCGCGGCGTTCGCCCGCGAGAAGCTCGGCCGCGGATATGGCGGGCGGGCCCTCCTCTTCGTCTGGTCGGAAAAGGAGCGCCTCTTCAAGATCGAGGTGGGCTACGAGCTCGAGGGCGTCTTTCCCGACGCCACCTGCAAGCGCCTCGAGGAAGGCGCGCGCACGTTCATGCTCTCCACCACGGGCTTCGCGCGGCGCGACTTCCTCACCGAGCTCATCGTCACGATGGGCCTGCATTACCTCGACTTCCGCAAGACCGGCAAGCTCTCGGAGCTCACGCTGTCGACCACCGGGCCGGGCTCCTTGTCGACCTACCAATCGGGCGGCGGCGGCATCGTCGGGCGCGGGTATGCCGCTTCGGTGGAACGCGTGCAGCAGGAGCTGGTGCCGCTCCCGGTCGCGCTGGCGAAGGACCTGCAACCCGACGCGTCGGTCGAGGAAGTGGTGCGCCGCTACATGGTCGCGCTCGAGCTCGGCATCGGCGCGCCGCAGATTCCGTTGCTCACCGAGGGCAGCGTCTATTTCCGCATGGAGAAGCCGCACGCGCCCGGCTACCTGCAGCGGATCCGCCGCTACCAGGAGAGCTCGTCGCCGTACCGGATCGTGCGCCAGGCCGACCTCGCCGCGGTGGTCTTCCAGCCGAAAAGCCCGGTGCTGCCCATCTTGCTGCGGCGCGACGACAAGGGGCTGTGGTTCGTGGACGAGCCCGCCGCCTGGGCCGCGTTCCATCTCTACGAGGACGGCAGCTCGCAGCTCAAGTATGCGAACTCGGCGTTCGCGTTCGCGCGCACCGGCGGCAACCACGGCGAGGGGCGGCCCGCTCTCTATGAGGGCATGGCCAGCGCGCCGGCGCCGATCCCCCTTGCGTTCGACTTGAAGGAGCGCATTCGCCAGGCCGAAGGCGACATCTACCGCAATCCCGGGGACAGCGCCACCTACCTGCGGCTCGCCGAGCTGCTGCATTTCGAGGTGTACTGGATCGAAGCGGCCGCGCCGCTCTACGACAAGGTGCTGGCGATGGATCCGCGCCGCTCCGAGCTGCGCTGGCGCCTGATCGACATCTACCGCAACTCCGCCGACGCCGACGGGCAGGAGCGGCAGTTCATCGCGCTGCTCAAGGCCGATTCGAACGACGGCAACGCCCGCTGGTACTACGACTGGTTCAAGAAGTTCTACAACTAAACCGCCATCTTGCAGGCCAGGGCGAAAGCGTTCTTCATCGCGCCGTCGCTGGCGATGCCGCGGCCGGCGATGTCGTAGGCGGTGCCGTGCGCGGGCGTGGTGATCGGTAGCGGCAACCCACCCTGCACCGTCACGCCGCGCTCGAAGCCGAGCAGCTTCATCGCGATCTGGCCCTGGTCGTGGTACATGGTCACCACGCCGTCGTAGCCGCCGGTCTTGCGCGTGGCGCGCACGAACACCGTGTCGGCGGGATACGGGCCATCGGCGGGAAAGCCGCGCTGCCGCGCGAGCTCGACCCCCGGCGCGATCTTCTCGATCTCCTCGCGCCCGTAGGCTCCGTTGTCGCCGTTGTGGGGATTCAGGCCGCACACCGCGACGCGCGGCGCGGCGATGCCGGCGCGCACCAGGCTGCCGTGGATCAGCTCCACCATCTCGGCCACCTTCTCCGGCGTGATGAGCGCGCTCACCTCCGCGAGCGCCACGTGCGAGGTGACGCGCGAGGTCCACAGGCCCTCGAGCACGTTGAGCTCCACGCACGTGCCGCGGAAGTCGAGCATCTCGGCGAACCAATGCAGCTCGTCGGGATGGTCCATTCCCCCGGCACGCAGCGCCGCCTTGTTGAGCGGCGCGAAGCAGAGCGCATCGACCAACCCGCGCCGATGCAGGTCGAGCGCGAACGCGAGCCCATCGAGCATGTGCCGGCCGTTCTTTTGCGCGACGACGCCGCGCTCGAAGCCGCGTTCCTCGACCCCCGGCCAGGCCGCGAGCAGCGGCTGCGCGAGCTCGCGCGCCGCAGGCCACGCTCCCTCGTCGAAGCGGTACCGGCAGCCCGCGACGCGCATGCCCTCGGCGAGCGCCTCGCGGCTTCCGATCAGCACGATGTTGGCGCCCTGCGCGGCGGCCGGGTCGGCGAGCAGCCGCGCGATCAGCTCCGGCCCCACGCCCGCGGGATCGCCCGCGAAAAGCGCCAGCGTCGGTTTCCTCGATGCCATGTCACTGCTCCGATTTGATGTTGGCATCCTTCACCAGCTTGCCGAAGCGCTCGAAGTCCGCCCGGTTCATCGCGCCGAACTGCTCCGCGGTGAGCGCGCCCGGCTCTCCGCCAAGCTCCTGCAGCTTCTTGCGGATCTCGGGCATCGCGAGGATCTTCATGGTCTCGGCGTGGAGGCGCGCCTGGACATCGCGCGGCGTTCCCGCCGTGGTGAAGAGCCCGTACCACGTGTACATCTCGACGCCCGGATAACCGAGCTCCGCGAGCGTCGGCAGGTCGGGCAGCTCGGCGGTTCGCTTCGGCGTCATCACCGCGAGCGCCCTGATCTTGCCGCTGCGAATGAAGCTCATCGCCGACGAGGTGGTATCGAAATCGAGCTGGATCTGGCCGCCGATCAGGTCCACCAGCGCCTGCGACGATCCCTTGTACGGGATGTGGACGATCTTCGTGCCGGTCGCGAGCGCGAACGCCTCGCACGCAAGGTGCTGCGTGCTGCCGATGCCCGAGGAGCCGCACGAGAATCCGCCCGGCCGCGCCTTGATCTCGGCGATCAGCTCCTTGATGTCGTTCGCGGCGACCGTCGGCGCCACCGCCACCACGTTCGGCACCACGACGATCAACGCCACCGGCGCGATGTCCCGGATCGGGTCGAACGCGAGCTTCAGCATGTGCGGCGCGATCGCCTGGGCCGAGTTGGTCGCCACCAGGATCGTGTGCCCGTCGGCCGGCGCGCGCGCGGTGACCTCCGCGGCGATGGTGTTGCCGGCGCCGGGCCGGTTCTCGACCACGAACGGCTGGCCGAATGCGGCCTGGTATTTCTCGCCGAGCATCCGCGCGATGATGTCCGTGCCTCCCCCGGGAGAGGCGCCCACCATGATGCGCACCGGCTTGGTGGGCCACGCCGCGGCGGGCTGCTGTGCGCGCGCGGGAGCGAAAGCGGCGAGAGAGCAAATCGTGAGGGCAATGCAGATCCGGCCGAATGTCATGTCGTTTTTTTCCCGAGGGAGGATGGGCGCTTCCGGATTATAGGCACAGCCCCGGATCGCCAAGGCTTGTACACTCGTGCAACGCAATTCCCCCGGAATGGCCGATGAGCGAATCCAAACGCCGCGCCTTCGCGCAGCGCCTGAAGCGCAAGGAGCTGATTTCCGCCCCCGGCGTATTCGATGGCGTCTCGGCGCGCATCGCCGATCGCATGGGCTTCGAGGCGCTCTACATGACGGGGTACGGGGTGGTGGCCTCGCATCTCGGCCTGCCCGACGCCGGCATCGCCACGTACACCGACATGGTGTCGCGGGTCGAGTGCATCGCGGGGCTCACGTCCACCGCGTTGATCGCGGACGGGGATACCGGCTATGGCGGGCTGCTCAACGTCCAGCACACGGTGCGCGGCTACGAGCGCGCGGGCGCGGTCGCGATCCAGCTCGAGGACCAGGAATTCCCGAAGAAATGCGGCCACATGCTCGGACGGCGCGTGGTTCCGGTGGAGGACATGGTCGCGAAGATCCGCGTCGCGGTGGAGTCGCGCGCCGACCCGGATTTCAAGATCATCGCGCGCACCGATGCGCGCACCACCCACGGGCTCGACGAGGCGCTGCGCCGCGGCGAGGCCTATGCGCGCGCCGGCGCGGACCTGCTGTTCATCGAGTCTCCCGAGAGCGTCGCGGAAATGGAGACGATCGGCCGCTCGTTCGACCTGCCGCTCGTCGCCAACATGGTCGAGGGCGGCCGCACGCCGATCCTCGGCGCCGACGAGCTCGAGCGCGTGGGCTACCGGCTCGCCATATTCCCGGCGCTGGGCCTCCTCGCCGCGGGGGAAGCGATGCAGCGCGCGTTCGCGGGGCTCAAGACGCGCGGCTCGAGCGTCGGCCTCGACGTGCCGCTGTTCCCGTTCCCCGAGTTCAGCAGGCTGATGGGATTCGACGGCGTGTCCGAGTTCGACCGCAAGTATCGCGACGAGGAGAAGGCAAAATG
This sequence comes from Burkholderiales bacterium, assembly GCA_031424255.1. Lineage (GTDB taxonomy): Bacteria > Pseudomonadota > Gammaproteobacteria > Burkholderiales > Usitatibacteraceae > Usitatibacter. Next base: position 585 of record JANPHA010000237.1, on the reverse strand, counting down.
ACTTTCCGGCCGTGGATCGCCGCAGCGTTCGCGCTCGCCTCGGGCCTCGCGCTCGCGCAGGACTATCCGAGCAAGCCGATCAAGCTGATCGTGCCGTTCGCGCCCGGCGGCGTCACCGACAACAGCGCGCGCGCGGTGGCCGAGGCGCTCGGCGCGCGCCTGGGACAACCGGTCGTGGTCGAGAACAAGCCGGGGGCCAGCGGCAACATCGGCACGCAGCAGGCGGCGCAGTCGCCGCCCGACGGCTACACGCTCGTGGTCGGCTTCGACGGCACGATGGTGATCAACCCGCACGTCTTTCCCAACATGCCGTTCAACACGCTGCGCGATTTCGCGCCGGTGACGAAGCTCGGCGACGCCGCGCTGCTGCTCGTCTCGCATCCGTCGCTGCCGGTGAAGAACCTCGCCGAGTTCCTCGCGTACGCGAAGACCCATCCGGGCCCGTTTCCGTACGGCACCTCGGGCACCGGCGGCACACCGCACCTCGCGGGCGAGCTGATGAAGCTGCGCACCGGCATCCCCCTCGAGCACATCCCGTACAAGGGTGGCGGCCAGGCGATGACCGACGTGCTCGGCGGCCAGATC
>JANPHA010000236.1:0-4055 GCA_031424255.1 Burkholderiales bacterium | reverse complement strand
GCTCAAGTACGTCCCGGAGCCCAAGGGCGATCCGGAAGCGCCGCTGCAACTGCCGATCAGCGCGGTCGACTATTCGAAGTTCCTCGGTCGCATCGCGATCGGGCGCATTCGCCGCGGTACGATCCGCAAGGGCCAGGAAGTGGCGATCATGGCCGGCGACAAGCTGGTGCGCAAAGCCAAGATCGGCCTGCTGCACACCTTCCAGGGCCTCGAGAAGGTCGAGACCAGCGTCGCGTCCGTGGGCGAGATCGTGTCGGTCACCGGCATCGAGGATTTCGTCATCGGCACCACCTATTCCGATACGGAAACGCAGGAAGGCCTGCCGATGGTGGGCGTCGACGAGCCCACGCTCACGATGAATTTCCAGGTGAACACCTCGCCGTACGCGGGCCAGGAAGGCAAGTACGTGACCAGCCGCCAGATTCGCGAGCGCCTGGATCGCGAGCTGCTCTCCAACGTTGCGTTGCGGGTCGAGGAGACCGGTGATGCCGATGTGTTCCGCGTCTCGGGCCGCGGCGAATTGCATCTCACGATCCTGATCGAGAACATGCGCCGCGAAGGCTACGAGGTCGCCGTGGGCAAGCCGCGTGTAGTGGCGAAGACCGTCGATGGCGAGCGCCTGGAGCCGTGGGAGAACCTCACCGTCGACGTCGACACCGACAACCAGGGCAGGATCATGGAAGAGCTCGGTCGGCGCGGCGGCGAGCTCACCGACATGGTCCCCGACGGCAAGGGGCGCGTGCGCCTCGACTACAGCATCCCGTCGCGCGGCCTGATCGGCTTCCACATGGAATTCATGACGCTCACGCGCGGCACCGGCATCAAGAGCCACGTGTTCGAGAAGTACGCTCCGGTGAAGGGCGAGCTGCCCTCGCGCAGGAACGGCGTGCTGATCTCCTCGGAGCAGGGCGACGCGGTCGCGTTCGCGCTCTTCAACCTCGAGGAGCGCGGGCGCATGTTCGTGTCTCCCGGCGAGCGACTCTACGTCGGCATGGTGATCGGCATCCACAGCCGCGACAATGATTTGATCGTGAACCCGGTGAAGGGCAAGAAGCTCACCAACGTGCGCGCCGCGGGCAAGGACGAGAACGTGGTGCTCACGCCGCCGATCCAGCTCACGCTCGAGTCGGCGGTCGAGTTCATCGAGGACGACGAGCTGGTCGAGGTCACGCCCAAGTCGATCCGGCTGCGCAAGCGATTCCTCTCGGAGCATGAGCGCAAGCGTGCCTCGCGCGACGAAAAGGCCGCCTGAGCCGGTGAGGTCGTTCCTCGCTGTTCTGGTATTTGCCGTCGCTGTGTCGGCTGCATCCGCCGCCGTCACGCCGCTGCCGGGAACGACGCCGCAGCGGGCCGTGGCGATGACGCCGTTCGCCGACGCCTTCGCGCTGAAGGTTACCGACGAAGGGGGAGTCCCGGTTGCGGGTGCGAGCGTGATGTATTACGACAGCCTCGGTGCAACGGAGCTGGCCGAGACTTCCGCGGTGTCGTGTTGGATCGACTTCATGATCGCGTACGCATGCGCGGTATCCACCGACACCGCTGGCGTGGCGCATTTCCCGAAGTTCAGGGGCCGGTTCGCGGGCCATTTCGAGCCGCGAGTGACTGCATACAGAGGGTCGACCCGTTTCGGCGAAGTCGCGCTCGACCTCACGGTCGATGTCGTCCAGGCGCCGGCGCGCATGAGCGTCGTTTCCGGAAATGCTCAGCGGGTAGTGATCGGCACGCAACTCGCGCCCATCATCGTCCGGCTCGATCGGCCGAGCGGCCAACCGGTCGCGGGCGCCACGCTGTACTACGAGCCGATGACCTCTGGCGCGGGCGGGTTCAACCCGCCGTTGAACGCGTCGCCTTCGGTTATCACCGATGCCGCCGGCCTCGCGGCGCTGCCGACTTTCATCGCGGGATGGGACGTGGGAGCCCATCAGGCGAAGGTCCGCTATTTCGACAACGACGCCCGGGCGAACGTGGAAGCCGGCATCGAATACACGGCGACCAACGCGCAGGGCGGACCGGACCTCGATTTCCAGGACCTGTGGTGGTCGGGCCCGGTCGAGAACGGCTGGGGGATGAGCATCGTGCAGCACCGCGCACAGCTCTTCAACGTGTTCTTCGTATACGACGACGCCGGCAACCCCACGTGGTACGTGCAGCCCGGCGGGACATGGGGAGGGGGCGTCGGGGGATACTTCTCCGGGTCCATCTATTCGCCGCGCGGCACCCCCTGGTTCGCGTACGACACCAACCGGCTGCAGGTCGGCAGCGCCGTGGGGAACGCGCAGCTCGGCTTTCGCGGACCCGAGGCGGGCATAGCCTACATGAACATCGATCTGGGCCGCGTGGTCAGGAGTGTCCAGAAAAACATCGTTCGCCAGGATTTCCGGCGCGCCATGGTTTCGCCGATCCGGGGCGTTGGCGACATGTGGTGGGGTGGCCCGCAGCAAAACGGCTGGGGCATCGCAGTCATGGAACAGGAGGGCTCACTGTTCATCGTGTGGTTCACCTACGACGCGAGCGGCGCTCCGACGTGGTTCGTGATGCCCGGCGGGGACTGGATCGATTCGAGCACGTTCGCCGGAACGATCTACCGGACCAGCGGCTCCGCGTGGTTGGGCGTGGCCTATGACGCGAGTCGCTTGCAAGTCGGCGCGGTCGGCACGTTCCGACTGCGGTTCGACGGCACCCAGCACGCGATCATGGAGTACTCGCTGGAAGGGCGCGGCGGATCGCTCGATCTCGTGCGCCAGCCGTTCTGATGCGGAGAGGCTTCTTCCGCTCGCTACGAAACACGGCGCTTCTCGCCGCGTTTTCCATTTCCGCGGCCGCCGACGATGGCATGTGGACGTTCCACCAGCCGCCGCTCGCACTGCTGCGCTCGAAATACGAGGTCGACCTCTCGCGCGAGTGGCTGGAGAATCTGCGGCTTGCCTCGGTGTCGATCGGCTCCTCGGCGTCGTTCGTCTCGCGCTTCGGCCTGGTGCTCACCAACGCGCACGTGGCGCTGGAATGCGCGAAGAGCCTGTCGACGCGCGAGCGTGACCTGGTGAAGGACGGCTTCCTCGCGCGCGGCCGCGCGGAAGAGCTCAAATGCCCCGGCGTCGAGGCGCGCCAGCTCGTCTCCTACCAGGACGTGACCGACAACGTCGTCTCCGCGCGCGCCGGCGAGCGCAACCTGCGCATCGCCGCCATCGAGAAGGAATGCCGCGACCGGATCGGTTTGCGCTGCGAGGTCGTGACGCTGCACCGCGGCGCCGAGTTCTGGCTCTACCGCTACAAGATATGGCCCGACGTGCGCCTCGTGTTCCAGCCGGAATCGGACATCGCGTTCTTTGGCCAGGACACCGACAATTTCGCATACCCGCGCTTCGACCTGGATGCGGCGTTCATCCGCGTCTACGAGTTCAACCAGCCGTTGATGTCGGCGAACTTCCTGCCGCTCGCACGCGATGGTGCCGCCGAGGGCGACGTGGTGTTTTCCTCGGGCAATCCGGGGGCGACCGACCGGCTGCTCACCTGCGCCGAGCTGCTGCTCGATCGCGACCAGCTCTACCCGTTGAAGCTTTCCGGCGCGCAAGACATGCGCGACGTGCTCACGCGGTTCGGCCGGGCATCCGCCGAGTCGAAACGCCGCGCCGCCACTTCCCTCCTGTACACGGAGAATGGCGTCAAGGTGTACAAGGGCGAGAGCAAGGCGCTCAATGAAGCGGCATTGCTCGAGCGCAAGCGCGGCGACGAGAACGAGCTGCGCGCGCGCGCCGCGGCCGAGATCGCCGCGGGACGCTTCGCATGGAAGGCGGGCGACCCGTGGGAGCGCATCGAGAGCATCGTCGCCAAGCAGAACGCGAGAGCATTCGAGATGCAGGCGATCGCGTACGACTCGTACACGTTGATGGGCATGGCCAATCACCTCGTGGCGATCGCGCGCGAAGGCGCGCGTCCCGACGGCGCCCGCCTGAAGAGCTATCGCGAGGCGCAGGTCGTGCCGCTGAAGCGCCGCCTCGCCGCCGACTCGCCGTGGTTCAAGGACCTCGAGGCCGCGCTGCTCGAGCAGACCCTGC
>JANPHA010000235.1:0-17086 GCA_031424255.1 Burkholderiales bacterium | reverse complement strand
CCGATCATCAGGATGTTCTTGGGCGTGATCTCGGTGCGCAGCGGGTCGGCCACCTGCGCGCGCCGCCAGCGGTTGCGCAGCGCGATCGCCACCGCGCGCTTGGCGTCGCCCTGCCCGACGATGTACTTGTCGAGCTCGTGGACGATCTCCTGCGGCGTCATCATCGACGGCGCCGTCGCGGCGGGCAGCACGGGAGCGGGGGAGGTTCCGAGTTCCGGCATCACAGCGCCTCGATCACGTGGTTCTGGTTGGTGTAGATGCACAGCTCGCCGGCGATCTCGAGCGAGCGCTTGACGATCTCGGCGGGCTCGAGCGTGGAATTGCCGAGCAGCGCGAGCGCCGCGGCCTGCGCGAAGCCGCCGCCGCTGCCGATGGCGAGCAGGCCATGCTCGGGCTCGAGCACGTCGCCGCTGCCGGTGATGATGAGCGAGGATTCGCGGTCGGCGATCGCGAGCATCGCCTCCAGCCGGCGCAGCATGCGGTCGGTCCGCCAGTCCTTGGCGAGCTCGACGGCCGAGCGCAGCAGGTTGCCCTGGTGCTTGTCGAGCTTGGCCTCGAAGCGCTCGAACAGCGTGAACGCGTCGGCGGTGGCGCCGGCGAAGCCCGCGAGGATGCGGTCCTGGTAAAGGCGGCGCACCTTGCGCGCCGAGGCCTTCACCACGATGTTGCCGAGCGTCACCTGGCCGTCGCCGCCCATCGCGACGCGGTTGCCGCGGCGCACGGACAGGATGGTGGTGGCGTGGAATTGGGGGGTATCGTCGCTCATCGGGTGGGCTATAGCAGGCGCCGCTGGAAAGATGGCGGCGAAATCGCTTTTTTCAAGCGAGCGATTTCAGGTGGACTTGCGCCGCACCAGGATCGCGTAGCGGTTGACACCGAGCGCTTCCAGGAGTGCCGCGTTGAGCTCGTTCAGGTTGGTGAGGATCACGCGCTTGCCGGCCAGCTGGATCGCCTTCATCACGTCGAAGAACGCGGCGGTGAAGCCGAACTCCACGCGCAGCACCTTGCCCATGTCGACGATCACCTCGGTGTGGTTCGCGGCGTAGTCGTTGAATTCGGCGATCTGGTTGGAGCTCGCCGCGGAAAGCACGCCCTTCAGCACGTAGCCCGCCTCGGGCGGGGCCGAGGCCGGCACCACGCGCGAGGCCGCGGCGGTTTTCGCGACCTGCTCGGCGACCGTGTTCACGTACGTCTCCCAGATCGGCGGCGACATCTCGAAGGCGACCGCGTACTCGAGGCCGAGCTCCTCGAAATCCTCCATCTTCCCCTGCACGATCAGCAGCTCGAACAGCAGCCCCCAGAACGGCTTCTGCTCCTCGCCGGACTTCTCGTTGTAGGCGGCGCGCAGCAGCGTCTCGAGCACCTCGAGGTGGTTGAACCACATCGGTGCCTGCTGGCGGCGCAGCTTCTTCAGCGCCGCGGCGAAGAGTGTCGCCTCTTCGGCGGTGATCGCGGTCACCTTGGCGACGTCGAGGCGCACCGTGCCCTGCGCCTGCGCGAACGCGACGAACTTGTCGATCTCGGCGGCGATCTCGCCCAGCGCCGTGGGCTTCAGCGTGAAGAAGTCCTTGCGCTCGCGGCCCTGCGCGCGGCGCGGATCGCTGATCTCGCCCTCGGCGCTTTCCGGCCACACCGGCGGGGATTGCTCGAACTTCACCGTGAACAGCATCGAGAGCGCGTCGAACTCCGCGCGGTTCTGCGTCAATTCGTACAGGTCGAAGAGCATGAGCCACGCCTGCTTGTTGTTGCGGCCGGCGGGATCCTTGATCTCGGCGCGCAGCAGCGCGGTCGCGGCGGCGGCCTGGTTGGCCGAATACAGCACCGCGGCCTCCTGCGCTGTCGGCAGGGCGATCGAGTGATATTCCTCGGAGCCGAGACGGCCCGTGGGCCGCGCGGCCGCGGGCCGGATATTGCCTGCCGGGGCGGCGCCGGCTGGAGATGTCGCCACGGGCTCGCGCTCTTCGCCGACCGTCAGGGCTGGACCGAGGAAGCGTTGGTCAGCCGGTAGTAGACGACGTCGTCGGCGAGCACCGCCATGCGCCCGGCCACGACGATCGGCTCGTAGGTGAATTCGACCGGCTTGTCGGCGACCACCTCGACCATCGACTCGGGGCCGCCGGGCATGCAGAACGCGCAATGTGGCGGGAACGAGGCGAGCAGGAAGCGCTTCTGCATGCGGGTCTGCTCGAGCGGCATCATGAAGCCGTAGAGCTTCACGTCGCGCTTGTCGAGCGCCTGGATCTCTTTGGTGAAGACCGGCCCGAAGCGCTTGTCGGCCTTCTGCACGGTCTTCGCGCCCTGCAGGATTTCCCAAGGCACCGTGCCCGCGGGCTGGGCGTCGGCGATCGTGCCGTTGGGCAGCTGCAGTCCCTTGGGCGCGACCTGGCCGGCGGCGAGACCGACTCCGAGGGCGAGCGTCGCGAAGGTCAGTGCGAGTGTGCGCAATTTCATTATGGTCGCCAGTAACGTCTCGAAGTGCCGCGGCTCATCGCTTCAGCAGTATCGCGGGATCGCGGCGGTACGCCTGGATCGCGGGCAGCAGGCAGGTCGCCAATCCGCAGCCAATCACCGCCACGACGATCCCGGCCTCCGCCGGCTCCCACGCGAGCCCCGTGATCGACCACGGGTTGGTGCGTGCGATCCAGCTTCCAAGCGCTTCGGCAGCCGCATGCCCGAGGGCCAAACCCAGTATAACCCCCGCTAACACGAGCGTCACGCCCTCGGCGGCGAGCAACGCGAAGAGCGTGGCCGGGCGCGCGCCGAGCGTGCGCAGCAGCGCGAGGTCGTAGCGGCGCTCCTGCAGCGCCGTCATCAGCGCCACGAACATCGACACCGCCGCGGTCGCGAGCAGCACGAGCGCGAACACGCGCATCGCGTCCACGCCCACGCCGACGAGATTCAGCAGGCGCGCGCTTTCGTACGCGGGCGCCGCGGCCTGCATCGTGGTGGTCGAGTTGACGTAGCGCGGCAGCAGCGCCGCGGCGAGCGGCGTGCGGTAGCGAATGAGGAGCGCGGTGATCTCCCGGTTCTCGCCGGGCGGCGCGCTTTGCGCGTGGTGCTCCTCGTGCACCTCCCAAACGCTTTCGAGCGAGGTGACGATGAGGCGGTCGATCACGGTGCCGGTCGGTGCGAGCACGCCGACCAGCCGGTAGGGATGGCCCGCGTGGGCCGGGCCGCTCGCGGCAAGCCCGTGGGAGCCCACCAGCGTCGCGCCCGGGACCAGCGCCGCGCGGCGCGCCGCCTCGGCCCCCGCCACGGCCTCCATCGGCTGGTCGAAGGCGCGGCCGGCCGCGAGTCGCGCCTGGTAGAGATCGAGGAACGCCGCCTCGGTGCCGACGATGCGCAAGCCTCGGTAGCTGTCGCCGAGCGACACCGGGATCGCGCTCGCCACCATCGGATGCGCGGCGAGCCTCTTCGCCTCGGCGTAGTCGATGTTGCCCGTGGGCACGTCGACGTGGAGGACCGCGGAGAGGATCAGCTGCAGCGGGCTGCCCTTGGCGCCCACGACGAGATCGACCGGGCGCGCGTCGCGCTCGAGGCGCCGCTCGGTTTGCGCGGTGAACAGCAGCAGCAGCACCATCGTGGCCACGCCGATCGCGAGCATCGCGATGTGCAACGCGGTGAGCATCGGGCGCGCCGCGAGGTAGGACCAGGCGAGGCGCGCGATGCTCACAGCTCGAGCGCGCGCGTGAAGTGCGCGCGGATGCGCCGGTCATGCGTGGCGATGACGAGCGTCGCGCCGCACGCCGCGGCCTGGTCGAGCAGCAGGCGCAGCGCGCGATCGCAGTTCGCATCGTCGAGCGCCGAGGTGGGCTCGTCGGCGAGGATGAGGTCGGGTTTCGCGATCACGCTGCGCGCGATCGCCACGCGTTGCGCTTCGCCCACCGACAGTTGCGAGGCCTTGCGATCGGCGAGCTGCGTGATGGCGAGGCTCGCGAGACACGTCTCGAGCCAGGCGTCGTCGCGCGGCAATCCGGCCAGGCGGCGCGCGAGGCGCAGGTTGGCGCGCACGTCGAGCACGCCGATGAGATGCAGCGTCTGCAGCACGAGTCCCACGTGGCGCGCGCGGAAAGCATCGCGCGCGATCGCGGGGAGCCGCGTCACCTCTTCGCCCGCCACTTTCACGCTTCCGGCGGTGGGTGTCACCAGCCCGCAGATCGCGCCGATCAGCGTGCTCTTGCCGCTGCCGGAAGGCCCGATGACGAGGCTCGCCGCGCCGCGCGGGACATCCCACTCGGGGATCGCGAGGACCGTGCGGCCGTCGTACTCGTGGCGCAAATCGCGAATGCTCAACATCGCGGCGATGCTACCGGAACCGGCGAGAGTCAGTCGGCCAGCAATTCCTTTAAACCGCCGATGAACGCCGATGCTTTGCTGAAGGGTTGCTCTAAATATCGTGTGTGTCGTCCTGGACGCCGTCGTCGTTCTTCGCGATTCATTCCGATGCAAGGAAATCATCGGCGTTCATCGGCGGATTCAAAGCGTTTTGCACGCATCATTCGAAGGCACTCCCCCTCCCCGGCCCTCCCCCAAGGGGGAGGGAGAACTCTACGCGACGCAGTAGGCGAGGCCTTCCTCGAAGAGCTTGCGCGGCAGCTTGCGCCCGATGAACACCATCACGCTCTCGCGCTTCTCGCCCGCCTCCCACGGCTTGCCCGGCGTTCCGCCCATCAGCATGTGCACGCCCTGGAAGATCATGCGCCGCGGCTCGCCCTGCACGTTGAGCACGCCCTTGTAGCGCAGCAGGTCCTCGCCGTAGTTCTGCACCATGAGCGAGAGGAACGTCTCGATCTTCTCCATGTTGAGGGGGCGGACGTCCTTCCACACGAACGACTTCACCTCGTCGTCGTGCTCGTGGTGCTCCTCGGCGAGGAACTCGGGATCGACCTCGAGCACGGCGTTCAGGTTGAAGCCGCGGATGTCGAGGATCTCCTTGATGTCCGCCTCGCCGAAGTGGACTTTCTTCTGGTGCGCGCGCGGATTCATGCGGCGCAGGCGCTTCTGCAGCTCGGAGGTCACGCCTTCGTCGACGAGGTCGGTCTTCGAGAGCAGGATGCGGTCGGCGAAGCCCACCTGCCGGCGCGCCTCGTCGTGGTCGTCGAGCGTCTTGTCGGCGTGCTTGGCGTCGACCACGGTGACCACCGCGTCGAGCAGGTACTGGTCGTGGATCGACTCGTCCATGAAGAACGTCTGCGCCACCGGCCCCGGGTTGGCGAGCCCGGTGGTCTCGATGATCACGCGGTCGAACTTGAGCTTGCCCTGCTTCCTTTTCTTGCCGAGGTCGCCGAGGATGCGCACCAGGTCGCCCCTCACGGTGCAGCAGATGCAGCCGTTGTTCATCTCGACGATCTGCTCCTGCTTGTCCTTCACCAGGATCTCGTTGTCGACGCTGCTCTCGCCGAACTCGTTCTCGATCACCGCGATCCTCTCGCCGTGCTGCTCGGTGAGGATGCGGTTGAGCAGCGTGGTCTTCCCCGCGCCGAGGAAGCCGGTGAGGATGGTGACCGGGATCAGGTTCTTGTTTTCGACGCTTGTTGCCATGGAGGGCCTCGGAAGGATTGCGTTGCGGTGAACGATTCCAAGATCTGGGCGACCGGCGCTTCTTCAAGGTCGCGCACGGCTCTAGGCCTTCTTGCGTTTCGCGCGCGGGTGGGCCGCGTCGTAGACCTTGGCGAGGTGCTGGAAATCGAGGTGCGTGTAGACCTGCGTGGACGTGATGCTCGCGTGGCCGAGCATCTCCTGCACGGCCCGCAGGTCGCCGGAGGACTGCAGCACGTGCGAGGCGAAGGAGTGCCGCAGCATGTGCGGGTGAACATCGACATCCAGGCCGGCGAGCGTCGCCCAGCGCTTGATGCGCTTCTGCACTTCGCGCGGGGCGAGGCGCCGGCCCGCGCGGCCGACGAAAAGCGCGGTCTCCCCCGGCCGAGCGATTTGCGCCCGCACGCCGAGCCATGCCGCGAGCGCCGCGAGCGCCGGCGCGCCCACCGGCACGATGCGCGTCTTCGATCCCTTGCCGGTCACGCGCACTTCGCCCGCCTGCGCATCGATCGCGGCGAGGTCCAGGCCGGTGAGCTCGGAGACGCGCAGCCCGCACGAATAGGCGAGCTCGAAGAGCGCGCGGTCGCGGGCGCCGAGCTCGCCTTCCTCCTCGAAGGAGACGAGCCGCACCGCGTCGTCGGGCGAGAGCGCCTGCGGCAGGTGCTTGGGCGCTTTCGGCGCGCGCACGCCCGCGCACGGATTGGCGCCCACCTCGTGGTGGCGCGCGAGCCACGCGAAGAGCCCGCGCCAGCTCGACAGGATGCGCGCGAGCGAGCGCGGCGCCTGTCCCTTGCCGTGCAGCGTGGCGACATAACGGCGGATGTCGTGAGGCGTGATCGAAGCGAGCGCCTTGTCGCCGGCGAGGCCCACGAGCAGGCGTGCGTCGCGCGCGTAGGCGCTCAGCGTGTGGGCGGCGAGGCGTCGCCCCGTCCGCAGATGGGCCAGGTAGCGCTCGACGGCGCTAGGCGGAGTGCTCACGCAGCGGGGTCACGAAGCGCCACAGCGCGTGGCTCACCAGCTCGCCGATGCGCGCGAGGTAGAGCGTGCCCATCTCGGGATAGAACCGCTTCGGGTCCTCGGAAGCGAGCGCCACGACGCCGAAGCTGACACCGTCGCGCTTGAGCGTCACCAGCGCGAAGGACTTCAGGTGCGGCGCGGCCTCTCCGAACCAGGCCTGGCTTTCATATACCGCGTGGTGGCCGCAGTACGGCGTCGTCATCTGCTCGACGAACTGGCGCATCTCCGGCGCCACGAGCGTGAATTCCTTGGTGTCGGGGTTCTCCTCGGCGACGTTCCACAATCGCACCGCCACGTGCGGCACCGCGAAGTGGTCGAGCAGGTCGAGATAGAGCGTGTCGAGCGCTGCATCGAGGCTCGGCGCGTCGATCAGGCGGCAGGCGAGGCGGTGGATCTTCTCGCCCACCGCGTCGTTCTCCTCGCCGAACTGGATCAGCTCGTGGAGCTTGTCCTCGAGAAGCTTGGATTTCTCGCGCACCGCGACCAGCTGGCGCTCGCCGATCGAGACCGCGCGCCCGCCGTGGGGATGGGGGATCTGCAGATCCATCAGGATATCGACGTGCTGCTCGAAGAATCCCGGGTTCTGCCGGAGGAATTCTGCTACCTGCTCCGCGGTCAGCAACTATGGCTTCCTTTTTTCACTGGATCTCGATCTCGCCGTCGAACACATGCACGGCATTGCCCGTCATCATAACGGGCAGGGAAGCCCCGGGCCAGCGGATGGCAAGGTCGCCCCCGTGCGTCGTCACGCGCACCTCGCCGTCGAGGAGCCCGCGGCGGATGCCGGCGACCGCCGCCGCGCAGGCGCCGGTGCCGCAGGCGAGCGTCTCTCCGGCGCCGCGTTCCCAGACGCGCAGCATGACGTGGTCGCGCGCGAGCACCTGCATGTAGCCCGCGTTCACGCGCTGCGGGAACGCGGGGTGGTGCTCGATCAACGGGCCCTGAGTCGCCACCGGGGCGCGCTCGGCGTCCGCGACCACTTGAACGGCATGGGGGTTGCCCATCGACAGCACGCTCAGCTCCACCGGCGCGCCCTCGATGTAGAGCGTATAGGTCGGTTGCACGCCGGGCGTGATGAACGGGATCTCGGCCGGGTCGAAGCGTGGCGGCCCCATGTCGACGGTGACCAGCCCCGAAGCCTCGACGCGCGGCGTGATGACGCCGCTCGCCGTCTCCACGCGCATCTCGCGGCGGGACGTGAGGCCCTGGTCGAGCACGAAGCGCGCGAAGCAGCGCGCGCCGTTGCCGCATTGCTCGACCTCCCCGCCGTCGGAATTCCAGATGCGGTAGCGGAAATCGTTGTCCGCCGATTGCGGCTTCTCCACCAGCAGCAGCTGGTCGCAGCCGATGCCGAAGTGCCGGTCGGCGATGGCGCGCACCTGGTCGCGCGTGAGTGCCACCGCGCGGCGCACGCCATCGATCACGACGAAGTCGTTGCCCTGGCCGTGCATCTTGGTGAACGGGAGTCGCATCGGGCGATTTTACCGCCCGCCGGTATTCGCCGTTGTTCGGCGCGCAATGCCATAATCGGTCCCCCCGAGATGCAACCGTAGTGGATAGGCCCCCCCCCGCGGGCCGAAAGGATGTCTGCGATGAAAGAGCAGGACCAGGGCGCCCTCGTCGGGATCCTTCGCAAGCACGAGAGCGAAATTCTTGCCGATTGGACGCGCGAGCAGGCGGCGCTGCAGGCCCGCAAGGATCCGCTCCAGGAAGCCGAGTCGCGGCGCGTGTCGAAGGAATTCCTCGCCGCGGTGATCGAGGCGGCGCAGGGCGGAAACCTCGCCGACATCCACGCCGCGAACTGGGGCCGCGTGCGCGAGATCCTGGCCGAGCTCTCGGGCGACCGTGCGAACCAGGGCCAATCGCCCGCCGAGACGGCGCTGTTCGTCTTCTCGCTCAAGCAACCGCTGTTCGCGCGCATGCGCTCCGAGCTCGAGCGCGATCCGCGTGCGTTCGCCGAGCAGATGTGGGTTGCCACGGTGCTGATCGACAAGCTCGGGCTCTTCACCACCGAAGCGTTCCAGAAGACCCGCGAGCAGGTGATCCAGCGCCAGCAGCGCGAGCTGCTCGAGCTCTCCACGCCGGTGGTCCAATTGTGGGATGACATCCTCGCACTCCCATTGATCGGCACGCTCGACAGCGGCCGCACGCAGGTGGTGATGGAAAGCCTGCTCGAGAAGATCGTGTCATCCGGGGCGGCGATCGCGATCATCGATATCACCGGCGTGCCCACGGTCGACACGCTCGTGGCGCAACACCTGATGAAGACGGTGGCCGCGGCGCGCCTCATGGGCGCCGACTGCATCATCAGCGGCATCCGCCCGCAGATCGCGCAGACCATCGTGCACCTGGGCGTCGACTTGTCGGCAGTCACCACCAAGGCGAGCCTCGCCGATGCCTTCGCGATCGCGCTCAAGCGCACCGGCGCGCAGGTGACCCGGACCGTGGCGCCCTCCTGAGTCATGGAGCGCATCCCGATCCTGCGGATGGGCCGCACCCTGCTGGTCACGATCCAGGTGGACATGCACGACCAGCTCGCTCTCACGCTGCAGGACGATCTCACCCAGCGCATCGTGACCGACCGGGCGCGCGGCGTGCTGATCGACATCTCGTCGCTCGACATGGTGGATTCCTTCATCGGCCGGATGATCAGCAACATCGCCGGCATGGCGCGCGTGCTCGATGCGACCACGGTCGTCGTGGGCATGCAGCCCTCGGTGGCGATCACGCTGGTCGAGCTGGGCCTCACCCTCGACGGCGTGCGCACCGCGCTCAATGTCGAGAAGGGAATGGCGCTGCTGCAGGCGGCGACCTGAACGCGCCCGACCGCATGACGACGGGGATCAGCCCGAACACCGTCGTCGAGCGCGCCGACGAGATGGCGCTTCGCACCGGCGAGGACGTCGTGCGCTTGCGGCAGGCGGTGCGCGAACGCGCCATTGCGACCGGATTCGGCCTCGTGGACCAGACCAAGATCGTCACCGCCGCGAGCGAGCTCGGGCGCAACACCGTGCAATACGGCGGCGGCGGCAAGGCGCGCATCTGCACGGTCGTGAACGGCGCGCGTCGCGGGGTGCGCCTCGAGTTCTCCGACGAGGGACCAGGCATTGCCGATATCCAGCAGGCGCTGCGCGACGGGTTCACCACCGGCGGCGGGCTGGGATTGGGGCTGAGCGGGGCGAGGCGCCTGTCCGACGAGTTCGAGATCGAATCGCGCCCCGGCGAGGGAACGCGCGTCGCGATCGTCCGGTGGAAGCCGTATTGATGCCGATGCGCAACTTTTCCGTCGCAGTCTCGGATCCGAGCCAGGTGTCCGCCGCGCGCCTCGGCCTGCAGCGCATGGCGCGCGACCTCGATTTCGACGAGGTGCGCGCCGGCCGGATCTCGATCGCCGTCACCGAGGCCGCGACCAACATGCTGAAGCACGGCGAAGGCGGGACGATGGCCGCGCGCTCGCTTTGCCGCGGCGAAGTCCTCGGGCTCGAGTTGCTCGCGATCGACTCGGGACCGGGAATGGCGAGCTTCTCGCACAGCTCCACCGACGGGGTCTCCAGCACCGGCACCGCGGGCACCGGGCTGGGCGCGATGCAGCGGCTCTCCGACGAGTTCGACGTCTACACCCGCAGGCAGGGCGGCACGATCCTGCGGATGGGATTCTGGAACGCGGACGCCGTACCCGATCCCGGCGGCTACGAGACCGGCGCGATCGTCGTGCCCAAGTCCGGGGAGAGCGCCAGCGGGGACGCGTGGGCGATGGAGATTCATGCGGCGGGCGCCACATTCCTCGTGGCCGACGGGCTGGGCCATGGCCCGGATGCGGCGGCCGCCTCGATCGCCGCGGTGGAAGTCCTGCGCCGCAATCCCGAGCAGCCGGCGATCCGGATCCTCGACATCGCGCATTCCCGGCTGCGCGCCACCCGGGGCGCCGCGCTCGCCGTGATGCGCCACGAGTCGGCCGCGGGCGAGATCGCTTTCGCGGGCGTGGGCAACATCAGCGCGAGCATGTGGGACGGGACCGGACGCAAGTCGATGGTCTCCCACAACGGCATCGTCGGCCACAACGTGCATCGATCCGAGGAGTATCGTTACAAGTGGCCGGCGGGAGGGCTGCTCATCGCGCATTCGGACGGCATCGAGACCCACTGGGACCTTGCCGCCTACCCCGGGCTCGCCAATTGCCACGCATCGCTGATCGCGGCGCTGCTTTTCCGGGAGCATTCGCGCAGGCGCGACGACGCGGTGGTGCTGGTGGTGCGCAGGAGAAACTGAAGCCATGGCGATCCGCATCCTGAGCTACGCGCTCACCGTGCAGTCCGATGTCGTCGGCGCACGCCAGCGCGCGCGCCAGATCGCGTCGCTGCTCGGATTCGACGCCCGCGACCAGACCCGCATCGCGACCTCCGTGTCCGAGATCGTGCGCAACGCCTTTCGCTACGCGGGCGGCGGCAAGGTCGAGTTCGAGATCGAGGGCGAGACCACGCCGCAGCTGCTGGTGATCCGGGTGATCGACGAGGGTCCGGGCATCGCGCATCTCGACGAAGTCCTCGACGGCAGCTACCAGTCCTCCACCGGCATGGGCATCGGCCTCATCGGCTCCAAACGCCTGATGGACCGCTGGGAGATCCACTCGGCGCCGGGCCGGGGCACCAGCGTGATTCTCGGCAAGCTGCTTCCCGACACTACCGCGCTGGTCACCCCGCTCGCCGTGGGCACGCTCGCGGCCAGGCTCGCGGCGATGCCGCAGACGACGTCGCTCGCCGAGATCCAGGCGCAGAACGCCGAGCTGCTGGCGACCCTCGCCGAGCTGCAGGAAAAGCAGGACCGGCTGCTCGAGATGGCGCGCGAGCTCGAGGACACCAACCGCGGTGTCGTCGCGCTTTACGCCGAGCTCGACGAGAAGGCGGTGCACCTGCGCCGCGCCGACGAGATGAAGAGCCGGTTCCTCTCCAACATGAGCCACGAATTCCGCACGCCGCTCAACTCGGTGCGCGCGTTGAGCGGGCTGCTGCTCGCGCGCAGCGACGGGCCCCTGTCGAGCGAGCAGGAGACCCAGGTCAAGTTCATCGCGAAGGCGGCCGAGGACCTCTCGGAGCTGGTGAACGACCTGCTCGACCTGGCCAAGATCGAGGCCGGCAAGATCGATGTGCGCCCCGCGCGCTTCGAGGTGGCCGAGCTCTTCAGCGCGCTGCGCGGCATGCTGCGCCCGTTGCTGGTGACGGAAACCGTCGACTTGGTGTTCGACGCGCCCGAGGGCTTGCCGCCGCTCTACACCGACGAGAGCAAGGTGTCGCAGATCCTGCGCAACTTCATCTCGAACGCGCTCAAGTTCACCGAGCATGGCTGCGTGACGGTGCGCGCGCGCATGGAGGGCGGCGGCGAGACCGTGGTCTTCGAGGTGGAGGACACCGGCATCGGCATCGCCCTGGAGGACCGCGAGCTCATCTTCGAGGAATTCGCGCAGATTCCCGGGCCGTTGCAGCGGCGCGTGAAGGGCACGGGCCTCGGGCTGCCGCTGTGCCGCAAGCTCGCCACGCTGCTGGGCGGCGAGGTGTCGGTCGCGAGCGAACCCGGCAAGGGCTCCACGTTCAGCGCGCACATCCCGCGCGAGATCCGCTCCGCGGAGCCCGCGCCCGCGCAGAAGCCGGAAGGTGTCGCGCGCATCCCGGTGGAAGGGCCCTGGATCCTCGCGATCGAGGACGAGGCGCCGCAACGGATGCTCTACGAGAAATTCCTCCGCGGCACCGCCTTCCACGTCGTCACCGTAGACACGCTCGCCGAGGGCCGCGAGATGCTCCGGTCCGCGCGTCCCGCGGCGGTGATCCTCGACATCTTGCTGCCCGGCGAGGAGCACAACACCTGGCGCTGGCTCGCGGAGATGAAGGCGCAGGAGAACGCGCTGCCGTTCATCGTCGTCTCGCAGGCCGACGACGAGAGGAAGGCGTTGTCGCTGGGCGCGGATGCGTACCTGGCCAAGCCGATCGCTCGCGAGCCGCTGCTGGAGGCGCTCGAGCGCGCAACCGCCCGCGGCAAGGAGCGCCTCGCGCTCATCATCGACGACGACGAAGCGGCGCGCTACGTGATTCGCCGCTCGGTGCGCAAGCCGATGCGCTTCGAGGAAGCGCGCGACGGCCCGAGCGGCCTCGCCCTCGCCGCGCGCTGCCAGCCGGGCGTGATCTTCCTCGACCTCTCGATGCCGGGCATGCACGGCGACGAGGTGCTCGATCGCCTGCAGGCCGATCCCGGCACCGCGCACATCCCGGTGATCGTGGTGACCTCCCACGAGGTCGATTCGGCGCTGCGCACGCGCCTGCAGGGCCACGCGCGCGCCATCCTCCATAAGCGCGACCTGTCGGTGGAGACCCTGGCGCGGACCCTCGACGCGATCCGGGAGCTGTCAGCGCCGTGAGCGCCGTGGCCCCCGTCATCCTCAATGTCGACGACGACGATGCCGCGCGCTATGTGAAGTCGCGCATCCTCAAGCGCGCCGGCTTCGAGGTGGTCGAGGCGTCCACCCTCGCGGGCGCCGAGCGCCTCCTCCACGAGCGCCTTCCGCAGCTCGTGCTGCTCGACGTGAAGCTGCCCGACGGCAATGGCCGCGACCTGTGCGCCCGCATCAAGGCCGACCCGCAAATGGCGAGCGTGCTGGTGCTGCAGACCTCCGCCTCGCACATCGACTCGCACCATCGTGTCGCCTCGCTCGATGCGGGCGCCGATGGCTACCTGGTCGAGCCGCTGGGGCCCGAGGAGCTGGTCGCCAACGTACGCGCGCTGCTGCGCCTGCGCCAGGCCGAGAGCGAGCGCCAGGCCGCCCTCGACGCGTTGAAGGAGGCCGACCGGCGCAAGGACGAATTCCTCGCGATGCTCGCGCACGAGCTGCGCAATCCCCTCGCTCCGATCCGCAACGCGGTCGAGATCCTGCGCCGCGCCGACGAGCGCACCTTGCGCGAGCGCGCCCGCGAGCTGATCGGCCGGCAGGTGGAGCACACGCGCGCCTGGTGGACGACCTGCTCGAGGTCTCGCGCATCACGCAGCGCAAGGTGGTGCTGCAGAAGAGCGTCGTGAGGCTCCAGGGGCTGGTCGACTCCGCGGTCGAGGTCGTGCGCCCGATCATCGACAAGTGCGAGCAGGCGCTCGAGGTGCGCGTTCCCGCCGAGGATGTGTGGGTCGAGGTCGACGCGGTGCGCCTGTCGCAGGTGCTCGGCAACCTGTTGAACAACGCGTCGAAATTCACGCCGCGGGGCGGGAGCATCGCGATCGAGGCGCGCGTCGCGCCCGAGGGGCTGGAGATCTCGGTCGCCGACGACGGCGTGGGCATCGCGCCGGAGCTGCTGGGCAGCGTGTTCGATCTTTTCTCGCAGGCCGACAGCTCGCTCGACCGTGCCCAGGGAGGGCTCGGCATCGGGCTGTCGCTGGTGAAGGGGCTGGTCGAGATGCACGGCGGCGTCGTGACCGCCCGCAGCGCCGGCCCCGGCAAGGGCAGCCGCTTCTCGATTCGCCTGCCGCTCGCGGTGATCACCGCTCCCGGTCCGGTGCCCAAAGGCGACGTGCCTGCGATCGGCGAGCACGCGCGCCGCGTCCTCGTCGTCGAGGACAGCGCCGATGCGGCCGAGGCGATGGAGCTGCTGTTGAATCAGCTGGGACACGATGTGCGCGTCGTGAACGACGGCGCGCGGGCGGTGGAAGCGGCCAGGGCATTCCGGCCCGACGTGATCCTGCTCGATATCGGATTGCCGGGCGTGGACGGCTATGAGCTCGCGCGCCGCTTCCGCGCTCTCGACGAGACCAGCGGCGCGCGCGTGATCGCGGTGACCGGCTACGGCCAGCCTTCCGACCGCGCGCGCTCGTCGGCGGCCGGCTTCGACCACCACCTGGTCAAGCCCGTGGATCCGGCGAAGCTCGCCGCGGCGATCCGCGCACCGCTCGCGGCCTGAGTCACGTCGTCTTTTTCTTGCGATAGGGCGAGGGCTCGCCCGGCGGGCGCGTCTTGAAGCGCTTGTGCGCCCAGAAATATTGCTCCGGCATTTCGCGCACGCGATCCTCGATGAACGCGTTCATGCGCCGCACGTCCGCCTCGAGGTCCTCGGTCGGATAGTTCTCCCACGCCGGGTAGAAGCGCGCGACGTAGTGGTCGCCTTCCTGGCGCGTGATGACCGGGATCTCCTTCGCGCCGGTGATCTTCGCCAGGCGCGGCAGCGCGGTGATCGTGGCGGTGGGCACGCCGAAGAACGGCGAGAAGATCGCGTCGCGCATGCCGAAATCCATGTCGGGCAGGAAATAGAACGGCTTGCCGCTCTTGATCGCGCGGATCACGCTGCGCAGTCCCTCCTGGCGGCTTACCAGGTGCGGGTTGCCGAAGCGCGTGCGCGCCTTGAGGAAGATGCGGTCGAGCACCGGGTTCTTCTGCTTGCTGTAGACGCTCGCGGTGCCCGGGTATTCGTAGGCCACGCGGATGCCGCCCATGTTGAGCCCGATGAAGTGCGGCGCCATCGCGATCACCGGGCGCCCTCCGGCCGCGGCCGCGTGCAGGTGCTCCAGGCCCTCGTGGCGCGTGAGCTCGAGCAGCTGCTTCTCCGAGCCCCACACCATGACGCTTAACTCGACCGCGTTGCGCCCGAGCATGCGGAAGTGCCTGCGCCCGAGCTCGTGGCGCTGGTGCTCGCTCATCTCGGGAAAGCAGAGCGCGAGGTTCACGCGCGTCACGTGCCCGCGGCCAACGCGGTAGAGCAGCGAGCCCAGCGCCGCGCCGATCGCCCCGATCCATTTGAGCGGCAGGAAATGCACGAGCCACAGCACGAGCACGCCGAGCCAGGTGCCAAGCTTGCGCAAGAGCGCCATCAGCGCGCCTGCGGCGGCGCCGGCTCGGGCGCGGGCGGCGCCCCCGCGGGGCGCTTGAAGCGGTTGTAGCCCCACAGGTACTGGGCGGGGCAGGAGCGCACCAGCTTCTCGACCATCGCGTTGACGCGCGATGCCGCCGCGCGCCGGTCCGCCGGAAGCGGCGCGCCGAGGGGCACGAGGTGCAGGTCGAAGCCTTCCCCCTGCGCAAGGCGCTCGGCATAGCAGAACACGAGCTCCGCGTCGGAGGCCTGCTGCAGCCTTCCGATCAGCGTCATCGTGTAGGCGGGGCGGCCGAAGAAATCGACCCATTCGCCCTCGCCCAAGCCGGGCACCTGGTCCGGGAGGACTACGCTGCAGCCGCCGCGCCGCAGGTGCTTGAGCACCATGCGCACGCCCGCCATGTTCGCCGGCGCGACATTCGTGCCGTCGGGCGCGGCCCCGCGGTTGCGGCCCTCGCGGATCAGCTGGTCGAGCCAGAAAAGCTTGTGCGGCCGGTACATCGCGAGTATGGGAAGATGGGTCCAGAGGTAGCGCCCGGCCACGTCGTAGCCGCCGAGGTGGGGGGTGACGAAGATGATCGGGCGCCCGGCGAGGCGCAGCTTCTCCACCGCTTCCCAGCCGATGCGCCGTCGGACCTTGCCCGCGACCTCGTCGAGCGGACGGAACAGCGCCCAGAAGAGCTCTGTTGCGCCCTTGCCGATTTCTGCGGCATTCTCCTTCGCCAGGCGATCGAGATCCTCGGGCGCTGGGCACAGGCCGCTCGCCGCGAGGTTGGCGCGCAGGCGTGAGCGGTAGCCCGGCGAGAGCGCGAACACGAGGCGGCCGAGGAATGCGCCGAGCGCATGATTCGCGGCGAGCGGCAGGCGCGCGAGAAGGCGGAAGGGGAGTTTCAAAAAGGCGGCCGGCTGGTAGCGCGGTCTTTGCTAAAATACGCGTTGAGCGACCACGGGGTGACCCTGATGAAAAGCGAATTCCTGTTTACGTCCGAATCCGTCTCCGAAGGCCACCCCGACAAGGTGTCCGACCAGATTTCCGACGCGATCCTCGATGCCATTCTAGCGCAGGACCCGCGCTCCCGAGTCGCGGCCGAGACGCTGTGCAACACGGGCCTCGTGGTGCTGGCCGGCGAGATCACCACGCACGCCACCGTGGACTACATCCAGGTCGCGCGCGAGACGATCAAGCGCATCGGCTACGACAACACCGATTTCGGCATCGACTATCGCGGCTGCGCCGTGATGGTCTGCTATGACAAGCAAAGCCCCGACATCGCGCAGGGTGTGGACAAGGCGCAGGACGACAACCTCGACCAGGGTGCGGGCGACCAGGGCCTGATGTTCGGCTACGCCTGCGACGAGACGCCGGTGCTGATGCCCGCGCCGATCTATTACGCGCACCGGCTGGTCGAGCGCCAGGCGATGCTGCGCAAGGATGGCCGCCTGCCGTGGCTGCGCCCCGACGCGAAGAGCCAGGTCACGCTCAAGTACGTCGACGGCAAGCCCTACGATATCGATACCGTAGTGCTCTCCACCCAGCACGCGCCGGAGATGTCCGAGGGCACGCGCATGAAGCAGGAGGCGATCGACGCGGTGATCGAGATGATCATCAAGCCGGTGCTTCCCAAGGAGTGGCTGAAGAACACCAAGTACCTGGTGAACCCCACCGGGCGCTTCGTGGTCGGCGGGCCGCAGGGCGA
>JANPHA010000234.1:0-9100 GCA_031424255.1 Burkholderiales bacterium | reverse complement strand
GCCGCGGGCGATCCCGCCCGCGGCCGCGAGCTCTTCGTCTCGCGCGAAGCTGGCCATTGCGTGTTGTGCCACGCGGCGCCGGGCGTCGCCATCGCCGGAAACGTCGGTCCCTCGCTCGCCGGTGCGGGTTCGCGCTTCACCGTGCCGCAGCTGCGCCTGCGCGTGGCCGACATGACGAGGGTGCGACGCAATACCGTGATGCCCACCTTCCACCGCACCGAGGGAATGGAGCGGGTGGCACCCGAGCTTCGCGGCCAGCCGGTCCTTTCCGCGCAACAAGTCGAAGACGTCGTTGCCTACCTCGCCAAATTGAAATGAAACGCCGCCGCTTCCTCACGATCACGAGCGCCGCCGCGGCCGCCGCTGTGCTGCCGCTGGGCGCGCAACAGCAACGTTTCCAGCCGGCGCAGGACATCACCCCGCTGCTCGCGAAGCTCACCGGCGGCGCCACGGCCGAACGCAGGGATGTGGAGATCGAGCTGCCGCAGATCGCGGAGAACGGCAACTCGGTGCCGATGCACATCCGCGTCGCGAGCCCGATGACCGCGACCGATTACGTGAGCGCGATCTACATCGTGGCCGAGCGCAACCCGCGCCCGCTCGTCGCCACCTTCCACCTCGGCCCGCAGTCGGGCAGGGCGGAGATCACCACGCGCGTGCGCCTGGCCGGCACGCAGAAAGTCACCGTGCTGGCACAACTTTCGGGAAGCCGCTTCCTGCTCGGACAGATGGACGTGCTGGTGACTTCCGCCGCCTGCCTCGACGAGTCGCTCTGATGATGCTCGGACGCGTCCAGGTTCCCCCGAGCGTGCATCGCGGCGAGACGTTCGAGATCCGCGTGCTCGTCCAGCATCCGATGGAGACGGGGTTCCGGCGGGATCTCAATGGCCAGTCGATTCCCACCAACATCGTCGACAAGCTGGTCGCGCGCTATGGCGGGCGCGAGATCTTCAGCGCCGAGCTCGGCACCGGCATCGCCGCCAACCCCTACATCGTGTTCTATGCCGTCGCCGCGGAGAGCGGACCGATCGACATCGAATGGAGCGACGACAAGGGCGAGAAGGGCAAGACGTCCGCGACGCTCAACGTCGGCTAGGGATTGCATGACGCCGCGCCTGTCCGGCTTCCTCTTCGCGTGGATCGCGGTCACGCTCGCCGCGTACGCCGCCGATCCGAAGCGCCCCGAGCCGCTGAAGGGCGGCATCGAATTCCAGAGTGCCGACGTGCGAGCGTTGCAGTCGGACGATTTCGCCAACCCGATGGCATTGTGGGTCACGCGCGGCGAGGCGCTGTGGTCGCAGCCGCGCGGCGATGGCGGCAAGTCCTGCGAGAGCTGCCACGGCGACGCGAAGACCTCGATGAAGGGTGTAGCCGCGCGCTATCCGCGCTACGACGCCGCTCTCGATCGCATGGTGAATCTCGAGGAGCGCATCCTCGCGTGCAACGACCAGCAGCTCAAGGCGCCGCGCCTCGCGTACCAATCCGACGATCTCATCGGCCTCGAGGCATACGTCGCGCTGCAATCGCGCGGAGTGCCCCTGGCGGTATCGAACTCCGGGCCTGCGTGGGAGACGTGGTTCCAGGGACGCGCGCTCTACTTCAAGCGCATCGGCCAGATGAACATCGCGTGCACGCAATGCCATGACGACAACTGGGGGAAGACGCTCCTCGCCGAGAGCATCAGCCAGGGACATCCGACCGGCTGGCCGGCGTACCGTCTCGAGTGGCAGCGACCCGGCTCGCTCGGCCGCCGGCTGCGCGCCTGCTTCAACGGCGTGCGCGCCGAGATGCCCGCCTACGGCTCGCCCGACATGATCGCGCTCGAGCTCTACCTCGCGTGGCGCGCGCAGGGCTTGGCGCTCGAAGCGCCCGGCGTTCGCCGCTGACAATTGCGGGGTCAGACTCCTCAATTCATGTTGAATTGAGGAGTCTGACCCCGGAATTCATGGCGCGCGATCGAACCGCCATTCCTCGCTGCGCGGCTTGCCTGCGATCGTGCCCTCGATGCGCGCGGCCAGCGTGTCGCCCTCGCGCCAGTAGAGGACGCGCTGCGGGAAATCGTGGGCCGCATTCTCGAACACCACGCGGCGCTCGCCGGTTTCCTTCATCCTGAATTCGACCGGGGCGCGTCCCGCGGGGCTTGCGAAATACGAGAAGCCCTCGGACGTATCGGCGATGCGCAGGAACTCGAACATCTTCTTTCCGTTCGGCCAGGTGGAGAGATTCGCTGCCACCATCACGCCGTTGCCCGGGCCGACCCACGATTCGGTCACGCGCTCCTCGCCGTTGGCGTGGGTCCAGGTGCCGGTCATCCAGCCGAGGCTCGCAACGCGCGCCACCGGCGCTTGCGCAAAGGACGCCGCGGCGGCGAACAGCACGGTAGCGGTGAAAGCGATGCGAAGGAGTGTCATGGCAACCTCGTTGATATGAGCCTGGGGTCTTTTCCCCATCAGTATGCTGCGCTCCCCCCATGTAGTGCAGCGAGGAATGAAGGTAGACTGCGCCCCATGTCCCTGCGTCGCCGCATCCCCGCCCTGATCGCCGCCGTCGCGGTGGCGTGGACCGCGCTTTGGCCGCTGGTTTCCGCCGCGCGCTCCGCCGCGCTGGGCGAAGCGGTGATGCTGTGCCACCAAGCGGGCTCGCAGGTGCCGATGGGCGAGATGCCCGACCGGCCCGGCGCGCCCGCGAGCCAGGCGAAGGTCCACTGCCCGCTGTGCATCATGGCCTTTTACGCGGGGTTCTCGCCGGCCGTCGTGCCTCCGCCATTCTTTTTCTCCAGCTGCATCGTCACGCTCGACGCGTATTGCGCGCCGCTGCCCTCCGGTACCGACGTACGGCTGCCCCAGAGCCGCGCCCCTCCGCCCGCTATCCCGGTCTGACGCAGTCCCCCGACGCCGCGTGATGCACGCGTGGCGCTTCGCGTTCCTTTCGCCGGGAGCACAAGTTGAACACGACATTCAGGTTCGCGCTTGCGGGCGCGTTCAGCGCGATCGCATTCGAGAGCGCCGCGAGTTGCGGCGCGGACTTCTGCCTGGTGAATACCGACTGGTCGGTGCAGGGCACGTGGACGGAGCCGGGCATGCGCTTCGACCTGCGCTACGAAGCCATCGATCTCGACCAGCCGCGCAGCGGACGCGACCGCGTCGCCGTCGGGCAGGTTCCGCGGCACCACGATGAGATCAAGACCAGGAACCGCAACTGGATCGGCACCATCGACTGGTCGCTCGCGCCGCGCTGGGGACTCTCGCTCGCGATCCCGTACGTCGATCGCGACCATCTGCACATCCACAACCACCAGGGCGAGCAGGAGCCCGAGTCGTGGAAATTCCGTGCCCTGGGCGACGTGCGCGCGCAGGCGAGGTACGAATTCTTCAACTCGGTCGAGGATCCCGCGGCGCCTCGATCGGCGGGTGTGACATTCGGAGTGAAGCTGCCGACCGGCAAGTACGACGTGACGAATGCCGATGGCGAACAAGCGGAGCGCACGCTGCAGCCCGGCACCGGCACGACGGACCTCTTGCTCGGTACGTACTGGCACGCCGCCGCGCCGCTTCACGACTGGTCGTGGTTCGCGCAAGCCCGGGTGGTGCTGCCGATCACGTCACGCGCCGACTACAAGCCGGGGCGCCAGCTTCACCTCGATGGCGGCATGCGCTACGCGGTCACCAACGACATCGGCCTCATGCTGCAGGTGAACTACAACGCGAAGGGGCGCGACAGCGGCGGCAACGCGGAGCCGGAGGACAGTGGCCAGCGCGTGGTCTACGTGAGCCCGGGCGTCTCCTGGAATTTCTCCCGCAAGGCGCAGGCTTACGCTTTCGTGCAATTGCCGATCTATCAATCCGTGAACGGCGTGCAGCTCACGGCTTCGTGGTCGGCGATGGCGGGAGTCAGCTGGCGCCTTTAGGCCCATCTCCAAGGAGTTGCACCGCAGCGCCCCAGCGCCAGTCGCGGATTTCCGGCATATCTTGGCCGTGACGCACGATGTAGCGGCTGTGTTCGATCAGCTTTTCCTGGATCGCCTGCGTGAGGCGCACGGCGCGCGGTCCCAAGCCCTCGACCCGGTCGATCACGTCCTTCACCAGATGGAATCGATCGAGGCGGTTCAGCACGGCCATGTCGAATGGGGTCGTCGTCGTTCCCTCTTCATTGTAGCCATGCACGTGGAGATTGGCGTGGTTCGTCCGGCGGTACGTGAGCCGGTGGATGAGTGACGGGTAGCCGTGATAGGCGAAGATGATCGGTTTGTCCCTGGTGAAGACGCTATCGAAATCCTTGTCGTTCACCCCGTGAGGATGCTCACCCGGCGGCTGCAACGCCATCAGATCGACGACATTGACCACACGAATCTTCAGCTCCGGCAGGTGCTCGCGCAGCAGACCCACCGCGGCGAGGGTTTCCTGCGTCGGCACGTCTCCCGCGCAGGCCATCACGACGTCGGGATCGCTTCCCTCATCGTTACTGGCCCAGCGCCAGATGCCCAATCCCGCGGCGCAATGATTGACCGCCGCGTCCATGTCGAGCCACTGCGCCGCCGGCTGCTTGCCCGCGACGATCACGTTGACGTAGTGGCGGCTGCGCAGGCAATGATCGATCACCGACAGCAGCGTGTTCGCATCGGGCGGCAGATAGACCCGAATCACGTCCGCTTTCTTGTTGACTACGTGATCGATGAAGCCGGGGTCCTGGTGGCTGAAGCCGTTGCTGTCCTGCCTCCAGACATGGGAGGTGAGCAGATAGTTGAGCGAAGCGATCGGACGCCGCCACGCGAGTCCCCGCGTGACCTTCAGCCACTTGGCATGCTGGTTGAACATCGAATCGACGATGTGGACGAACGCTTCGTAGCACGAGAAGAAGCCATGGCGGCCAGTGAGCAGATAGCCTTCGAGCCATCCCTGGCACAGGTGTTCGCTCAACACTTCCATCACGCGCCCATCGTGCGAGATCTGAGTGTCGGAGGACCTGAGCTCACCCATGAATACACGGTCGGTGACCTCGAACAATGCGCCGAGGCGATTGGACTCGGTCTCGTCGGGGCCGAAAACGCGGAAATTGCGCTCTTCCAGGTTGAGCTTCATCACGTCGCGCAGGAAGGTGCCGGTGACCCGGGTCGCTTCAGCCGTGACCACCCCGGGGCTCGGGACGTCGACGGCGTAATCGCGAAAATCGGGCATTTGCAAATCTCTCAACAAGACGCCGCCGTTCGCATGCGGACTCGCGCTCATGCGGCGTTCGCCTTTCGGGGCAAGCTCCGCGAGCTCCGCGATGAGCTTGCCGCCCGCGTCGAAGAGCTCCCCGGGGCGGTAGCTCTGCAGCCACCGCTCCAGGGTCTCGAGGTGCTTCGGGTTGCCCGCGAGGTTCGCAAGCGGCACCTGATGCGAGCGCCACGATCCCTCCGTCTGCAGCCCATCCACGGTCGTGGGCCCGGTCCAGCCTTTTGGCGTACGCAGAATGATCATCGGCCACATCGGCCGTGCATGCGCCCCCCCCGAGCGCGCGTGGTTCTGAATATCACGGATCGTCCCGATCACCCGATCGAGGGTCGCGGCCATCTCCTGGTGCACCTTGTCGGGTTCGTCGCCTTCGACGAAATGAGGCTCGTATCCGTAACCGCGAAACAGCTGATCGAGCTCCTCGTGGCTGATGCGGCCCAGCACCGTCGGACTCGCGATCTTGTAGCCGTTCAGATGGAGGATCGGCAGGACCGCACCGTCATGCGCGGGGTTCAGGAACTTGTTCGAGTGCCAGCTCGTTGCCAGCGGCCCAGTCTCGGCCTCCCCATCGCCTACGACGCACGCGACGATCAGACCCGGGTTGTCGAACGCCGCACCGTAGGCGTGCATCAGCGAGTAGCCAAGCTCGCCGCCCTCGTTGATGGAGCCCGGCACTTCAGGCGACACGTGGCTGGGAATGCCGCCCGGAAACGAGAACTGCATGAAGAGCCGCTTCATGCCGCGCTCGTCCTGCGAGACTTCGGGGTAAATCCCGCTGTATGTTCCCTCGAGATAGGCGTTGGCGACGATGCCGGGCCCGCCGTGGCCCGGGCCGATCACGTACATCATGTCGAGGTCGTGTTGCACGATGACGCGGTTCAGGTGCACGTAAATGAAATTGAGGCCCGGGGTCGTGCCCCAATGCCCCAGCAGCCGCGGCTTCACGTGCTCGATCGTGAGAGGCGACCTGAGCAGCGGATTGTCGTACAGATAGATCTGGCCCACGGATAGATAGTTGGCGGCCCGCCAATACGCGTGGATCTTCTGCAGGACTGTCGAGGACAGGGGCCGGTTCACGAGATGACCGCTCCTTGACTGGAACGCGCCAGGCTCGAGAGCGTCGCCAGCAGCTTGTCGAACGGCCTCGTGAATTTATCAATGCCGTCTTCTTCGAGTTGCTGCGCCACGTTGTCGATGCCGATGCCCAGCTGCGGCAAGCGCGCCAACAACAGGCCGGCCTCCGGGACGCCGTCTTCGATGCGAGCCTTCGGATCGCCGTGGTCGCGATATGCGCCAAGGGCTTCAACCTGAACCGTGTTGACCGTGTTCGCTCCGATGAGCGCCTCCACATATTTTATGTCGTCATAGTTCGGGTTCTTGCTGCTGGTGCTGGCCCAGAGCAGTCGCTGAGGGCGTGCATTCTCATTGGCGAGGCTCCGGAACCGATCGCTGCCGAAAATCTCCTTGTAGATTTGATAGGCGCCCTTCGCACTGGCGATCGCGACCTGCCCACGAGCACCCTTCGCCGCCTCCGCAAGCTCGCCCCCTTGCGCGATGCGCGTTTCGAGGAGCGGGTCGACAAATTGGTCGATGCGGCTCACGAAGAAGCTCGCGACGGAAGCCACATGCCGTAGCGGCTCACCTCGTCTCGCACGCGCTTCGAGGCCGGCGATGTAGGCCTGCGCGACCTGGCGATAGCGCGGCAAGCCGAAGAGCAACGTCACGTTGACATTGATCCCTTCACGAGTGAGTTGCTCGATTGCGGCTAGCCCCTGGGTCGTGGCCGGTACCTTGATCAAGACGTTGGGCCGGTTGAGCGCGGCCCACAAGCGCCGCGCGTCCTCGACCGTTGCGTCCGTGTCGTGCGCCAGGTGAGGATTGACCTCGAGACTGACATAGCCGTCCGCAGCGTCCGTGGAGTCGTACACAGGCCTGAACTCGTCGGCGGCGCGCTGCACATCCCCCTGGCTGAGCGCCTCGTAAATTGCCATGGCGTCCTTTCCCTGGAGCGCCATGGCCCGGATGTCTTCGTCGTATTCATGGCTGCCGGTGATAGAGCTTTCGAAGATAGCCGGGTTCGACGTGATTCCACGCAATCCGTCCTCGACGATCAAACGGCGAAGCTCGCCGCTACTGATCAGATCGCGCCGGATGTAGTCGAGCCAAATGGACTGCCCCAGGGACTTAAGTTTCCCGAGTGACTGCTCTTTCACGTTGATTTTCGGGAGGCTGCCACGCCGACAAACGCGGCAGCCGCATCGGTGGCCATGCGGCGAGTGCACCATGCCGCATAGGTCCGGCCGAAGAGCAGCGCGAGCCCATGGGCGAAGCCGTGTGGCGGAAGCTGGTAGTCGATGAACACCACCAAGCGCGAGCGATTTCCCGGTTCAGAGATGGTGAATCCCATGCGATAAGAGCCGATCACCAGCAGGCGCGGCTCCCCGCGGGTCTCCCAGGTCTTGCGCAATGGAGGAACTCGTTCGGTGACCACTTCTTCGACCATCAAGCTCACGCCGAGAACGCGTCCGGTGACGCTGATGAGCGATCCGACGGCCTATCCTGCAGCGCGTCCGTCTCGACACGCATGGTGGCGCCGGCCATCACCAGCGTGGGCTTCTCCATGCGGCCGGCTAGCCCGCGATGGTCGTCCAGATGCGCAAAGAGACTCTGGGGGTCGGCGTCGACATCGACCTCGCTACGGTGATGAAGTGGGTAGCGATCGCCACCCCTGCCCGCTTCAAACGCGTGCTGCATCCGCCGCGGAGTTCGCGCCGCCGACCAGAATCCGCCGAAAATCAGCCGCCGCTCGGCGCCGTGAACTGCTTCAGGAATGCCTCGGTCTGCTTCTTATCGAGCTTGCCGGTCTTCTTGGTGTCCATCTGGTCGAACATCTTTTCCATGTGCTTCAACATCTCGTCCTTGGACATCATCCCGTCCTTGTCCATGTCGCACGACTTCATGAATTCGTCCATGTGGACCATCTTGGGCGCATCCGCCGCGAATACCGCGGGTGCAGCCATCAGCGATACCGCGATCATCGAGCTTGCAAGCGTTTTGAAGAGTTTCATTTGCGTTATTCACTTTCAGGTTCTGGTTGAAGGGAAGTTACCGCTCAAATGAATCTACCCGGCCATACTGCCGCAGTCGGTACGGCAGCGTACGGACGGTGAACACGTTTGCGCCTATACCAATGATCTCGCAATTAGTCGTGCAAACGGCCTGAAGGACTCGAATCATGGACGCTACAAGCAAAACAGCCTTGGTCATCGCGTTTGTCGTCGCAGCCTTATTGCTGCTGCTATTCGGTGGCGGAATGGCTACCGGGACAATGATGAGCGGTGGGATGATGGGGAGTGGAAGCATGGGCGGAATCAGCTGGATGTGGCTGCCCACCTTGCTCATCGTCGTCCTGGGCGCCGTGCTTTTCTCTGTCATCTTCGGAAAGAAATAGCCGGAATCAGGCCGTCGCGAACTGGCCCATCATTCTTGCCGCAAGCGAATCGACAGCCTGTCGGTGGGGGCGGCTCAGTCTGCGCAAATTTCGGCGCGCCGGCCGGCATGAGCCTGCAATTCGCGTCGGCCCCGGCCGTCACGGGCACGCTCGACAAGTGCCGGCGATGGCCGGTGCGCTTCCTGCGCGTATCGATTCCCGGCGGCGATGGGAAGCGATGGCGCATCCAGCCACAGGCGTGGTAATGGCAGGACAAACCAAGGCTGTGTTCGCCGTCGCACTGACGTCGAAAGCGTGTCGGCGTAGATTCACTTAAAACGTAGTTCATTTCGCGCCGCAGTTGGCATTCTCACGCCCTTTGCCGGGATTCGCTGGTGTCCATCGTTTCGATCGGGGAAATTCATGAAGACCTTGCTTGCCATGGCTGTTGGTTCGG
>JANPHA010000233.1:0-18596 GCA_031424255.1 Burkholderiales bacterium | reverse complement strand
CTCACCGGAAGCACGGCCTGGTCGCTTGAACTCACGATGTAGGAACCGGTGCCGCCCGAGATCGTGAACGTGGTCGGCAGTCCTCCATAGAGCGTCGCGATCTCCGGAAGGATCGTGATGCGCGTGGGATCGACGACCGGCGCGGGTCCGGAAACGGCGCCGCTGCCGCACGAGGTCACCACGACCAGGGAGAGGAAAGCGAGCGCGAAGCGGACGAGTCGATCGGGAACGAGGCGGGTCAAGGGGATCCTGGGTCTGGGCAACGAGCGCATATCACGTTGGATTAGCGGATTCTACTCAATGGCCGCCGCGCGCGCCCCACGCAATCGCCAACACGCGAGCAGGCATTTATATTGCAGTGCAGTAAAGCGTGCGCTACGATGGCTCGATTTCGCTCGATTTCTGCCTGTCCGCCCCCATGTGGCGGGCGTGGGGCCGCGCCGGTCACGAGCCGCGCCGCAAATCCCGGCGGGCAGACCCGCGATCCGGCGCCACAAGCCCGATATGCACTCCTCTGCGCGACCCCGATGCACGGGGAAACGCGGCTACCATTGCGTCTGAGGTGCCTCGAATGAAATCGAAATCCGGCCCCCCGCCGAAACAGGGGCTTTACGATCCTCGCAACGAGCACGATGCGTGCGGCGTGGGCTTCGTCGCGCACATCAAGGGCCGCAAGTCGCACGATATCGTCGAAAAAGGCCTGACGATCCTGAACAACCTGACGCACCGTGGTGCGACAGGCGCCGATCCGCTGCACGGAGATGGTGCGGGCGTGCTGATCCAGATCCCCGACCAGTTCTTCCGCGAGGAGCTGATCAAGCAGGGCGTGAAGCTGCCGAAAGCCGGCGCTTACGGCGTGGGGATGGTCTTCCTGCCGCGAGATCCGGCGGCGCGCGCGGCGTGCGTGCGCGAGATCGAGCGCGCCGTCGTGAACGAGGGCCAGACGCTGCTCGGCTGGCGTGAAGTGCCGGTCGACGATTCCTCGCTCGGCCCCACCGCGCGCGACACCCAGCCGGTGATCCGCCAGGTTTTCGTCGGCGCCGGCCGCGGCAGCCTCGACCGCGACGCGTTCGAGCGCAAGCTCTACATCATCCGCAAGAGCCTGGGCCACGCCATCCGAGCGCTCGGGCTTTCGAACGCGGGCGAATTCTACGTCCCGTCGTTCTCCCATCGCACCATCGT
Organism: Burkholderiales bacterium; assembly: GCA_031424255.1. Classification (GTDB taxonomy): domain Bacteria; phylum Pseudomonadota; class Gammaproteobacteria; order Burkholderiales; family Usitatibacteraceae; genus Usitatibacter. The sequence goes on along the minus strand of JANPHA010000233.1, from coordinate 17,414 downwards.
GTACAAGGGCATGTTGCTCGCCCACCAGGTGCGCGAATTCTTCACCGACCTGAAGGACAAGCGCTTCACCTCGGCCCTGTGCCTCGCGCACCAGCGTTTCTCGACCAACACGTTCCCGACGTGGGACCTGGCCCACCCGTTCCGCTATATCGCTCACAACGGCGAGATCAACACGCTGCAGGGAAACCTCAACTGGATCCGCTCGCGCCAGGCGACGATCAACTCGAAGCTGCTGGGCGAGGACCTCGACAAGATCTGGCCGCTGGTCTACGACGGGCAATCCGATTCGGCCTCGTTCGACAACGCCCTCGAGCTCCTCGTGATGGGCGGCTACCCGATCGCGCACGCGATGATGCTGATGATCCCCGAGGCGTGGGCCGGCAATCCGTTGATGGATGCCAAGCGCCGTGCGTTCTACGAATACAACGCGGCCTTGATGGAGCCGTGGGACGGCCCCGCCGCGGTCGCTTTCACCGACGGCAAGTTCATCGGCGCCACGCTCGATCGCAACGGCCTGCGCCCCGCGCGCTACTTCATCACCGACGACGACCTGATCGTGATGTCCTCGGAGATGGGCGTGCTCGACATCCCGCAGGAGAAGATCGTGCGCAAGTGGCGCCTGCAGCCGGGCAAGATGCTGCTGGTCGACATCGAGCACGGCCGCATCGTCTCCGACGAGGAGCTCAAGCGCGATCTCGCCGCGCAACGCCCCTACCAGGACTGGCTCGACCGCACCCAGATCCGGCTCGAGGACATCCCGATGCCGGAGACCGTGCCCACGCCCGACACCGACAAGCTCCTCGACCGGCAGCAGACCTTCGGCTACACGCAGGAGGACCTGAAGACGCTGCTCACGCCGATGGCGGTCGCGGGCGAGGAGGCGCTCGGCTCGATGGGCGACGACACGCCGCTCGCGGTGCTTTCCAATCGCGCGCGTCCGCTGTACTCGTATTTCCGCCAGCTCTTCGCGCAAGTGACCAACCCGCCGATCGACCCGATCCGCGAGCAGCTCGTGATGTCGCTGGTCTCGTTCATCGGCCCGCGCCCGAACCTGCTCTCGCCCGATTCGACCGAGCCGGTGATGCGCCTCGAGGTCTCGCAGCCGATCCTCACGTTCGAGGACATGGAGAAGCTGCGGCGCGCCTCGGAATTCACCAGCGGGCACTTCAAGAGCGAAGTGCTGACCATGTGCTACCCCGCCGAATGGGGCGTGGCCGGCATGGAGCCCGCGCTCGCGCAGCTCTGCGCCGATGCCGAGGACGCGGTGCGCAAGGGCGTCAACATCGTGATCCTCACCGACCGCGACGTCTCGGTGAACCTGATCCCGATTCCCGCGATGCTCGCCACCGCCGCCGTCCACCATCACCTGGTGCGCGCCGGCCTGCGCACGCGTTCCGGGCTCGTGGTCGAGACCGGCAGCGCGCGCGAGGTGCACCACTTCGCCTGCCTCGCCGGGTTCGGCGCCGAGGCGATCCATCCCAACCTGGCGTTCGCGACACTTCTCGATATCCGCGACGGCCTGCCGCAGAAGATCGACGAGAAGGAGCTGGTGAAGCGCTACATCAAGGCCATCGGCAAGGGCCTGCTCAAGGTCATGTCGAAGATGGGCATCTCGACCTACCAGTCGTATTGCGGCGCGCAGATCTTCGAGGCCGTGGGCCTGTCGCAATCGTTCGTCGACAAGTATTTCACCGGCACGCCCACGCCGGTGGAAGGCATCGGTCTCGGCGAGGTCGCCGAGGAGGCGGTGCGCATGCATCGGCTCGCCTATTCGGACGCGCCGCTTTACCGCGACCAGCTCGATCCGGGCGGGGAATACGCCTATCGCACGCGCGGCGAGGCGCACATGTGGACGCCGGATTCGATCGCCAAGCTGCAGCACTCGACACGCTCGGGCAACTTCGCGACGTTCAAGGAGTACTCGCGCCTGATCGACGAGCAGAGCGAGAAGCTGCTCACGCTGCGCGGGCTCTTCAAGATACAGGAGTCGGCGACACCGGTGCCGATCGAGGAGGTCGAATCTGCGAAGGAGATCGTCAAGCGCTTCGCCACGGGCGCGATGTCGCTGGGCTCGATCTCGCACGAGGCGCACTCGACGCTTGCGATCGCGATGAACCGGCTCGGCGGGAAATCCAACACCGGCGAAGGCGGCGAGGATCCGATCCGCTACATACCGCTCGCCAACGGCGACTCGATGCGCTCGGCGATCAAGCAGGTCGCCGCGGGCCGCTTCGGCGTCACCACGGAATACCTGGTCAACGCCGACGTGCTGCAGATCAAGATGGCGCAAGGCGCAAAGCCCGGCGAGGGCGGCCAGCTGCCCGGCCACAAGGTTTCGAAGTACATCGCGAAGGTGCGCCACACGGTGCCCGGCGTGGGCCTGATATCGCCGCCGCCGCACCACGACATCTATTCGATCGAGGATCTCGCGCAGTTGATCCATGATTTGAAGAACGTGAACCCGGCCGCGGACGTGTCGGTGAAGCTGGTGAGCGAGATCGGTGTGGGCACGGTCGCCGCGGGTGTGGCGAAAGCCAAGGCCGACCACGTGACGATCTCCGGACACGATGGCGGCACCGGCGCCTCTCCGCTCTCCTCGGTGAAATACGCCGGCAGCCCGTGGGAGATCGGCCTCGCCGAGACCCAGCAGACGCTCGTGCTCAACAAGCTGCGCGGGCGCATCGCCGTGCAAGCCGACGGCCAGATGAAGACCGGCCGCGACGTCGTGATCGGCGCTCTCCTCGGCGCCGACGAGTTCGGCTTCGCCACCGCGCCGCTGGTGGTTCAGGGCTGCATCATGATGCGCAAATGTCATTTGAATACGTGCCCGGTCGGCATCGCCACGCAGGACCCCGAGCTCATCAAGAAATTCGACGGCAAGCCCGAGCACGTCATCAACTATTTCTTCTTCATCGCCGAGGAAGTGCGCGAGTGGATGGCGAAGATGGGCCTGCGCACCTTCGTCGAGATGGTCGGGCGCGCCGATCTCCTCGACGTGCGTGCCGGCGTGGAGCACTGGAAGGCTCGCGGGCTGGATTTCTCCAAGCTGTTCTACCGCCCGCAGATGGGTCCGGGCGTGGCCATCCGCCACACCGAGATCCAGGATCACGGCCTCGAAAAGGCGCTGGACCACGAGCTGATCGGAAAGGCCGCTGCCGCGCTCAGCGCCAAGCGGCCGGTGTCGATCGAAAGCCGCATCTTCAACCGCAACCGCACCGTGGGCGCGATGCTGTCGGGCGAGGTCGCGCGCCGCTACGGGCACGCCGGGCTCGCCGAAGACACGATCCATGTGAACTTCAAGGGCACGGCAGGGCAGACATTCGGCGGCTGGCTCGCGCGCGGCATCACGTTCGAGCTCGAGGGCGACGCCAACGACTATGTCGGCAAGGGCCTTTCCGGCGGGCGCATCATCATCTACCCGCCGAAGGAATGTCCGATCATCCCCGAGGAAAACATCCTCCTCGGCAACACCGTGATGTACGGCGCGATCAGCGGCGAGGCGTATTTCCGCGGGGTCGCGGGCGAGCGCTTCGCGGTGCGCAACTCCGGCGCCACCGCCGTGGTCGAGGGCGTGGGCGATCACGGCTGCGAATACATGACCGGGGGCACGATCGTCGTCCTCGGCAAGGCGGGCCGCAACTTCGCCGCGGGAATGTCGGGCGGCATCGCCTACGTGCTCGACGAGGAAGGCGACTTCACGCAGCGCTGCAACCTCTCGATGGTCGAGCTGGAGCCGATCCCGGAGGAGGAGCATGCGGCCGCCGCGGGCGGCAACGGCGAGCTCGAGACGCACGGCAAGGTGCAGATCGATCACGTCGCCGGCCACGACGACGTAATGCTGAAGAGCCTGATCCAGCGCCACCTGCTGTACACCGGCAGCGAGCGGGCGCGCCGCGTGCTCGAGAACTGGGCCAGCTACCTGCCGAAATTCGTGAAGGTGATGCCGCTCGAATATCGCCGGGCGCTCTCCGAGATGGCGCAGGAGAAGGCACGGCGCGAACAACCGGCAACGCGGGCGGAAGTTCGCGCTAACGACTAACCCTTACCCTCACCCCGACCCTCTCCCAGGGGAGAGGGAGAAATGAACATGGGAAAAATCACCGGCTTCATGGAAATCGAACGCCGGGACCGGCCGTATGCGCCGGTCTCCGAGCGGGTCAAATTCTACAAGGAGTTCATCCGTCCTCTATCCGACGACGAGATGAGCCGGCAGGGCGGGCGCTGCATGGACTGCGGCATTCCGTTCTGCCAGACCGGCTGCCCGGTCAACAACATCATTCCCGACTGGAACGACCTCGTTTTCCGCGACAACTGGCGCGAAGCGCTCGACGTCCTGCATTCGACCAACAACTTTCCCGAGTTCACCGGCCGCGTCTGCCCCGCGCCCTGCGAGGCGGCGTGCGTGCTCAACATCAACAACGATCCGGTCGCGATCAAGTCGATCGAGCAGGCGATCGTCGACAAGGGCTGGAAAGAAGGCTGGATCGGTCCCCAGCTGCCGCACCACAAGACCGGCAAGAAGGTCGCGGTGATCGGCTCGGGGCCCGCGGGCATGGCGTGCGCGCAGCAGCTCGCGCGCGCCGGCCATGATGTGACGCTCATCGAGAAGGCCGATCGCATCGGCGGCTTGCTGCGCTACGGCATTCCCGATTTCAAGATGGAGAAGCACCTGATCGACCGGCGCGTGGAGCAGATGGCCGCCGAGGGCGTGACGTTCCGGACCAACGTGCATGCCGGTGTCACGGCCGCGTCGAGCGACTTGCTCGCCGAGTTCGACGCCATCGCGCTCACCGGCGGAAGCGAGAAGCCGCGTGACCTTCCAGTACCGGGACGCGAGCTCGACGGCATCCACTACGCGATGGATTTCCTGCCGCTGCAGAACAAGAAGAACGCCGGGGATGAAGTGCCCGACCAGATCGTCGCCACCGGCAAGCACGTGGTCGTGATCGGCGGCGGCGACACCGGCAGCGACTGCATCGGCACCTCGATCCGCCAGGGCGCCGAGTCGGTGATGAACTTCGAGCTGCTGCCGCAGCCGCCCGAGCAGGAGAACAAGCCGCTCACCTGGCCCTACTGGCCGCTCAAGCTGCGCACGTCCTCGTCGCACGAGGAAGGCGCCGAGCGCGATTTCGCCGTCGCCACCAAATCGTTCACCGGCAAGGACGGAAAGGTCGACAGCCTCACCGCGTGTCACGTCGAATGGGTGAAGAACGACAAGGGCGGCATGGAGATGAAGGAAGTTCCCGGCACGGAGTTCAAGCTTCCCGCGCAGCTCGTGTTGCTCGCGATGGGCTACGTCCACCCGGTGCACGCGGGGCTGTTGGAGCAACTCGGCGTTGCCAGGGACCCGCGCGGCAACGTGAAAGCGGCCACGGAAGGCGACGGCGCCTACGCGACCTCGGTGCCGAAAGTTTTCGCGGCCGGCGACATGCGCCGCGGCCAGTCGCTCGTGGTGTGGGCGATCCGCGAGGGGCGGCAATGCGCGCGCGCCGTCGATGCGTTCCTGATGGGAAGCTCGGACCTGCCGCGCTGAAAGTCCTCCTGCTCGCCGCGGCCGTCGCATATCTCGCGATCGCGGCATTCGTCTGGATGCTCCAGGAGCGGCTGCTGTTCTATCCCCGCGCGGCCGGGCCGCGGCCTGCCGCGCCCCCGGGATGGCGCATCGAGGACGTCTCGTTCGCCACGCGCGATGGCACGGTGCTCGCGGGCGTCCTGCTGCTTCCACCGCGCGAGCGCGCGCCGCTCGTGATCTATTTCGGCGGCAATGCCGAAGAGGTCACGGAATTCGCCGCGGATGCCCCGCGCACATACGCAGAGCGCGCGCTGCTGTTGGTGAACTATCGCGGCTATGGGAATAGCCAGGGACGCCCGGGCGAGCGCGAGATCATCGCCGACGCGGTCGAGCTCTTCGACTGGGCCGCGCGCCGCGCCGACCTCGACCCCGCGCGCATTGCGCTCCATGGCCGCAGCCTCGGCACGGGCGTGGCGGTGCAGGTGGCGGCTGCGCGACCGGCGCGTTGCGTGATCCTCACCTCGCCCTTCGCGAGCGCGCGGGAGATCGCGCAGGACGCCTACCCGTGGCTTCCGGTCGGGCTGCTGATGCGCCATCCGTTCGATTCCGCCGCGTATGCCCCGCGGCTCTCCGCTCCGGTGCTGATCCTGATGGGAGAGGCCGACGATCTGATCCCGGCGCGGCACTCCGAGCGCCTCGCGGCGCTGTGGGGTGGCCCGGTCGAGCGCCTGTCGTTCGCCGGCTTCGGCCACAACGATATCCAGGTCGACCCGCGCTACGCGCCCGCGATCCGCGCATTCCTGGACCGGCACCTGTGAGGTACCTCGCGCGAGCGTGACCGCGCGACGTGCGAAAATCGGCCCGATGAAAAACGATACCTTCCTGCGCGCGCTGATGCGCGAGCCCACGCCGTATACGCCGATCTGGATCATGCGCCAGGCCGGCCGCTACCTTCCCGAGTACAACGCCACGCGCCGCAGGGCGGGAAGCTTCCTCGCGCTCGCGAAGACCCCGGAGCTCGCGTGCGAGGTCACGCTCCAGCCCCTCGAGCGTTTCGCGCTCGATGCGGCGATCATCTTCTCCGACATCCTCACGGTGCCCGACGCGATGGGCCTGGGGCTGTATTTCGCCGAGGGCGAGGGGCCGAAGTTCGAGCGCCCGCTGCGCGTCGACGCGGACATCGACAGGCTCGCGGTCCCCGATATGGAGAAGCTGCGCTACGTGTTCGACGCGATCGCGCTCACGCGCCGCGAGCTGCACGGCAAGGTGCCGCTGATCGGGTTCTCGGGCAGCCCCTTCACGCTCGCGTGCTACATGGTCGAGGGCGGCGGCAGCGACGATTTCCGCCTGGTGAAGACGATGCTCTACTCGCGGCCCGATCTGCTCCACCGCATTGTCTCGGTCAACGCGAAGGCGGTGATCGCGTATCTCAACGCGCAGATCGCCGCCGGCGCGCAGGCGGTGATGATCTTCGATACCTGGGGCGGCGCGCTCGCGGATTCGGCCTACCACGAGTTCTCGCTCGCGTACTCCCGCGAGGTCCTCTCCGGCCTCACGCGAACGGTCGATGGTCGTGTGGTGCCGCGCATTCTCTTCACCAAGGGCGGGGGGGGCTGGCTGGAGGCGATGGCCGCGTCCGGAGCCGACGCCCTCGGCATCGATTGGCAGACGAACCTGGGCCAGGCGCGGCAGCGCGTGGGCCACCAGGTGGCGCTGCAAGGCAACCTCGACCCGATGGCCCTGTTCGGCACGGCCGCATCGATCCAGCGCGAAGCACAGGCCGCCCTGGATGCCTTCGGCAAGGGTCCGGGGCATGTTTTCAACCTCGGCCACGGCGTGTCGCAACACACGCCTCCGGAGAGCGTCGCGGCGCTCGTCGAGGCGGTGCATTCGCGCTCCCTCGGCGCCCACGCGGCCTAGGGCGTGTCAAGAAAAATATTTGTGTCGATGTGATTGCTTATTCACACAACTGCCGTCCTCGCGGTCTTAACGGGCGTTTACCCGGCCGATTGTTGACAAACTCGGAATTGCTCGCCGCTTCAATGGCTTGGGACTATACGTCTCAGGCCGTGAAATCGCGTGGCGCTTCTGGGCGCCGCGATTTCGCGCCTGTCCGCAGACGTATTCACAGACTTATCCACAGGTTATTTCGGCCTCGGGAAAGGCGGGTTTCCGGGGCGTGAAGATCGCGCGCGTCGCCCTCGATGTACCCCTCGACGAGCCTTTCGATTTTCGCGTTCCGGAGGACCTGAAAGCGCCGGTCGGAGCGCTCGTGGTCGTGCCTTTCGGCCGTGCCCGAAAGATCGGTGTCGTGGTCGGAAAAGCGCACCGCAGCGCCATCCCGGCCGAGCGCCTGCGGCCGATCGAGCGGGTGGTCGAGGACGTCCCGGCGTTCGCCGCGGCGGACCTGGAGCTCTTCGAGTTCTGCGCGCGCTACTACCATCGCGCGCTCGGTGAAGTGATCGCCGCAAGCCTTCCTCCGCGGCTGCGCCAGGTGAGCCGGCGCGCGTTCGTGGTCCCTGCGATCGTGCCGCGGTCGGCCCCGGCGCTGCGCGCGGGTTGCGAGCTCACCGCATCGCAGCAGGCGGCTCTCGCCCTGTGCCGCGCCGGGATGGACCGCTTCCACCCGGTGCTGCTCGAGGGCGTGACCGGCAGCGGCAAAACCGAGGTCTACCTGCATCTTGTGGCGGACACGCTGGCGCGCGGACGCCAGGCGTTGCTGCTGGTGCCCGAGATCGGCCTCACGCCGCAATTCGAATCCCACGTTCGCGAGCGCTTCCCCGAGGCGCGCCTCATGTCCGCGCACAGTCAACTGAATGAAGGCGAGCGCGCCGCGACCTGGCTCGCCGCGCAGTCGGGCGCGGCGCAGATCATCCTCGGCACGCGCCTCGCCGCGCTGATGCCCTTCAGCGACCTGGGCCTGGTGATCGTGGACGAGGAGCACGACACCTCGTACAAGCAGCAGGAAGGGCTGCGCTACTCGGCCCGCGACGTGGCCGTGCGGCGCGCGCAGCGCCTCGCGATACCGGTGGTGCTGGGGTCGGCCACGCCGTCGCTGGAGAGCTTCTTCAACGCGCGCGAAGGGCGCTATGCGCTCGCGCGCCTGCCGCAACGCGCGATGGCGGGCTCCTCGATGCCGGTGGTGCGCACGGTGGACACGCGCGCCGACCGTCCCCACGAGGGGCTTACGCACGCGCTGGTGGAGGCGCTCAAGCGGCGCGTCGCGAGCGGCGAGCAATCCCTGGTCTTCGTGAACCGGCGCGGATTTTCCCCGGTGCTTTTCTGCCGCGCCTGCAACTGGATCTCGACCTGCACGCGTTGCAGCGCCCATCTCGTGCTGCACCTGCGCGCCCACGAGCTGCGATGCCATCATTGCGGGCATCGCGAGCGCATCCCGGTGAAATGCCCGAGCTGCGCGGGCACGGACCTGGCGCCGATCGGCCACGGCACGCAGCGCATCGAGGAAACGCTCGCCGCCGCATTACCGGGCGCGCGCATCGCGCGCGTGGACCGCGACTCCACCGCGCGCAAGGGCGCGCTCGGCGACGTGCTCGAGCGGGTGCGCTCGGGCGAGATCGACGTCCTGGTCGGCACGCAGATGCTTGCGAAGGGCCACGACTATCCCGCGCTCACCCTGGTGGGCGTGCTCGACAGCGACAGCGCGCTCTTCAGCGCCGACTTCCGCGCTTCCGAGCGGTTGTTCTCGCAGCTCGTGCAGGTCTCGGGGCGCGCGGGGCGCGCCGAGCGCGCGGGCGAGGTGCTGATCCAGACGGACTTTCCCTCCCATCCGCTCTATGCCGCCGTGGCGCGCCACGACTACGAGGCGTTCGCGTCCGAGGCGCTCGAGGAGCGCCGCATCGCGGAGTTCCCGCCGTTCTCGCACCTGGCGCTGCTGCGCGCCGAATCGAAGAAGAGTGGCGAGGCGATCGCTTTCCTCAAGGCGGCGGCGCGCGCCGGCAAGCGCATCTCGGATCAAGTGGAAGTCTTCGATCCGGTGCCCGCGCCTCTCGAACGCAAGGCCGGGTTTGAACGCGCCCAGCTGCTGGTGCGCTCGGGCTCGCGTGCAGCGCTCCAGCGCTTCCTGCACGAATGGAAGGCCGTGATCTCCGCCAAGGGCGAGCGGGGCGTGCGCTGGTCGCTCGACGTGGATCCGCAAGAGGTCTAGGCGGGGGGCGCCCGTATAATGGGCGGTTTGGATTGTCCCCTTTGCCCGTGTCCTCCCCCGATTCGAAAGCGCGGCTCGCCATCCTGGTCCAGGAGGCGGTGCAGAAAGCATTTCCCAACGCCGGAAGCGTCGCGGTCGAGCTCGATCGCCCGAAGAACGCCGACCACGGCGATTTCGCCACCAACGTGGCGCTGCAGCTCGCCAAGCGCGTCGGGCGCAAGCCGCGCGAGACAGCGGAAGCGATCGTCGCCGCCCTCGGCGATAACCACGAGATCGCGAAGGCGGACATCGCGGGTCCCGGCTTCATCAACTTCACGCTGTCGGGCGAATCCCGCTTCGCGGTCGTCGAGCGCATCCTGCGCGAGGGCGCCCGGTTCGGCCGCACCGACGCGGGCGGCGGGCGCAAGTTCATGGTCGAGTTCGTCTCGGCCAACCCGACCGGCCCGCTGCACGTGGGTCACGGCCGCCAGGCGGCGCTTGGAGACGCTGTCTCCGCGCTCCTCGAATGGCAGGGTTGGAGCGTCACGCGCGAGTTCTACTACAACGACGCCGGAAACCAGATCGCCAACCTCGCGCTCTCGGTGCAGGCGCGCATCAAGCAGGAGCGCGGCGAAGCGGCCGAGATGCCCAAGGACGGTTACCTTGGCGACTACATCCGCGAGATCGCGCGCGAATACGTGGCCGCGCATTTCGGCGACGCGGCGGGCAACAACCTCGAGCAGATTCGCCAGTTCTCGGTCGCCTACCTGCGCAACGAGCAGGACATCGACTTGCGAGCGTTCGGCGTCAAGTTCGACTCCTACTTCCTCGAGAGCTCGCTTTATACCGACGGCAAGGTGCTCGAGGCCGTGATGATGCTGCACGACGCCGGCCACACCTACGAATCCGAAGGCGCGCTGTGGCTGAAGACCACCGACTTCGGCGACGACAAGGACCGCGTGATGCGCAAGTCCGACGGCACGTTCACCTACTTCGTGCCCGACGTCGCCTACCACCTCAACAAATTCCGGCGCGGGTTCGAGCGCGTAGTGAACGTGCAGGGCGGGGACCACCATTCGACGGTCACGCGCGTGCGCGCGGGCCTGCAGGCGCTGGCGCTCGACATCCCGGAGGGCTACCCCGATTACGTGCTGCACCAGATGGTGACGGTGATGAAGGGCGGCGAGGAGATGAAGATCTCCAAGCGCGCCGGCGCCTACGTCACCGTGCGCGACCTGATCGATGAGGTCGGGCGCGACGCGGTGCGCTATTTCTTCATGATGCGGCGCGTCGATTCGCAGCTCGTGTTCGACATCGACCTCGCCAAGAGCCAGTCGGACGACAACCCCGTCTACTACGTGCAGTACGCGCACGCGCGGTTGAGCAGCGTGCTGCGCGAATGGGGCGGGGATCCCTCGGGCCTCGCGGACGCGGACCTCGCGCGTCTCGTCTCGCCGTACGAGTCCGCGCTCGTGCAGAAGCTCGCGGAGTTTCCCGAGGTGCTCGCGCGCGCCGCGGCGGAATTCGCTCCGCATCTGGTCACGTATTACCTGCATGACGACGTGGCGGCACGCTTGCATACCTACTACAATGCCGAGCGGTTCCTGGTCGAGGATGAGGCATTGAAGCTCGCGCGGCTCGCGCTCGTCGCCGCTACGCGACAGGTGCTCGCCAACGGCCTCGCCGTCCTCGGCGTGAGCGCCCCCGAAAGAATGTGATGCCCAAGGATTACAAGGACGCCCCGTCGTCGCGCGCCGAGAGCCGGCTCAGCCATCCGCTGCTGCTCGGCGTGATCATCGGCCTGCTGATGGGCATCGTGATCTCGCTCGCGGTCGCGCTGTGGCTGAACCGCCTGTCCAATCCCTTCGTCGAGAAGGCCAAGCCGATCGAGCCGCTGCCGAAAGTGGCGCCGGCGCAGCCGCCTCCGCCCGCCGATGCCGCGAAGGCCGCGGAGCGCGCCGCCAAGGGCGTGACCGACAAGGCCGACCGGCCCGCCAAGCCGCGCTTCGAGTTCTATCAGATCCTGCCGGGCGACAAGGAGGTGACCGAGAAGGAGGCCAAGGCCGCCCCGAAGACGCCCCTCGCGGGCCCGCCCAAGCCCGGCTCCTCGCCCGCGTCGCCCAAGCCCCACTCGGGCGAAATCTATTGGCTGCAGGCGGGCGCCTTCTCGGAAGAGAAGGAAGCTGACAACCTAAAGGCGAAGATTGCGTTAACAGGACTGGAGGCCTCGGTGCGGGCGGTCAGCATTCCCGACAAGGGCACGCTGTACCGCGTGCGCCTCGGCCCGTACCAGAGCCTCGACGACGCGAACCGCAACAAGGCCGTGCTGTCCCAGAACGGCGTCGGCGCCGCCATCATCCGAACCACCGACGAAGCCAAGAACCCGTAGAAGGAAGAGATCCATGTCACTGCGCAAAGCGCTTGCCCTCACCGCGGCCCTGCTCGCCCTCGCGTCCGGCGCGTCGGCCCAGCCGTACGCCATGCTCAACCCGCCCCAGCCGATCGACCCGGGCAAGATCGAGGTGATCGAGTTCTTCTGGTACGGCTGTCCCCATTGCTACGCGCTCGAGCCCGAGGTGGTCGCGTGGTCCAAGCGCGTGCCGAAGGACGTCGTGTTCAAGCGCGTGCCCGCGTACCCGAGCGAGAGCTGGGGGGAGATGGTGAAGGTGTTCTACACGCTCGAGGCGATGGGCGTGCTCGACCAGTATCACCAGAAGGTCTTCGACGCGATGAACAAGGATGGCGTGAACCTCGCCAACAAGAAGCTGCGCGAGGAATGGCTCGCCAAGAACGGCGTCGACGTCGCGAAGTACAACGAGACCGAGAAGTCGTTCAGCGTCGCATCCAAGATCGCGCGCGCCCGCCAGCTCACCCAGGCGTACAAGGTCGACAGCGTTCCGCGCCTGGTCGTGAACGGCAAGTACTACACCTCCGGCGAGCAGGCCGGCAGCCCGCAGAAAGTGTTCCTGGTCGTCGACCAGTTGGTCGAGATGTCGCGCAAGGAAAGCAGCGCCGCCGCCCCGCCGGCCTCCGCGCCGCCCGCGAAGAAGTAGGCCTGCCATGTCCACGCGGGTGTTCCTCACCGGAGCATCCAGTGGCATCGGCGAAGCCCTCGCCCGTCTCTATGGCGCACGCGGGGCCACGCTCGGGCTCCTCGCGCGCCGCGAAGAGCGCCTGCGCGAGCTCAAGCGCACGCTCGCCTGCGCTTGCGAGATCTATCCGTGCGACGTTCGCGATGCCGCGGGCCTCGAGTCCGCCGCGGCAGACTTCATGTCGCGCCACGGCCCGCCCGACCTCGTGATCGGCAACGCGGGCCTGTCCATCGGCAACCTCACCGAATTCGTCGAGGACACCGCGGTCTTCCGCGAGATCCTCGAGATCAACGTGTTGGGGCTGGTGAATACCTTCCGCCCCTTCATCGAGCCGATGCGCAAGCGCGCAAGCGGCCGGCTCGCCGGCATCGCCTCGGTCGCCGGCTTGCGCGGCATCCCGGGCGCAACGGCCTATTCGGCCTCGAAGGCCGCCGCGATCCGCTATCTCGAAGGGCTGCGGGTCGAGATGCGCCGCACCGGGGTCGGCGTGACGACCATCTGCCCGGGTTACATCGCCACGCCGATGACCGAGAAGAACCCCTACCCGATGCCGTTCATCATCACGGCAGAGGAGTTCGCACGCCGTTGCGCGCGGTCCCTCGATTCCGGCGCGAGCCTCGCCATCATTCCCTGGCAGATGGCGATCGTGGGACGCATCCTGGCCGTCCTCCCGAACGCGATCTACGACCGGGCCTTCGACAAGGTCGGCCGCAAGCCCCGCAGGCGATGATCGAATCGGGCATCGATCCGGTTCAACGCGACAGCTCCTTGAACGCGTCGTCGAGCTTGGCCTGGGCTTGCGCGAGCTTCGCGCGGCGTTCCCGGGTCCAGTCCTGGTCGGCGGCGAGGGTCTTGCGTTCCGATTCGAGCATGCGCTTCACCTCCGCGGGCTGCGGGCCGCCCAGCCCCTTGCTTCCCGCGATCATGCCCTCGGCAGAGAGCGACTCGCGGAAGCGCTTCTCGGTGAGCGGAAATTTCGTGGCCACGCTGTACTTCTTGCCGGCCTCGCCCCAGATGCGCTCGGCATCCCGGAAGCTGATCTCGCCGGCCTTGAGGCCCTTGGCGCGGCCGAAGGTCACGAGCTCGGAGGCGAAATGGTGCCCGACCCGGAACGGCACGTCGGCTTCGCGCTGCAGCACGTCGGCCAGTTCCGTCGTGGTGGAATACTCCGCGTTCACTTCGGCGAGCGCGCGCCCCGGGTTCACCACGAGGTTGTCGAGCAACGTCTTCAACTGGGCGAACATCCTGGTCGCATCCTCGATCGTTTCCTGCGACTGCTCGCGCTTGTAGTCGGGCATGCCCGGCGTGACGTTGTGCGACTGGATGATGAACGTCTGCGCATCGCCCACGACGGTGCTTGCCTGAAGCCGCAGCGTGTTGAGGATCGTGGGGTTGCGCTTCTGCGGCATGATGCTGCTCACGTGCGTCTGGGCGCCCTCCTCGATCAGGAACCACGGCGAGGTCTGGTGGTACTGCGTGTGGATATCCTCCACGAACGCCCCGGTGGTGAGTGCCGCGAGGCTCGAGATCGAAGCGAGCTCCCCGGCCACGTCCATCGTCGAGATTTGCGCCGCGTCGTAGCCATTCTCGACGTTGCCATCGAAGCCCAGGAGCTCGGCCAGGCGCGCTCGATTCACCGGGAAGCTCGAGGTGCCGTACACGGCGGTGCCCAGCGGGTTCAGGTTGAGCCGCGCGTACGCTTGCCGCAGGCGCTCGAAGTGGCGGTCGTACGCGCCGGCAAAACCGAGCAGGTAGTGCGCATAGGTGGTGGGCTGCGCCTGCACACCGTTCGTGTAGCCCGGGACGATGGTGTCGGTGTGTTGCACGGCCATCGCGAGAAGCCGCTCGCGCGCCACCACCATCGCGTCCGCCATTTCGAGGGCGCGCTCGCGCAGCATGACGCGCCGGTTCGTGGCGAGGATGTCCTGGCGGCTGCGTCCCGAGTGCATGCGCGTGGCATCGGGCCCGGCGTAGGCGAGCAGCAGCGGCTCGTACTGCAGGTAGTCGCCCGGGCGTTTCGCGCCGGGCTTCTCGCCGTCCTCGATCACTTGCGCCACGCCCTTCATGATCTTCGCGCCCAGCTCTTTGGGCACGATGCCTTGCTCCGTCACCATCACGGTGGAGGCCTTGTTGAATTCCCCCAGCCAGTAGAAGTTGTCATGCAGCGGTTTGGCGGCCCGGGTCTGCGCGAAGCCGGGCGCCGTGAAAGCAAGGGTGGCGACGGCGACTGCGAGCGATGTGCGTTTCATGCGGTCTTTCTCCTCACGGCGGCGGATGGATGTTGTCGACCCAGAAAACTTCCTCGGGATTTTCGGCCGCGGGGATGTCGAGGTTCACCACCACCGGCTCCTGGCCGCTGCGCAGCAACACGCACTCGAGCGCCTCGTCGCGGCTGGCGTTCATCTCCTGGTGCGGCACGAACGGCGGGACCCAGATGAAATCGCCGGGGCCGGCTTGCGCGGTGAACTCGAGATTCTCGCCCCAGCGCATGCGGGCCTTTCCCCGCACCACGTAGATCACGCTCTCGACCGGCCCGTGGTGGTGCGCGCCGGTCTTCGCGTTCGGCAGGATGTTGACGGTGCCGGCCCAGATTTTCTCCGCGCCGACGCGCGCGAAGTTGATCGCGGCGGCGCGCGACATGCCCTGCGTCTGCGCGAGGTTGCCGCTGTCGAGCTCGTTCGCGTGGACCACGCGAACGCCGTGGTGCTTCCAGTCGTGCGAATCCGTCATAGCTGCTCCGTCTCGCTTTGGGTGGGGCGCCACACGAGCAGGCGCTTCTCGGCGCGGGTGACGGCGAAGTCGAGCACCAGCGCGAACGCGGTGAGCACCAGGATGCCGGCGAACACCGTGTTGATGTCGAAGGCGCCTTCGGCCTGGTGGATGAGGTAGCCCACTCCGCTCGCAGACCCGAGGTACTCGCCGACCACCGCGCCCACGAAGGCCATGCCGACCGCGGTGTGCAGGCTCGAGAACAACCACGAAGTCGCCGAGGGCAGGTAGACATGACGCAGGAGCTGCTTGCGATTCGCGCCGAGCATCACCGTGTTGTTGAGCACCACGGGGCTCACTTCCTTCACGCCCTGGTACACGTTGAAGAACACGATGAAGAAAACCAGCGTCACGCCGAGCGCGACCTTCGACCAGATGCCGAGGCCGAACCAGACCATGAAGATGGGGGCCAGGACCACGCGCGGCATCGCGTTCATCGCGGTGATGTAGGGATCGAAAAGCGCGGACGCGGTGGGCGAAAGCCCGAGCCAGAGGCCCATCGCGAGGCCGAGGAGGGAGCCGATCACGAAGGCGAGCGCGGTTTCCTGCAGCGTAACCCAGAGGTGCCGGTAGATCTCGCCCTCCGAGAACCATGCCCAGATCACCTGGAACATCCTCGCCGGCTCGCCGAAGAAGAAGGCGGCGCGGTCGGGGTTTTCCCAGATGATCGGCGGCAGCAGCCCGGGCTGCGTCAGCATCTGCCAGATGCCGAAGATCGCGACCAGGATCAGCACCTGCCAGATGCGCAGGTATTTCCTCACGCGGCCACCCGGTTGCGGGTCTGCGCGTATCCCTTCAGCACCTCCGCCTTCATCGAATGCCAGATGCGGTCGTGCAGCTCGATGAAGCGTGGCGTCATGCGAATCTCGGCCACGTCGCGCGGGCGCGGCAGGTCGATCGCGAATTCGCCGATCGGATGGGTCGCGGGGCCGGCGGAGAGCACGACCACGCGATCCGACATCGAGATCGCCTCCTCCAGGTCGTGGGTGATGAAGATCACGCTCTTGCGATCGGCGTTCCACAGCTCGAGCAGCTCGTTCTCCATCATCTGCCGCGTCTGGATGTCGAGCGCGGAGAACGGCTCGTCCATCAGCAGGATCTGCGGGTCGAGGATCAGCATCTGCGCGAGCGAGGTTCGCTTGCGCATGCCGCCCGAGAGCTGGTGCGGATAGCGATCGCCGAATCCGGCGAGGCCCACGCGCCCGAGCCACTCCTCGCCCCTGCGGCGCGCTTCGGCCCGCGGCACGCCGCGGAACTCGAGGCCCGCGATCACGTTGCCGAGCGCGCTGCGCCACGGCATCAGCGCCTCGGACTGGAACATGTAGCCCGCGCGGCGGTTGACCCCCGTGAGCGGCTCGCCGAAGACGCGCAGCGTTCCCGACGAGGGCTTCAGCAAACCCGCCGCCACGTTGAGCAGCGTCGACTTGCCGCATCCGGTCGGGCCCACCACCGAGACGAACTCGCCTTCTCCGACCGCGAGGTTCGTGTCCTTCACGGCCGTGTACGCCGCGCCCTCCGCGCCGCGGGCGGCGAACGTGCAGGTGATGCCCTCGAAGGAGACCGCGCTCAAGCTACTTGTACTTCGCCAACGCCTTCTTCACGTACGAATTGTCGAACGTCGTGTTGAGGTCGATCTTGCCCGCGGCGATCACCGAAGGCTCGAATTGGCGCAGGACCTTGTAGACGTTCTCGGCCGCCTTCATCGACATCTGCCCGTCCTCGGAGTAGCCGATCATGTTCTTCAGCAGCCCGTCCTTGTAGAGCGAAGGGTTGCCGGCCTTGTACTCGTTCGGCATCAGGTCGACGATCTCCTGTGGCGTGGCTTTTGCGATCCAGCGGTTGGCGCGCACGATCGCGTTCACCACCGCCTGGACGGTGTTGGGATTCTTCTTGATGA
>JANPHA010000232.1:0-2092 GCA_031424255.1 Burkholderiales bacterium | reverse complement strand
GGCACCTTCACCGCGAACGACATGAACATCGCGAGGAAGATCAGCACCTGCGCCGAGAGCGTGAGCGGCACCTTGTGGAAGTCGAGGATCTCGAAGCTGCCGTTGGTCTGGAAATAGAGGTAGATGAACGCCGCCAGCATCAGCAGCGAGCCGAGCAGCGTGTAAAGGAAGAACTTGACCGCCGCGTACACGCGGTTCGGGCCGCCCCAGACGCCGATGATCAGGAACATCGGGATCAGCATCGCCTCGAAGAACACGTAGAAGAGGATCGCGTCGAGCGAGGCGAAGGCGCCGTTGATGAGCCCCGACATGATCAGGAACGCGGCGAGGTATTGCGAGACCTTGTCGGTGACCACTTCCCAGTGCGCGATCACCACCAGCACGGTCATCAGGCTATTCAGCAGGATGAGCGGCATCGAGATGCCGTCGATCCCGAGGTGGTAGTTCACGTTGAAGTGCGTGATCCACGGCGCCATCTCGACGAACTGCATCGCCGCGGTCGGCTGGAACCCGGTCCACAGCGGGACGCCCACGAGCAAGCCCAGCACGGACCCGACAAGCGCGGTCCAGCGCGCCGGGGCCGGGTTGCGGTCGGTGCCGAACGCGAGCACCGCGACGCCGAACGCGATCGGCACCCAGATGTTGAGCGAGAGTATCGGGAATCCCTGGAGCATCGTTGTTCTTATCTAAGCAGTGTTGTACGGAACCCGGTGGATCCTAAAGCTTCCTCAGGTAGATCCAGAAGAAGGTGAGCAGCGCCGCCACGCCGAAGATCATGCTGAAGGCGTAGTGGTAGATGTAGCCGGTCTGCGCGAGGCGCGCCTTGCCCGCGAACCAGCCGATCAGCCGCGCGGTGCCGTTCACCATGATGCCGTCGATGATCGTCTTGTCGCCCCACGCCCACAGGCCGGTGCCGATCTTGCGGGCACCTCCGGCGAAGAACCAGTCGTTGAACTCGTCGAAGCCGTACTTGCGCTCGAGGATCGTGACCAGCACGCCGAACTTCTTGCGCGCGACACCCGCCAGGTCCGGGCGATAGATGTAGAAGAACCACGCGGTCGCGACCCCCGCGAGCGCCAGCCACAGCGGGGGCGACGTGAGCGAATGGACCATCATCGCGATCGCGCCGTGGAACTCCTTCGCCATCTCCTCCATCGTGGCGCTCGGGGCGATGGCGCCCTCGAACCAGCCGCCGTAGAGCATCGGGCCGATCGTGAGAGCGCCGATGAAGAGCGACGGGATCGCGAGCAGGATCAGCGGCACGGTGACGACCCAGGGGGATTCGTGCGGCTTGCCGTGGAACTCCTCGTGGCCCGGCTCCTCCTCGGCGTGGGAGTCGTCGTGGGGAACCGCGTGGCGCCCCGCCTCGAAACGCTCCTGGCCGTGGAACGCGAAGAACACGAGGCGGAAGGAATAGAGCGCGCTCACGAAGACACCCGCCAGCGCCAGCACATAGGCGAACGTGTGCCCCGGCGTCGTCGACAGGTGCAGCGCCTCGACGATCGAATCCTTGGAGAAGAATCCGGCGAACGGCGGCAGGCCCGCGTTGGCGCAGGCGCCGATCAGGACCGTGAGATATGTGATCGGCATGTACTTGCGCAGCCCGCCCATCTTGCGCATGTCCTGCTCGTGGTGCAGCGCGATGTTCACCGAGCCGGCGCCGAGGAAGAGCACGGCCTTGAAGAACGCGTGCGTCATCAAATGGAAGATCGCGACCGGGTAGGCGGCCGCGCCCAGCGCCACCGTCATGTAGCCGAGCTGCGAGAGCGTGGAATAGGCGACGACGCGCTTGATGTCGTACTGGACGATCGCAATCAGCGCCATGAAGAACATGGTGATGGCCCCCACCACCGTCACGAACGACAGCGCCGCCGTGGAGAGCTCGAAGAGCGGCGACATGCGCGCCACCATGAAGATGCCCGCGGTCACCATCGTGGCCGCGTGGATCAGTGCGGAGATCGGCGTCGGGCCCTCCATCGAATCGGGCAGCCACACGTGCAGCGGGAACTGCGCGCTCTTGCCCATCGCGCCGATGAACAGGCACACGCAGATGATCGTGAGGAGCGACCAGCGCAAGCCCGGGATCAGCTCG
>JANPHA010000231.1:0-22755 GCA_031424255.1 Burkholderiales bacterium | reverse complement strand
CTCTGGAAACCGCATGACCGTCATAACGGACAAGAAGGCCTTCGAGAGCGGATAAACCGTCATTTTAGACTGCTTCATTTCACGCGCCGATAGTCGATGTCCCATTGCGTGGACCAGGTGCGGCCCGCGTCGTCGGAGCGCTGCCAGAGCCACTTGAATCGGTCTGGCTGGATGTCGCGGAACACCATGCGCTGCAGGAACTTGCCGCCCGGGCCCTGCGCTTCGCGCGCGAAGAACATGCTGCCGTCGCGCGCGCTGCCGGTGAAATCCAGGTAAGACGCGGTGTTGTCGACCCAGGTCTGCTTCCACTGGCGCGTCGCACGGTCGTAGGTGGAGAAGCTCTTGCCGTCGAGCGGCGTGCCGGGCGCGCCGGAGAATTCCTCGAGGATCACGCACCCGCCGAGGATCTTGCTCACGCGGTTGCGGCTGCGAACCGGCGCCCCACCCTCTACGTAGCTCAACTCCCAGTCACCGAGCCAGAAATCGAGAAGCTTCGATTCGGGCGTGTCGCAGCCGTACGTCGGAGGCGCCTGCGCGAAAGCCGCAGGGGCGAGCAGCGCTGCGAGCAGCGCGAGGAGGATTTTCACGAAAGGCGCTCCCGCGATGGAGATCGCCTCATTGTGCGCACCGGCGGCGTGCGCGCCGTTACGATTGGTAACGATTGTGGCTAACGCGTGCGCCCGAGGGTGGGGGTGCCGAAGAACTCGCGAATCAAATAGTCCTCGAGCTCGGGCTGGTCGGCGGGGCGCGCCGAGAGCACGACAACGCGGCCGAGCCGATGGGAATTCCAGTTGAAGTCCTCGGTGTAGTGCTCGCGGATCAAGCCGATCATGCGCCGCACGATGGCGCGCTCGATATCGCCGCCGTCGCCGGCATCGACCTCGATCACCTCGCGCCATTGCTTGCGCGATTCACCGCGAAAGCCGTTGAACGCGAACTCCGCGGTGCGCGACCCCTTGCGCAGGATCTGGAAGACGCCGCCCACGCCCTCGTCGCCGCCGCCGAGCGATTGCAGGTTGCGGTTGATGTTCTCCTGCGCGAGGTCGGCCGGCGCCGTGGGCCCGCCCGGATCGCCGCGCGCGGCCGCGGCCTCCTCCGCACGGTGCCGCTCACGGCGCGCGTTGATCGACGCCATCATGTCCACCTGCGGCGCGGGCGAGGGCGTCGGTGGAGGTGTCGTCGGCACCGGCATCGCTTCGACCTTCGGCGGAGTGACATCGCGCGGCTTCGTCGGCGGCACGGGACGCGGCAGGGGATGCGGCACCGGCTCGGGAACCGGCAGCGGCTGCGGCTGGCTCTGCGCCACCGGCGGCTCGTGCACGATCGTCACCTGCATCGGGCCGGGCGCCTTGGTCATCAGCTCGACCGGTTTTTTGGCGGGCAGCGCGAGCAAGAGCGCGTGCGCCAGCAGCGAAACGCCGACGGCGATCCCGAATCGGCGGCGCGCGCGCTGCAACTCCCTTTCAAGCGTTACGGACAACGGTGCCGCGGCCTCGTGTTGCGGGGTAGGAGGCCAATCCTACAGCCACCAGCGCCCACACGATCACCGCGCCGCTCGGGAGATCGAACGCGGTGGAAACGAGGAGCCCCGAGGCGTAGCCGACCACGCCGATCGCCCACGCGGCCGCGAGGCGCCCGCGGGCCATCCGGCGGGTCGCGAGCGGCGGCACGATCAGTGTCGCGAACACGAGATACAGCCCGACCAGCTGCACCGACACGGTGACCGCGAGCGCGAACAGCACGTAGAAACCGACGCGGCCGATGCGCTCGCCCCAACGCAACCACACCGCGAGCACGCCCGCGTACACCACCGCCGCCCACGCGAGGCGCAGGGGCTGCGCCCAGAGGATCTGCCCGACGAGGAGATCGCGCAGGTGCTCGCTGCCGTGCGGATTGCTCGCGAGCAGCAGCACCCCGCCCGTGGCGCCGAGCACGAACACGACGCCGATCACCGCCTCCTGCACCTCAGGCCAGATGCGCTCGGTCCAGGTAAGCAGCAAGGCGCCGGCGAGCGCCGCCGCGAACGCGGCGACCTGCACCGCCACTCCCTCCGACTCGAAGCCGAACCGGTCGGCGAGCAGCACGCCACAGCCCGCGATCTGCGCGATCGCGAGATCGATGAAAACGATGCCACGCGCGAGCACCTGCATGCCGAGCGGCACGTGGGTCGCGGTGACCAGCAGGCCCGCGGCGAACGCGGGCAGCAGGATCGAGAGGTCGAGCGCGGTGATGCTCACGACGCCCCTTTCAGCAGGCGCTGCAGCGTGTCGTCATAGAGGCCGAAGAGATCGCGCGCCCCCTCGGTGCCGCCGACCGTGAAAGGCAGCGTGACGACCTTGATCTTGCCGCGCTCCGCGAGCCACTGCGACGCGCGATCGCTTTGGTATGCGGCGCGCAGCACCATCTTCGCCGGCTCGCGCTCGAGCAACGCGAGCACCTCGGCGAGATGGCTGGTGGTGGGCTCGATGCCCGGCTTGGGCTCGAGCGCCGCGATCTCGCGCATGCGCAGCCACGCGATGAGGTACGTGAAGGCCTTGTGCTGCACCACCACCGGCACGCCCACCAGCGGCGCGCCCTGCTGCGTCCAGCGCGCGAGCGCCGAGCGCCATCGCTCGGAGAAATCCTTCAGCCGCTCGCGGTAGAACGCCGCGTTCGGCGCGTCGAGCTCCGCCATGCGCGCTGCGAGCGGTGCCGCGACCAGGAGGATGTTGCGCGGATCGGTCTGGATGTGCGGATCGCCCTGCGGGTGCACGTCGCCTTCCGCGCGATCGAGCCGCGTGGGCTTGCCGAGCAACGGCACGAAGCCCGCCGCCTCGAAGTAGCCCGGCCTGCCCGGCTGCACCTTGGGATTGCCGGCCTGCTGCAGCACGAGCGGCAGCCAGCCGACCTCGAGCTCGGCGCCGGTCGCGACGACGAGATCCGCGCCGCGCGCCTTCGCGATCAGGCTCGGGCGCGCCTCGACATGATGCGGATCCTGCAGCGCGTTGGTGGCGGCGTACACCTTCACCTTCTCGCCGCCGAGCTCCTGCGCGAGGGCGCCCCACTCGGGCACGGTGGCAAATACGCTCAGGTCGGCGAATGCCGGAACGGCGGATGCCGCGGCGAGCACGGCGAAAAACCAACGAACGAGCGATCTCATCGCGGCTCCTAGTATTTGTGGGCGCCGTGGGCGCCGAGGCTCAGGATGTATTGCAGGAACACCTGGTTGTCGGTGATTCCCGGCTGGGTCTTCGATTGCGCGAACTGCAGGCGCACGCGGCTGAATTCCGACGGCGTCCAGTCGAGCATCACGCTATAACGCTCGGGATTGAACGAGGAGGACGGCAGGAACGCGGCATTCGCGCCATAGTCCACGCTGCCCGCGTCGAGCCGGTCGTAGCGGGCGCCCACGCGCCACATCGGGATGAACTGGTAGGCGCCCTGCAAGTACCAGCCGCTCTGGCGCGCGGCGTAACGGGCGGTGCTCGCGGAGCCCGCAACGCCGTCCAATGCATATGTGAGATCGCCGCTTTCGGTGCGTCGGATGTATTCGCCCTGCAGCTTGAAATTCGTCTCGTACGCGTTGCCGTTGGGCGCGTACTTCCAGACGAAATCGGCGATGGCAAGGCGGCTCTTTCCGGTGAAGCTCGTCAAGGCGTCGTTGCCGAAGGTGTCGACCAGCGCATCGTTGCGCGCCTCGGCGCCGGTGCGCAGGTACGACAGGCCCGCGCGCCAGCTGTGGCTCGTGCCGATGTCGCCGCCGGTGTGCACATAGACTGCGCCCGATCCCGCGCCGTTCTTGCTGCGCGGCGTGCCGGGAAAATTGTCCCCGTTGCCGGCTTCGGCGCCGAGCTCGACGAAGTGCTCGAGCGGCGCTACCCATTTCACCTGCACGCCATCGTTCGCGTATTGCCCGCCGAGGAAGGCCTGGTAGGCGAGCGGCGCATCGATGAAATCCCACGCGTGCTGGTGCTGCTCGTTCTGGTATCCGATGCCGGAGAAGAAGCGCCCGAACTTCGGCGCCAGCCCGTAGGGCGCGGCGGTGAAGAGGCCATAGGCTTCCTCCACCGACACCGTGTTCTCCGGCGTGAGGGAGACGATGAGATTCCCCGCGAACTTGTGGTCGACATTCGCGGTGAGCGCGACCTCGGATTCGCCGAGGCTGAAGCCGCGGCGCCCCGGGCCGGTATCGCCGCCGGAAGGAAAGCCGGCGATGCGAAACACCGACGGGTCCCTCGACAGGTTGGCGTAGCGGCCCTGCAGCACCGCGGAGATCGCGGGGTTGAAGGCACTCGCCGAGCTGGCGGCACTTGCGCTGGTGACGGGAGCGGCCGCCACCGGTGCGGGCTCGGCGGAGCGCGCCTCGGCGTCTTTCAGGCGCTGCTCGAGCGCCTGGATGCGCGCCTCGTAACTGGATTTCAATTCACGGATCTGCGCGCGGATCTCGTCGAGATCGGCGTCGCTCGCGGCGCGGGCGCCGGGAGCCAACAGCAGTGCCAGGGCCACGATGGCCGGCACACGGAAGAGCGTGGACACGACATGTCTCCTCGAGTCGGATGGAAAGGCGCCGCGCGATCGCGGCGCAACCACAACGAGTCAGAGGAGGACGGGAGGGGCCCGGGAGCGGAACGCGAGGCGCGCCGCGGTGGGATTGCCGAGATCGCGGAAGAAGACGGCGAGCTCGTGGACGGAAGCGACGTGCGGCAGGGTCGGCGCGCTCGCGCCGATGACGCTCGCGAGCTGCGAGAACGCGTAGCACTCGTCGCACGCCGGCTTCGGGACTTTCGAATCCTGCGGGTGCGAGATCTCCGCCTTCGCGTGCCCCAGCCCGTGCAGCATCGCCGCCTGCTGCCCCACGAGCAGGGACAGCGCGATCCAGAGGGCGAAACCGAGGCGGCGGAAGGGGCGCATGGGAGCGAAAGCTTACCGCGAAAAAGGCCCCGCCGGTGCGTCGCCTACCGCACATACAAACGGGCGAACGTCCTGTCCAATGGTCCTGGAGCCCGCGTTGAGCACGAATCGAATTCAAACTTATCCAGGGAGCCGGCCGCAGCCGAAAGCCGGTATGCACAGCCATCGAATCTCGATGTGGATGCTGGTCGCGTGCGGAGTCTGGCTCGCGGGCCTGGGTCTCTACTTCATTTTTTTGCGGCCGCCCTTGTTAGCGGAAGATGCGCGATTCATGGGCGCGGCCTTGGGTGACCTTCGGACGGCGTTGCCGGGCCTCGAAGGGTGGTTGAAACGAGTATTCACGGTCATGGGCGGATTCATGGCAGGCGCCGGCGTGCTCACCGTATTCGTTGCCGCGGTCGCCATGCCTTCACGGTTGAGGGGCACATCCTGGGCCATCGCCCTTTCCGGTGCGCTTACCGTTGTGCTCATGAGCGCGACCAACTTCGCGCTCCACTCCGATTTTCAATGGTTGCTGATCGTCCCGGCCATTGTCTGGCTGGCAGGCCTCGTCTCCTATGCTGCGGGGCACTAGCGAAATGGCACCTTGCTCCCCTCGTGTCGAGCTCCCCGATTCGCCGAGCGCTGTCCATGCAGTGGATCTGTGGGAGCCCGATCAGGCGAGCCTGCCGATGGACCTGGAATCTCTGCGTCGGCGGTTGCTGAAGCTCGCCGCCCTGCGATTCGGGGATTGCGCACTCCATGTGGA
This sequence comes from Burkholderiales bacterium, assembly GCA_031424255.1. GTDB lineage: Bacteria > Pseudomonadota > Gammaproteobacteria > Burkholderiales > Usitatibacteraceae > Usitatibacter. Next base: position 17,117 of record JANPHA010000231.1, on the reverse strand, counting down.
TCGCGGGATCGACTCGCTCACGGTTGCTCTCGCGGATTGCGCCGAAGGTGTCGTGGTCGCTGCGGCCCAGGACGGCGCGTCTCCCCCTTCGAGTGAAAATTCGCGAAAGCTCGCGCAACGCCCGAACATCCTGGTGTTTCGAGCTGCGGCGCAGTTTCCTTTCGCCCAGGGACAGTTCAACGTCGTGGTTGCAGTGTTCCCATTCGTACGTCCGAATGACCGGAGAATGATGTCGAAACTGCAGGAGATTCGGCGCGTGCTCCTGCCTCGAGGAAAGTTCGTGGGAGCTTACTGGGAAGGAGGGGAGCACGTATGGCCGTACGACGCCCTGGCCGGCAGCTACCAGGCGTTTCGCACCCTCGTCTGCGAGGCCGGCTTCGAGGGCCTTCGGGATGACGGGCTTCTCAGGACATCAGGCGGCATCGTTCACTGCATGCACGCCCACGCGCCGCGGAGCGGATGAAGAAGCCGCTTGACCTTCCCATGGTTGGAAGGTGCAAAGTAGTGTTGTCGTCAACCCAGAGGTAGACAAAATGACTGAATTCTTCGTAGCGGACATGACCTGCGGCGGCTGCTCTTCGGCCATCACGCGAGCCATCCGGAGCGTCGATGCCGACTCCAAGGTCGAAATCGACCTGCACAAGAGGACGGTTCGGATCGCAAGCCCCAAGTCGCCCGCCCAATTCCAGGACTCCATCCGGGCCGCCGGATATACGCCGGTGATGGGCGCGGAGGCAAGAGCCCAGAGCACGCCCTCCTGCTGCCAGTCCTGACGCAAGAGCGGGAAAAACGCGGCAATGGCCAAGTACTTCGAGCTTTCGGACGCGAAACGCGACGGCCTGCTGAATATCGGGCAGGCCGCGGAGATGTCGGGCGTCTCGGCGAAAATGATTCGCCACTACGAGGATAGCGACCTGATCCCGAAGGCGGGCCGCACGGGCGCGGGCTATCGAATCTACAAGGATTCGGACGTGCACGTGCTGCGTTTCATCCGCAGGGCCCGGGATCTCGGCTTCTCGATGAAGGAGATCAAGACGCTGCTGGGGCTGTGGGACAACCGCCGGCGCGCCAGCGTCGATGTGAAGCGGCTTGCGCTCAAACATGTCGAGGAGCTCGACGCCAAGATCGCCGAGCTGCAGCTGATGCGGCGAACGCTGGTCAATCTCGCCGAGCATTGCCACGGCGACCATCGTCCCGATTGCCCGATCCTCGACGACCTTTCCGAAGGACCCCATTGATGGAATCGATAGACCCGGTATGCGGAATGACGGTGTCGCCGGATTCTCCGCGGCGATTCGCATTCGAGGGCACGACCTACTTCTTCTGCAGCGACGGCTGCCTGAAGAAGTTCAGCGCCGAGCCCCGGAAGTACCTCCAGCCGCCGGCCCCGGACACCGCGTCTGCGATCGCGAGCAACGACACGATCTATACCTGCCCGATGCACCCGCAAATCCGGCAGAAGGGTCCGGGAAGCTGTCCGATCTGCGGCATGGCGCTCGAGCCCGAGATGCCGACCGCCGACGAAGGCGAGAACCACGAGCTCGTCGATTTCCGGCGCCGGTTCTGGTGGACGCTGCCTCTCACGGTGGCGACCGCGGTCCTCGGCATGTTTGGAGATCGACTGCTGCCCGGGGTCTCCGCGACGGCACGCGGCGTGACCGAATTTCTGCTGGCGACGCCGGTCGTGTTCTGGGCGGGATGGCCGATCCTTCAGCGCTGCGCGGCCTCGATCCGGACGCGAAATCCGAACATGTGGACGCTCATCGGCATTGGAGTGATCGCTGCCTATGTCTACAGCGTCGCCGCCACCTTTGCGCCGGGAATCTTTCCCGCGGGATTCCGGGTCGAGGGGCAGGTTGCCGTGTATTTCGAGGCGGCTGTCGTCATCATCTCGCTCACGCTCATGGGCCAGCTGCTCGAGCTGCGCGCGCGATCCCAGACTTCCGCCGCGATCCGGGCATTGCTCGGACTTGCGCCCAAGAGCGCACGGCGATTGAAGGACGATGGCACGGAGGAGGAGGTGCCGCTCAGCAATATCCACGTGGGTGACCGCCTGCGCGTGCGTCCGGGCGAGAAGGTGCCCGTGGATGGGGTGGTCATCGAAGGGCGATCGAGCATCGACGAATCGATGATCACGGGCGAGCCGGTTGCGGTCGAAAAAAACGCGGGCGACAAAGTTGTCGGCGCGACGTTGAACGGCAATGGCAGCCTCGTCATCCGGGCCGAGAAGGTCGGCTCGGAGACGGTGCTGGCGCAAATCGTCCAGATGGTGGCCCAGGCGCAGCGTTCGCGCGCGCCGATGCAGCGCATGGCGGATGTCGTGGCCTATTGGTTCGTGCTGGTGGTGCTCGCCATCGCCATCCTCACCTTCCTTGCATGGGGTTTGTTGGGGCCCGATCCGCGATGGGCCTACGCGCTGCTGAACGCCCTCGCCGTCCTGATCATCGCGTGCCCCTGCGCTCTCGGGCTCGCCACTCCCATGTCGATCATGGTGGCGATGGGGCGCGGCGCAACCAGCGGAGTGCTGTTTCGCGACGCCGAGGCGATCGAGCAATTGCGGCGCATCGACACGCTGGTCGTCGACAAAACCGGCACGTTGACGGTGGGAAAGCCCGCATTCCACAGCATCGTCGCCCAGGAGGGATTTTCCGAAGACGAAGTCCTGCGCCTCGCAGCGAGCCTGGACCAGGGAAGCGAGCATCCCCTGGCGGATGCGATCGTCGCGGAAGCGCGTCGCCGCGGGCTCGCTCTCGCGAAAGCGGACGAATTCGAATCGAGCACCGGCATCGGCGTGCGGGGTCGCGTGGAAGGCCATGCGCTGGCACTGGGAAGCGCGCCGCTCCTGCAGGCGGCAGGAGTGGATGTTTCCGCTTTGAGCGAGGCGGCGGAGCCACGGCGGGCCGAGGGAGCGAGCGTGGTGTTTCTCGCGGTCGACGGCCGGCTTGCGGGCCTCATCGCCGTCGCCGATCCCATCAAGGAGTCGACTCCGGAGGCGATCCACCAGCTGCGAGCCGCGGGCATCCGGATCGTGCTGGCCACGGGCGATGCGGCGACGACGGCAAAGGCGGTGGCTGCCAGGCTGGGCCTTGATGAAGTCCATGGAGAGATGCGCCCGGAGGCCAAGCTCGCGCTGGTCGAAAAGTTGCAGGCCGAGGGACGCAAGGTCGCGATGGCCGGCGACGGCATCAACGATGCGCCCGCACTGGCCCGGGCCGACGTCGGGATCGCGATGGGAACGGGCACCGACGTGGCCATGGCGAGCGGCAAGGTGACGCTCGTGAAAGGCGATCTGCGCGGAATCGTTCGCGCGCGCCAACTCTCCGAAGCGACGGTCGCCAACATGAAGCAGAACCTGGCTTTCGCCTTCGTCTACAACAGTCTCGGCGTGCCGATCGCGGCCGGCGTGCTCTACCCGTTCACGGGGCTCTTGCTGTCCCCGATGATCGCGGCGATCGCGATGAGCCTGAGCTCGGTATCGGTCGTGACCAACGCCTTGCGCCTTCGAAAGGCCTGATGCCCCGGGCGCGCCGTCGCGCGGCGTACCCGGGTTACTTCGTCGATTCGATGCTGGTGAGCGTGATGGCGCCATTCACCCTGTCGGCCGTGAATCGGACGCTGTCGCCGACTTTCACTTTTTCGAGCATCGCCGGGTCCTTCGCCACGAAGACCATCGTCATGGCCGGCATGCCGAGATTCTTTATCTCGCCGTGCTTGATCGTGATCTTCCTGGCGTCCACGTCGATTTTCCGAACCTCGCCTTGCGTTGCGTCCGTGGAGGAAACCGCGGGCGGAGTATCGGCCTGGTGATTGGTGGCGAAGGCTGCCGGCGCGAGGGCCATTGCCGCGACAACCAGAAAAGCGGATGCGTTCATGTCGGTCCTTTCGAGTATTCGGTCATCAATTTGCAGCCACGACGATCGAGCCCTGCATCCCCGCTTCCCAATGGCCGGGTTCGAGGCAGCCATAGTGAAAGGTGCCCGGCTTGCTGAACGTCCAGGTCATCTCTTCGGTCGCGCCGGGTTTGACGTGAGCCATGTAAGGCGCGTCATGTTCCATTTCGGGAAATTTCTTCATCAACTCGGCATGCTTGGCGAGCTCGTCTTGCGTTCCAATCACCATTTCGTGCATGACTTTCCCGGTGTTGCGGACAAGGAAGCGCACGGTCTCGCCTTTCTTCACCTTGAGCCGCGCCGGCGAGAATCGCATGGTGTCCGCCATGTCGATGGCGATCGTTCGAGTCGCCTTACGCGGATCGCCCTCCTGCCCCCAGGGCTGGACTTCCTTCGAGATCTCGCGCGTGGGTGTCGCGGGCTTGCGTCCTTCATGGGCAAGTGCCAGCGGGGAAGCCAGCGCGAGCACTGCGCCGATGGACGAGAAAATCAGTCGTTTCATTTCGTCTCCGTGGGGAAGGGATTGATATTCAGTGCGCGCCATGGCCGCTCGGCTTGCGAACGTCGAGAATCACCTCGCGCCCGCCCGTGCCCTTGCCCGTGGCAGGGTTTATCTGCGTCATTCTCGAGGTCGGCGCTCGCTCGGTGTTGAGCGATTCTCCGGTCCATTCGTAGGCGACGGATCCCGCCGGATGCTGGTACGCACCGGGGTCCTGGTAATCTCCCGGGGCCAATCCTTCCCGCACCTTCACGGTGGTGAACATGCCGCCCATGTCGATCGGGCCGAATTGGCCGGCTCCGCCCATCATCGGCAGCGTGTTATCGGGCAGCGGCATCTGCATCTCGCCCATGTCCGCCATGCCCCTCTCGCCCATCACCATGTAGTCGGGAATGAGCTTGTTGACCTTGTCGGCGATGCCTCGATGGTCGACTCCGATCATGGTCGGCACGTTGTGGCCCATGGCGTTCATGGTGTGGTGCGACTTGTGGCAATGGAACGCCCAGTCCCCGGGCTCCGTCGCCTCGAACTCGATGGCCCGCATCTGGCCCACCGCGATGTCCGCGGTGACTTCGGGCCAGCGCGATGCGGGTGGGGTCCAGCCTCCATCGGTTCCGGCGACCACGAACTCGTGTCCGTGCATGTGGATCGGGTGATTCGTCATCGTGAGATTTCCGATCCGCACGCGGACGCGGTCGCCTTGCCGGCATGCCATGGGATCGATCCCCGGGAAGACGCGCGAGTTGAACGTCCACAAGTTGAAGTCGAGCATCGTGCTTACCTTCGGCGTCGCACTGCCGGGCTCGATGTCGTAGGCATTCAGCAGCAGGCAGAAATCGCGGTCGGCCTCCTGGTATCCGGGGACTCGCCCGGGATCGCGCGGATGCGTGACCCAGAAGCCCATCATTCCCATCGCCATCTGCACCATCTCATCCGCGTGCGGGTGATACATGAAGGTTCCCGCGCGGCGCGCCTCGAATTCATATACGAACGTCCGCCCGGGCATGATATGCGGCTGCGTGAGGCCGCTGATGCCGTCCATTCCATTCGGCAGCCGCTGGCCATGCCAATGGATGGTCGTGTGCTCCGGCAGCTTGTTGGTCACGAAGATCCGGACGAAGTCGCCCTCGACGACTTCGATCGTGGGGCCCGGCGACTGTCCGTTGTAGCCCCAGAGCCGTGCCTTCATGCCGGGCGCGAGCTCGCGCTCCACGGGCTCCGCGACCAGGTGGAACTCTTTCCAACCGCTCTTCATCCGAAACGGAAGTGTCCAGCCGTTGAGCGTGACCACTGGTCTGTAGGGCCTGCCTTCGCCGGGATGCAAGGGAGGCGCCATGGTGGCGGCCGTCCGGGTCTGCGCCTCGGGCACGGCGCCCATGGCGGCCTTGCTTACCGCCGCGGCGCCCAGCAGCAACCCCGTCCCCGAAAGAAATGTTCTGCGTGTCGTCATGGTCGAGTCCTATCTCAATCCGAGGGGGCGGCCCACGAGGGCCGCGCGCAAGGCCGCGTCCGCGAGCCAGAAATCCCGCTGGGCGTCGATCGCCAGGATGACGCTGCCGATTTGCTCGCGCGAGTCGGCGAGCAATTCGAACACCCCGATCAACATCCCGTTGTATTGCAGGAGCACCTCGTCGGCGATCGCCTTGCGCAACGGCACGACCTCGTCCCGATAGTGGCGTGCGATATCGAAGGCAGTGCGGTAGGCGCTATAACTCTCCCGAACCTCCGATGTGGCCCGCGCCCCCACGCCGGCGGTCCTGTTGAGTGCCGCCATGTACGCCGCGGAAGCTTGCGCGCGGCGGGCGTCACCGAAATCGAATATCGGCAGCGGCATCTCGATCAGATACCCCGTTTGAGGCGGCCTCCCTGATTGGCTGTTTCGCTCTCCGGCGATCTTGAGTCCATCGACATAGCTCGTGACCCGGGTCAGTCCCTGCCGCTCGGCCAGGTACGTCAACTCGGCGCGCGCCATGCGAACATCCAGCCTTTCCTCGAGCGCGGTGCGCGCCAACACCGATTCATCCTCGGGCGCAGCGGGAAGATCCGGCAGCCGATCGGGAAGGGTGAGCCGCTGCGCTTGTTCGGCGTCGAGTCCCAACATCCTGACCAACTCCTCCCTGGCGGTGCTAGCGGCTTGCCGTGCTCGCGCAAGCTGCGCGACGGCGTCCGCGTAGAACGCCTGCTCGCGTGCGCGCTGCAGCTTGCTGAAATTGCCCACCTGCTGCATGCGACGCGCCAGATCAGCGCTTGCATCGGCGGCCGTCTTTACCTGCTCGGCGTAGTGGGCCGCTTGCTGCGCTGCCACGGCTCGGACCCACGCCTGGCGGGCCTTGCCCGCGGCATCGACCACGTCCGCGGCAATACCGATCCGAAGCTGCTGCTGTTGATGATCCGCGGCTCGCATCCGCGCCGGCAGCAGCAACACGTCGAATACCGAGAAGCTCAGCATTCGATTGATGTCCTTGTCGACGTTGCCGTCCTGCCGGCGAATCAGGCGCTCAAAGGTCCATACGGGATTCGGCAATCGCGCCGACTGGGTCGCTTCGGCCGAGCGTGCGGAGCTTTCGAAGAGCATCGCCTGGAAGGACCCGCTGAACGTAACGGCAATGCGGACTGCATCGTCGACGGACAATGGGCTTTCAAGAAGCTTATCGACCTGCGCGCGCGCCCGGTCTCGCTCGACATCCGACCATCGAAGGATCGGCGCGACACCCTCTTTCTCATGCGCCAGCGCGACGCCATCGGAAATGTTGCGCTCGATGGAGAGGGAGGCGCAGCCGCCTGCCGCGAGAGCAGAAAGGACCGCTACGACGGCGTAAGGGCGCGTCATGGCTTGGTCCTCGTTTGGACGTGTCCAGTATGTGGTTCGTCGGACACGGGTTGTGCGGGCGTGCCGCCCTTCATGAGGCCCATCTGCCCACCCGCCTCTCGTACTTCATCGTTGGCCAACCGCCAGTCCTTCAGAGCCCCGTTCGGCATGAACGACCGATAGTCCGAAAATGCCGATTTGAACCCCGAGGCCGGCGCGGAAGCAGGAAGCGCAGCGGCCTCCGATTTGCTCGAGACAGATTCTTGTCGTTGATGCGCCGAATGCGCCGACTCCTGTGACCAGGACGGCGCGGCATGCAACGCGGCCACAAGGCCGAGCCACTTGAATACCTGCATTTGCTTTACCCCTACAACCAGTCAGTGACGCGCGATGAACGCGCAACGCGAACTTGCGAAGTGCTGGTTACGCCAGGGGTGTGCGGGGTGGTCGTTCGAGTCCGGGGGGGACGATGCTGTGGTCGGACCAGTCGAAGAAGAGAGAAGTGACCAGGTGCGACTTGGCCAGCGAGACGAAGGGTATCGACGGCGCGGGCGCAGCCGAGACCGTGCAACAGGCAGCGCACGCACTGCATTTGATTTTGAAAAGGTCGGGAAGCGCTGGAGACGATTCTTCAGAGCCAGCGCCATTCCTCCCCGCCGACTCGCCGTGTCCGGGGTGGTGGTCAGAGTCCCCATCCGAGTGGTGATGGGACTCGTGAACCCCGGCGACTTGGTGCGCATGCATCGGCCCGCACGAAATCATTGCCGCCGCCGCGAACCCTTGGACAGGCAGCAGCGCAACAAAGACCCATGCGAGCAGGTAACGAACGAATTGCGACATACCGCAATTTTACCCTTATCTTCCGCTTTGAGCAGAGGCAGGATGAGGCGCTTGCACCTCGACCAAAACCCGGTGCTCGGCGCGATCGTCGACGAGGTGCACCGCGCCATCCGTTTGCACCACGCCATCCACAGTGACACGGGCCGCGTGGATTCCGTCGCCACGATCGGCGAGGGTCTGCCTCACGGAGATGACATACGGGGTCTCGCGGTACCGGTAGCGAATCGTGAACGCGGTCCACGATGCGGGAAGACACGGCGCGAAGCGAAGACAAGCCTTCTCGAGCACGAGCCCGAGCAGCGATTCGACGATCAGACGGTACATCCAGCCCGCCGAGCCCGTGTACCAGCTCCATCCGCCGCGGCCGGTGTGCGGCGCGACGGCATAGACATCGGCGCAGATCACGTACGGCTCCACCTTGTAGGTCGCCACATCCTGCGGCGTTCGCGCACGGTTCACCGGGTTGATCATCGCGGTGAGCTCCCAGGCGCGTTCGCGATCGCCCATGGCGGCGAAAGCCATCGCCGCCCAGATCGCGCCGTGCGTGTACTGGCCGCCATTCTCCCGCACGCCCGGGACGTAGCCGCGGATGTAGCCGGGGTCGAGATCCGATTTGTCGAAGGGCGGATCCAGGAGCTGGATCAACGCGTGGTCGCGGCGCACAAGGCGCTCATCGACCGCCTTCATCGCCATGCGAGATCGCTTCGCATCGCCCGCGCCCGACAGCACCGACCAGCTCTGCGAAACGGAGTCGATGCGGCACTCGACATTGCTCATGGAACCCAGCGGCGAGCCGTCGTCGAAGTACGCTCGCCGATACCACTCGCCATCCCAGCCGTGCTGATCGAGGTTGCGGCGCAGCGCGATTCCCTCCGCTTCGCATCGCTGGACGAACGAGTAGTCACCCTGCAGGCGCGCGACCTCGCTGAACTGCTCGAGCACGGCGCAAAGGAAGAAGCCGAGCCACACGCTTTCGCCCGCGCCCTTGATCCCGACCAGGTTCATGCCGTCGTTCCAGTCGCCCGAGCCCATGAGCGGCAATCCGTGCGCGCCGTATCGCAGGCCATGCTCGATGGCGCGCACGCAGTGCTGATAAACGCTGGCCGATTTCCCGGAGCGGCTCGGCAGATCGTAGTAGGAGTCGTCCCCCGCGTTCACGGCGCGGCCTTCCAGGAAAGCGACCGATTCATCCAGAACGCCGCGGTCTCCGGTCGCTTTTACATAGCGCGCCGCCGCGAGCGGCAGCCAGAGATAGTCATCCGAGCAACGCGTGCGCACACCCCGGCCCGTCGGCGGATGCCACCAATGCTGGACATCGCCTTCCACGAACTGGCGGCCTGCGCAGCGAAGCAGGTGCGCGCGCGTGAGCGCCGGTTCCGCGTGGACGAGCGCCATCACGTCCTGCAACTGGTCGCGGAAGCCGAAGGCCCCGCCCGATTGGTAGTAGCCGGTCCGCCCGAACAGGCGGCACGCGATCGTCTGGTACAGAAGCCAGCCGTTGGCCAACACGTTGAGCGACGCGTCCGGCGTTTCCACCTGCACCGCGCCCAGCGCGCGCTTCCAGTGCGCTCGCACCGCGTCCAACGCGTCGCGAGCGGCGGACGCTCCCCGGAAGCGTTGCACAAGGCTCGCTGCGTCGACTGCATGCCGGCCTAGGCCGAGCCTGAAGACCACCTCGCGCTCCTCGCCATCGGCCAGCTCGATCGCGACCTGTATGGCAGCGCAAGGATCGAGCGCGGCACCCACCTTGCCGGAAAGCCGCGCTCGCGCCATCGCGGCCGGATTGCGAAGCGAGCCGTTGCGTCCCAGGAATTCGGTGCGGTCACCGCTTACGCTGCGGGCCGGATCGTCCACGTCGAAGAATGCGACGCGGTCGGGAAACTCCGTGTTGTACGAGTTGCGGGCCATGAGCGCGCCGCTCTTCGGCTCGATCTCGGTGATCACGTGCATCGCCGTCTTCGGCCGCAAGTCTCCGAGCACCCACTCCACGTAGCCGGTCGCCGAGAGCCGGCGTGAGCGCCCCGAGGTGTTTCGAACCTTGAGCACCGAGAATTTCACCGACGCATCGATAGCCACGTACACCCACAGCTCGGAGTGGATTCCATCCTCGCGGTGCTCGAAGACGCTGTAGCCGAATCCATGTCGCGTGACGTAGGCGCCGGCGCCGCGGCTGGGCAACGGCGCGGGCGACCAGTAATGCCCCGACTCTTCGTCGCGAAGGAAGAGCGCTTCCCCGCTCGCATCGCTCACCGGGTCGTTGTGCCAGGGCGAGAGACGGAACTCGTGGGCGTTTTCGCTCCACGTATAGGCGAGCCCGCTTTCGGAAATCATCGTCCCGAAGCTCGGGTTCGCCAGCACATTGGCCCAGGGCGCGGGCGTCGTCTGGCCCGGGAGCGTCGTGATGACGTACTCGGTGCCATCCGGCGTGAATCCCCCCAGCCCGTTGAAGAGGATCAAGTCGCGCGCGGGCAGCTCGACGGCCATGCTCTCGGCACGATGGCTTCGGGTCGGCACGAGGCGCGGCACGCGCACTTCCGCGGGACCGCGACGGGCGACCTGCTCCACCAGGCTCCCGCGGCCATCGGTGAGGATGGCGCGCGCGACGGACTGGAGCAGGATGCGGTCCTCGTCCGCGATCTGCTCCGCTCGCCGCACGAAGATCCCGCCCGGCCGATCGATCACGTGCGCTTCGACGCCGGCGGCGATCAGCCCCATGATCTGTTCCTGGAGGACCTGCCGGTATCCGCCGCGGTCCTCGTTCCAGATCACGAGGTCGACAACCAATCCCTTCAAGCGCCAGTACGCGTGCGCCTGCACCATGCGGCGAACGAGATCGATGTTTTCCGCGTCGCCGATCTGCAACAGGACGATCGGCAGGTCCCCCGAGATTGCGTAGCTCCACAGCCCGGACTGCCCGCGCCGATTCCTGACGAGAACCTTGGGTTGCGCACGCAGCGAGGCATTGGCATAGATGACGGAGCTGGCGAGGCGCGCATAGAGCTGCGCATCGGACTCCGTGGCATTGATCTGCCGCAGCGCCACCCAGCTGTGCGTCCATGCGAGGTCGAAAACGCGGTCCGCCAGCCGCCGATCCTGGTATTTTGCGACGAGGCTCAACGCGGCGTCGCGCGTTTCCGCCATGCCGGAAGCGATGTCGATCGTCGCCGTTTGCTGCGATTCGAGCGTGACGCGATGCCGGATCGCGACGACCGGATCCAGCACCGAGCCCTGGCTGCCGGACAGATTTCCGGCATCGATCATCGCCTGGGGAGCGGTCACCGTGCGTCCCCGCCCGATGAACGCCATGCGGTCCGTCTCGTAGGAAACGTCCACCGACTCCGCCCCGTGGACGGCCATGAGATGCAACATCCAGGGCGCCTGCTCGTCGCGTGAACGGGGCCGGCGCGTGCACAGGATGGCGTGGCGCTCACCGATGATCTCCGTCTGCACGAAGAGATTGGAAAAGGCCGGGTGCAGCGCGTCCGCGGCGCTCGACGCGAGGACGACTTCGGCGTAGCTCGTGACATCGATCGTGCGCCGCGTGCGCGAGCGGTTGGTGATGTGCAGCCGCCTCAGCTCGATGTCGTCTTCCGGCGAAACCGCGATCTCCGTATGCGATTCGAAGTCGTTGTCGACGCGGCGAAATTCCGCGCGCGCCTCGGTGAATATCGCTTCGTAATGCGAGGGGCGCTTGAGCGTGGGCTGATGCGCGGTCGACCAGTACTCGCCGCTCGCTACGTCGCGGATGTAGCAGAACGTGCCCCAGTTGTCGCAGGTGCCATCTTCGCGCCAGCGAGTGACGGCGAGGTCCTTCCACCGGCTGCTTCCCCCGCCCGCGTTGGTGACCATGACGTGATAGCGGCCGTTCGACAGGAGCTGCACTTCCGGTATCGGCGTGTCGGGACTGCCGAGCACGCGAACCGGCGCCCCCGGACCGACGGAGACCCCGTGCGCCGAGGAAAGCTCGGCAGGGTGCGAAAAGTGCGTGGCGGCTTTTGGAATGCGCTCCTGCAACAACAGCAGGGTCGCCTTGAACAGCGGCTCCGACTCGAAACGCTTCTGCATCGGACGGGCGAGCAGCAGGTGCGCCAGCGACAGCAGGATCATGCCCTGGTGATGCGCCATGAAGGAGCGCACGACGACACTGGTTTGCCCGCGCGGCAGGCGCGACGGGGTGTAGTCGATGGCCTCGTAGAGGCCGAATCTTCCGGCGAGCCCGTCGGCCGCGAGCCGCTGCAGGTTGATGCATGACGCCTCCGGCTCCACCATCAGCGCGAGCGCCGACGCATAGGGCGCAATGACCAGATCGTCCGCGAGCCCGCGCTTCGACCCCAGGCCCGGGACTCCGAAGGCGCGGTACTGGTAATTCAGGCTCGCATCGACCGCGTTGTAGCCGCACTCCGACATGCCCCAGGGCACGCCGCGCTGCTTGCCGTACGCGATCTGCCGCGCCACGGTCACACGATAGGTCTGGTCCAGCAGCGTGTTGTCGTAGGTGGGCATCACCAGGAGCGGCATCAGGTACTCGAACATCGAGCCGCTCCAGGAGAGAAGGACCGTTTGGCCCCCCGAGGTCGTGAGCAGTCGCCCCAACGCGAACCAGCTCTCCTGCGGCAACTGTCCCTGCGATATCGCGACGAAGCTGGAGAACCTCGCTTCCGATGCGAGCAGGTCGTAGTAGCTCGGATCGAGCCTGCGCTCGCCCACGTTGTACCCGATGGCCAGCAGGTGACGCGTGCGGTCGTAGAGAAAGTCGTACTTCATGCCGGCGAGCTCGTCGCATTGCAGCGCGAGGCTCTCGATCTGCGCGAGCCGCTCGGTGGCGTGAGGGCCGAGCTCGCGCAATGTCGGAATCTCCCGGTCGCCTGCCACGTCGGCGAAACCGGCCATCTCCTCCTGCATGGTCCGGCACTGGCGCACGAGGGCCTCGGCCCAGAACGTGGTGTCGCTCCCGGGCGCGCCGCCGACCTGTGCGGCGACCTCGGCCACACTCGCCTCGAGCCGGTCGAGCCATTGCCGTGCCGCCGCCATGGTCACGGGCCGGGAGTCGTAAGCGGTCTCCACCGCCCTTTCCAGGCGAACGAGCGACGCCGGAGCGCCCGAGCCCACGGCGTCACAAAGTGTGCGCAACGTGTCGCTCAAACCTTCGAACCATCGCAGGTCCATGATCCGGTCGTCGGCCAGCGCGAGCAGCCCCGGCCGCAAGGTCATCAGGTGACCGGCGAGGTTTCCGCTGTCCACCGCCGAGACATAGAGAGGCCGCAGCGGCTTCAGCGACTGCGTGTCGTACCAGTTGTAGAAGTGCCCCTCGAACCGCTCCATCGCCTTCATGGTGCCCAGCGCGTTCGCGGTGCGCGAGAGGAGTTGTCCGGCGGGGATGTAGCCGAAATCGTAGGCCGTCAGGTTCGCCAGCAGCGCAAGCCCCATGTTCGTCGGCGACGTGCGATGCGCAACGGTGGCGACCGGATGCTCCTGGAAGTTGTCCGGTGGAAGCCAGTGGTCGTCCGGACCGACGTAAGTCTCGAAGAACGCCCATGTCCTTCGCGCCAGATTGCGCAGGAAGCGCGCCTGATCCGACGTGAGCCGCGCTTCGCGACGGGCGAGCGGCCGGCTGATCCACCATGCGATGACCGGCGAGGCGAACCACAGGAAAAGGATCGGCGCGGCGACCGCGAGCGCCGACGGCGCCGATACCGCCAATACGATCGCTGCTGCCGTGGCGCCGACCGGCGCGATCCCCATCGACCGGGCCGTCGTGTCCGATTCGGCGGCCGACGCATTCCATTCGAGAAGCCGTCGGTGCGTCACGAGCATCCGCCACGCGGTGCGCGCGATCGCATCGAGGGCGACCGTCGCCTCGTACGGAAGGAATGCCAGCGTCAGCAACGCTTGAGCGGCGTGCCGGGCGGCCACGTCCGCCATGGCGGCGAGATGCTGCCGCACCGGCACCTCGTCCGGCTTGCGCATCAATTCCACGATGAGGGCACTCGCCGAGGGAAGCACGAGGATCGCGATCACCGCCAGGGTCCATAGCCAGGCATTCGCGAGCATGGTCCATCCGAGGAGCAGCAGCAGCGTCAACGCCGCAGGGACGAGGCTGCGACGCAGGTTGTCGAAGAGCTTCCACTGCGAGAGCCCCGACAACGGATTTGCCAGCCGGTGCTTGCCGGGGCCGGGCACGAGCGGGAGCAGCCATCCCGCCAGTTGCCAGTCGCCGCGAATCCAGCGGTGCCGGCGGCTCATGTCCGCGCCATAGCTCGACGGATACTCCTCGTACAACTGCACGTCGCTCAACAATCCCGAGCGCGCATAGCACCCCTCGAGCAGGTCGTGGCTGAGGATGCGGTTCTCGGGAAAGCGCCCATCGAGGGCCCGCTCGAACGCGTCGACATCGTAAATCCCCTTTCCGATGAAGGAACCCTCGTCGGACACGTCCTGGTATACGTCGGAGATGGCGCGCGTATAGGGATCGATGCCCGGCTCTCCGCGGTGCATGCGCGCGTACCACGAGCGGTTCGCGCCGGGGAGGCTCACGCTCACGCGCGGCTGGAGGATTCCGTAGCCTTCGGTCACCCGCTCGCCGCCCTTGCGCCCGCCGGAATCATCGAAGCGCGCGCGATTCAACGGATGCGCCATCACGCCGACGAACTGGCGCGCCGAGTCGCGCGGCAGTTGCGTGTCGGTATCGAGCGTGATCACGTATTTCACGCCGGAGAGCACCGCGGTCTCACCCACGACGAGCGAGAAGCGATCCTTCGCGCCGCCGCGCAGAAACGAATTCAGGTCCGCGAGCTTCCCACGCTTGCGCTCGTATCCCATCCACACTTTTTCAGTCGGATTCCAGCGGCGCGGACGGTGAAGGAGAAAGAACGTGTCGCCGGCCGGATCCGCCGCGCGCGGGTACCTCTCGTTCAGGTCTTCGATGCCTTTTCGAGCGAGCTGCAAAAACGAATCGTCCTCGGGCAGCGTTTCCGCGGACGCGTCCTGAAAATCCGTAAGCAGGCAATAATGCAGATTGACGTCGCGATTGGCGAGGAACCGAACCTCCAGCGCCTCGACCAGGGCTTCGATGCTCGCGGCGCCGGTAAGCAGCGTCGGCACCGCCACCAGCGTGCGTGACTCAGGCGAAATCCCCCGCGAAAAGTCCATGCGCGGCAAAGGGCGCGGCGTGACGAGCAATGTCGCGACCCAATTCACCATCCCCACGGCGAGTTGGCTGGTGGCCAACAGCAAGAGGATTCCAAGCGGCACGAGCAGATCGTCCGCAGCGCCATCGCCGTGGGCCTTCGCCAACAGGGTCGCGGTAAGGGCCGCCGTAATCACCGTGATCGCGCCAAGGTACGCCAGCAAGGGGATTTTCCGCCCTACCCTGCGCAACGCCTCGGAGGCAGACATGCGCATATGCGCCGCGCGTTCGAGGCGTGGTCGCCCCTTGTCGACCAGAAAGAAACCCACGTGGGCCGCGCGGTCGTCGCTTCTGCCGGCCGCGCCGGCGGTGCGCTCATGGGCCAGCTGGATCGCCTTGCGCGCCACCTCGACTTCCGAGAGAGAGCTGCCTTTCGCGATCTCCTCCACGACGTGCCGGTACCGATCGCGCGTCGCGAAATCCATCCGGCCGTAATGCCCGCCCGGGTCTTCCCGCAACTTCCGCTCGACACCGCTCATCGACTCGACGAAATCGCGCCAGTCCATCGCTCCCAGGAAGCGAAGGCTGCCGATGGTGTTGCTGATCGAGACCTGGACGCCAGCCTGCTGCTGCGCTTCCGATTGCACCAGCTGCTCGATCGAAAAGCCGAGCTCGGAGAGCCGCTGCTCGATCCAGGTGAGCGGAAGTGCCAACGCGGCGCTCTGGCCCTGCAACCGGCGCGCGAGCTCCGCGACGAACGAGCTCACCATCGGCGGGTTCGAGCGCGCCATGTCCGCGATCACCAGGATCAGGCTCCTGGGATCCTGTTCGGCGACGTCGATCATCTGGTCCGCCCACGCATCGGCCCGGCCACGATCGATCGTGGCGGCCGCGATCCGGACTCCGACGCGGCGGAGATTCTCGATGAGCGCGAGCCGCAACATGATGGGAACGGCCCACAACTCGCCTACCTTGAGCGGGGTCACCGTTTGGTATGCGGCCACGAAACGGGAAAGACTCTCCACGTCGACCCTGCCGTCACCGTGCGAGATTGCTTCCAACGCGAGGTCGTAGACGCGCGGAAGACCGGCGGAAGGACCATGCGCCAATCGGGGAAGCTCGCGGCTGTACCCCTTGGGCAGGTGGCGCTTGGCGGTACGAATCTGCTCTTCGATTAGATAGAAATTGTCGAGCAGCCATTCCGCGCCGGGCGTGATGCGGCGGTTTGCAGTGACCGCGGCGGTGAGATCGCCGCAGACTTCCACCAGGACGGCTTCGTTTTCGGCCAGCCGCGCGAGCAACCGGTCGCGCGCGCGGCCCGGCGCCACCCGATGCGCGGCCGCCAGGCTCTTGCCGTGCTGCTCCATCTGATCGGCGCTGAAAAGCTCCGATCGCAGCGGCGGTTCCTCGTCGGCGTGCTTCCCCAGCGAGTCCAGGCCACCGAAGTGCGCCCTGATCTCGAACAATCGCTGCAGAATCGTTCGCCCGCTCTCGCTCAATTCGAACCCGACATGACCGCCGGTATGCGGGATAAGACGAGGATATCGAAGAGCCCCGCGACGGTCTGTTCGCTATCGAACCGACCGACGCGGGAATCCTCACGTAGTCTCTGCCTTTGATCGGCAAGCCCGAGGAATCGAAATGAGGAGAACCCGTGAGCCCCCTCGCCGGACTCCCGGCCCCCGCTTCGATGCGCGTCGACGTGCCGCGGCTCGTCACGGCGTACTACGCGCTGCTCCCGGAGCCATCCGTGCCGCAGCAACGCGTTCGGTTCGGCACCTCGGGCCATCGCGGTTGCGCGTTTGACAAGGCGTTCAACGAATCGCACATCGTCGCGATCGCTCAGGCGATTTGCGACCATCGTGCGCGGCAGAAAACCGAAGGTCCGCTGTTTCTAGGCATCGACACGCACGCGCTGTCGGTTCCGGCGTTCGCAACCGCCCTCGAGGTGCT
>JANPHA010000230.1:0-9652 GCA_031424255.1 Burkholderiales bacterium | reverse complement strand
CGAAAACCTAGACCGAGAACGACGACCCGCAGCCGCAGGTGGAACTGGCGTTCGGGTTCTTGATCACGAACTGAGCGCCCTCCAGTCCCTCGGTGTAATCGATCTCGGCGCCCATCAGGTACTGGTAGCTCATTGGATCGATGAGGAGGCTCACGCCGTTCTTCTGCATCACCGTGTCGTCCTCGTTGGTGATCTCGTCGAAGGTGAAGCCGTACTGCAGGCCCGAGCACCCGCCGCCCGTCACGAAGACGCGCAGCTTGAGATCGTTGTTGCCTTCCTCCTCGATCAGCGCCTTCACCTTGTTGGCTGCGCTCTCGGTGAAGAGAAGGGGATCCGGCATTGCCGTGGCCATATCGTTCATCGTGGTTCTCCGTGGGATCGGGATCAGTCCGAGCTGCCCGAATGGGGCTTCAACTCGATCACCTTGTCGCTTTTCTGCGGGCTTTCGTACATCAGTTGCCCCATGACAATCGCGCCAACGTGGATCTCGATCGATTTATACGAGACATTCCCTGTGACCCGCGCCTTGGGCAGGAGTTCGACGTACTCCGAGCCGCGAACCGGCCCTGCGACGGTGCCGTTGATCACTACATGGGCTACATCGATGTCGCCCTCGACTTTTGCAAGCTCCGAGACGACCAGCGTGCCGGGTTTATTTCCGGTCGCCTTCACGTTGCCCTTCACGTGCCCGTCGATACGCAGCCCGCCGGTGAAGGAGATGTCCCCTTCGATGGTGGTGCCTGCCCCGATGAGGCTGTCGATCGGGCTGGGTTTGTTCGACTTTCCGAACATCGTGGTCTCCCTATGCTATGGCATGTTCAGGGTACGTGACAGTTTAACCTGTCCACCGGGCAGCGCCAAAACCCGCACATCGACGCTTTTGAGGGTCGATCCCTCGGGAATGCCGAAGCGCCCCTCGACCTTGTGATAGAAGCGGAAGTCGAAGCTGCCGGCGGATTCGCTCGCTTCCGGGTCGGGGAACGTGAGCGTGCTGAGCGTCGGCCCCTGGGCCACCCGCGCCACGATCTGCACCTTGCCCTTGAAGTCGCTCTTGCGCTGCCCGCCCTGGGTCAGCAGCATGCGGTAGCGGAATTCGTTCGGCTTGCCGTCGCGCTCGACCTTGAGGTCGGAGACGCCCACGCCTTCCGGCGTCGCGCCCGAGGACATCAGCTTGCGCAGGAACCCTAGGTCTTCCTTCAGCGACGCATTCTCGTCCTGCAGCTGCGCCACGCTGCGCGCGAGCTCGCCCTGCGCGGCCTTCTCGATCTGCAGCTGGCGATCGCGCTCGACCAGCGTGCCCTTGGCGGCGTCCAGGTCGCGCTTCATGATGCGGTTCTCCTCGCCGAGCGAGCCGATCCTCTGGCGCACCTCCTCGAGGTCGGAGCCGGTGATGCGGTAGCTGTTCTGCACGAGCCACCAGACCACTCCGGCGACCGCGACCATCATCAGCAGGTTGACCAGCCAGCGCCAATACCACGCGAGCTGCGATCGGATCGCCATCCGGGAAGAGCCGATCCCGAAACTGCTTCGCAGCCGGCGCCCGATGCCGCGCATCAGGGCACCACGGCGATGTGGTCGATCGCTTGTTTCTCGGGGAAGCCGAACATGAGGTTCATGTTCTGCACCGCCTGGCCGGCCGCGCCTTTCATCAGGTTGTCCTCCACCGCGAGCACCACCAGCGTATCCCCGTCGAAGGGGCGGTGCACGGCGATGCGGCACTGGTTGGTGCCGCGCACCCAGCGCGTCTCGGGCTGCGAGCCCGGCGGCAGCACGTCGACGAACGGCTCCTTCGCATAACGCTTCTCGAAGAGCGCTTGGAAATCCGTCGGCGTCGTGATGCGTGCGTAGACCGTGGCGAGAATGCCGCGCACCATCGGCACGAGGTGCGGCACGAACGTGAGCCCGATGTGGCGTCCCGAGACACCCTCGAGGCTCGTGAGGCTCTCGAGAATCTCGGGGTGATGGCGATGGCCCTTCACCGCGTACGCCTTGAAGTTGTCGGTGACCTCGGAGAACAGGATGTCGACTTCGGCCTTGCGGCCGGCGCCGCTCGCCCCCGATTTCGAATCGGCAATCAAATGGCCATGATCGATGAAATCGGTCTCCACCAGCGGCAGCAATGCAAGCTGCACCGCAGTCGCGTAACACCCGGGGTTGGCGACCAGGCGGGCCTTGCGGATGCGCTCGCGGTTGATCTCCGGCAGTCCGTAGACCGCCTCGGCGAAGAGCTCCGGCGACGCGTGCGTCACCTTGTACCACTTCTCCCATACCGCGCGGTCCTTGAGGCGGAAATCGGCGGACAGGTCGATCACTTTCGCGCCGGACTCGAGCAGCGCGCGTGCCTGGCCCATCGCGACACCGTTGGGGGTGGCGAAGAACACGCAGTCGCAATCCTTCAGCGGCGCGCTGGCCGGATCGCTGAACGCCAGGTCGAAGCGTCCGCGCAGCGACGGAAAATAGTCGGCGACCTTGACGCCGGTCTCGCCACGCGAAGTGATGGCCACGACCTCGACCTCGGAATGCCCGGCGAGCAGCCGCAGCAACTCGACGCCCGTGTAGCCGGTCCCGCCTACCACGCCCACCTTGATCATCCGGTTGTTCCTCCCCGCAGCCCGCTTTTCAGGCGACACCCGAAACGACAAAGCCGCTTCGCGGCGGCTTTGTTCGTGCACGGCATGCGAACAGCGATCTCCCGCCTCAGCGTTTCGAGAACTGCTTGCGACGTCGCGCCTTGTGCAGGCCCACCTTCTTGCGCTCGACCTCGCGCGCATCGCGCGTGACCAGCCCCGCCTTCGAGAGGGCGGGCTTGAGGGTGGGATCGTACTCGATCAGGGCGCGCGTGATGCCGTGGCGCACCGCGCCGGCCTGGCCCGACTCGCCGCCGCCGAACACGTTCACCTTGATGTCGAACGTCGTCGCGTGGTTGGTGAGCTCGAGGGGCTGGCGCACGATCATGCGGCCGGTCTCGCGCGAGAAGAACACGTCCACGGACTTGCCGTTCACGATGATCTCGCCCTTGCCGGACTTGATGAAAACCCGCGCCACCGCGTTCTTGCGGCGGCCCGTGCCGTAGTTGTATTTGCCGATCATGGTCGCTCCTTAGATCTCGAGGGCTTTGGGCTGCTGCGCCGAATGCGGATGCTCGGGGCCGGCGTAGATCTTGAGCTTCTTGATCATCGCGTAGCCGAGCCGTCCCTTGGGCAACATGCCCTTCACCGCGAGCTTGAGCACACGGTCGGGGTGGCGAGCCTGCAGCTTGGTGAAGTTCGTCTCGTAGAGACCGCCCGGATACGTCGAGTGGCGGTAGTACTTCTTGTCCGTGGCCTTGGCGCCGGTGACGCGAATCTTCTCCACGTTCACGATGACGATGTAGTCGCCGGTGTCGACGTGGGGAGTGAATTCGGCCTTGTGCTTGCCGCGCAGGCGCCGCGAGACTTCCGCCGCGAGACGCCCGAGGATCTTGTCCGTGGCGTCGACGACAAACCAGTCGCGCCGGACCTCTTCCGGCTTGGCCGAGAAGGTCTTCATGGGTATTCCTTTCGTGCTCTCTATACGCAGCACTGGGTGCCGGAAGTCTCGCTCCCGATACTTTGGCCGCTTTGTTTGGGGGACTAGCAACCTGAAATTATAGGTAAATCAGGTCTTTGTGTCAAACCCGGTCTCGGCTAGAATCCGGGACGAGCTCCTCGAGCGCCGCCCCACTCCACGATGGAATCCACCCGTTTCGAGCAATATGCCCGCGTCGCCGGCGTGGCCCTGCTGGTGCTTGGCTGCTTTCTCATCCTGCAGCCGTTCCTGGGCGCGATCCTGTTCGCGGGGGTTCTCTGCTTTTCCACCTGGCCCGTGTTCGTCCACATGCGCGGGCGCATGGGCGGGCGCGCCTGGCTCGCGGCGCTGATCATCGTGCTGCTCATGGTGATCCTGCTCGCGCTGCCGGTCGCGCTCGCGGCGCAGACGCTGGTGGTGCACTCGGCCGATTTCGTCGAGATGGCGCGCGGGTTTCTCGACCAGCGCTCGACCATCGAGCTGCCGCAGTTCGTGCGCAACCTGCCGGTGATCGGTCCATCGCTCAACGAGTATTGGCAGATCCTGATGCAGAGCCGCACGGAGCTCGTGGCCCTCGCCAAGCGCCTCGCGGACCCGGCCAAGGCGCTCGCGGTCGCCATGGGCGCCGGGGTAGCCAATGGCCTGATCCAGGTGCTGATCGCGTTGTTCGTCGCATTCTTTTTCTACCGCGACGGCGAGCGCGT
The DNA here is from genome assembly GCA_031424255.1 of Burkholderiales bacterium. Lineage (GTDB taxonomy): Bacteria > Pseudomonadota > Gammaproteobacteria > Burkholderiales > Usitatibacteraceae > Usitatibacter. Next base: position 5,402 of record JANPHA010000230.1, on the reverse strand, counting down.
GCGCCGGCTGCTGATCGAGGGCATGGTGAGGCTGGCGGGCCCGCAGTATGGCGCGCAGATCATCTCCACCGCGCAAAGCGCCGTGAAGGGCGTCGTCTACGGCTTGCTGGGGACGGCATTCGCGCAGGCCGCCGTGGCCGTGATCGGCTTCCTGATCGCCGGCGTTCCGGGCGCGTTCCTGCTCGGCGCGCTCACCTTCATCCTCTCCCTCGTGCCGATGGGCCCGGTGCTGGTGTGGGGCGGCGCGGCGGCCTGGCTGTATTTCCGCGGCGAGACCGGTTGGGCGATCTTCATGCTGGTCTACGGCACCGCGGTGATCAGCTCGGTCGACAATTTCGTGAAGCCCATCCTGATGAGCCGCGCGGGCAACCTGTCGATGCTGCTGGTGGTGCTCGGTGTCTTCGGCGGTGCGCTCGCGTTCGGATTCATCGGGCTGTTCGTCGGACCCGCGCTGCTCGCCATCGGGTGGAGCCTGATGAAGATCTGGCTCGATCCGATCGTGGAAGAGCCGGAGCACAGCGGATGATCAACACGTCATCGGGAGCACTTCGATGAAGGCGCGCATCCAGCTCGTGGAGGGAATGACGTTCGTCGCGGAGAGCGGAAGCGGCCACGCGGTGGTGGTCGACGCCGCGCCCGACGTCGGCGGTCGCAATCTCGGCGCGCGTCCGATGGAGCTCGTGCTGATGGGCACAGGCGCATGCAGCGCGATCGACGTTGTGCACATCCTGCGCAAGGCACGGCAGCAGGTCACCGGATGCACGATCGAGCTCGACGCCGAACGCGCGCCCGAGGATCCGAAGGTCTTCACCCGCATCCACTTCCGCTTCGTCGTGACTGGCAAGGGGCTCGCCGCCGCGCAGGTCGAGCGCGCCATTCGCCTCTCGAAGGAAAAGTACTGTTCGGCGACGATCATGCTCGCGAAGACCGCGCAGATCGATTTCGAATTCGAGGTGCGCGAGGCGTGAGCCCCTAGACCCAGTAGGCGGTTCCCGTCATCACCTTCGATGCGATGCGCATCGCGGCCTTGACCGGCGGCGGCAACTCTTCGGCGCCCAGCGCGCGCCCCATGGACCCGTGGCGATTCTCGTCGGCGCGCATCTGCGCGACGACCGCGCGGCTCGCGTGATCGTCGGCCGGCAATCGCTCGAGATGGCCTTCAAGGTGCCGCTCGACCTGGTCCTCGGTCTCCGCGAGAAACCCCAGGCTCCAGCGGTCGCCCGCGAGCCCCGAAGCGATTCCCCACGCGAACGATCCCGCGTACCAGAGGGGATCGAGGAGGCTCGAGCGCGAATCGAGATGCTCGAGGCGGTCGCGGCACCATGCGAGGTGGTCACGCTCTTCGGCCGCCGCGGACAACAGCGCGCCGCGCACGCCCGCATCGCGCGCGACCATCGCTTGGCCGCTGTACAACGCCTGCGCGCAGATCTCCCCGGTGTGATTGACCCTCATCAGGCGCGCGGAGAGCTCGCGATCGCTCTTCGATTGCGGGCCTTCGCTGCCGACGCTCGGCGAAGGCCGCGCAGCCGAACCCGAGCCCGAGAGCGTCCTCAGCGCCTCATCGGCTGCGATGAGAAGCTGGTCGACCGCTTTCGAGAGCGATGGGGGAAACGGAATTGCCATGGGAAATAAAAAAGGGCGCGGCTGGTTGGCCGCGCCCTCGATCGTGCTATTCGCCGTAGGCGATCAGAACACGTGACGAATGCCGAGCGACACGCCCTGGGGATCCTGCCCCGCGGCGATGGTCAAAGCGTTCGCGCCGAAGTTGCAGGTCGCGACCGCGTTGTTGTCGATCTTCACGTACTGCGCCAGGAAGAAGGTGCGGCGCGAGAAGTTGTACTGGTAACCCAGCGCGTCGACCTTGCACTTCGGCTGGCTCGCACCGTTCGCACCACCATCCTTGGCGTCCGAGTGCTGATAGATCAGCTGGTTGTTGCCGAGCGTCCAGACGACGTTGGCCATCCACGCCTTCTGCTTGGTGAATCCATCGCGCTTCATCTCTTCGGCAATGGCGCCGAGCTTGATCGGGCCGAAGCTGAAGTTGCCGAACAGCGCGTTACCCGACTGCTTCGACGGAGTCACGGTGCCGAACGGTTGGTCCTTGAACTCGTGGTACGCGTAACCGACGTAGATGTTGCCGCCGGTCCACGTGACGCTGGCGCCGTTGCTGCCCGGGTTCAGCGTAGCGGTCTTGCCCTCGTTCGCGGCATAGCTCAAGCGCACGGCGATGCCGGCGAAGCTCGGGGACCAGTACTGCACGTTGTTCTGTTCACGGCGATCGAACTGGCCTTGAACGCCGGCCACGCCGCTGCCGCTCAGCGCGGCGGTGATGCCACCGAGCGTCAGATCGCCGAACGGATCGACGGCGATGGTGGTGGTTTTCCACGGCGTATCCCAGCGACCGAGCAGCAGGCTGCCCCATCCGCCTTGCAGGCCGACGCCGCTGTTACGTTGGGCGAAGCCGGTGTCGTTTTGATCGGGTTTGAAGCCGGTCTCGAGCTGGAAGAAGGCCTTCAGGCCGCCACCCAGGTCTTCCGTGCCGCGGACACCGAGGAGCGACGATTGATCGGAAACGCGATTACGGCGAGCAACGGGGGTCGCGCCACCCTTCGCTTCGACGGACTCGAACGTCGCATAGACGCGGCCGTAGAGCGTGACCGGGTTCGCGGTCTGAGCCATGGCGGCGGGCGCCAGGGATGCGCCAGCGACTGCCAGAGCGATCAGCTTTTTGTTCATCAGAATCTCCTTTGTTGAAGTGAGGCCGTCTTTACTTCTGCGATTTCTTTGGAAACCTCGTGGGGATTTTGTCGCCCCGTATTTTTGGAACTTCCTGGAATTCTTTTTGAGAAGCCACCCGCATCATGCCAAAGGCAAGCGCTTCACTCAAGGGGTTTTTTGCCGGATACGCAACAAACCAAGCCCCTTGTTGTTCCTGCGCAACACTCCCTAGGGCGCCTCAAAAAACACGTTTCGGAGCTCCTTTCCCGGATCGGCGGCGGCCATGAAGGCGCCTCCTACCAAGTAGGCGCTCACACCCGCCACCGACAACCGGTCCACGTCAGCGCGGGAGGCGATCCCACTTTCGCTCACTAGAACATGACCTTGGGGCACCTGGCCGACCAGCGCGAGGGTCGTTTCGAGCCGGGTTTCGAAGGTCCGAAGGTCGCGATTGTTGATGCCCAGGAGCCGGGTGGGGAGCCGCAACGCCCGTTCCAGCTGGGAAGCGTCGTGGCATTCCACCAGGACGTCCATTCCGAGGGCGCGCGCGAGCCCGGCCATCACGAGGAAGTCCGCATCGGGCGCGGCATCCATGATCAGCAGGATGCAATCGGCGCCCCAGGATCGCGCTTCGTGCACCTGATAGGGATCGACCATGAAATCCTTGCGCAACACCGGCAATGCGCACGCGCCGCGCGCTGCGCTCAAATCGTCGGGCGAGCCGCCGAAGAACTCGCGGTCGGTGAGAACCGAGATGCAGGCCGCGCCGTTGGCTTCGTAGGAAGCGGCGATGCGAGCGGGATCGAAATCGGCGCGGATCAGGCCCTTGCTCGGGCTCGCGCGCTTGATCTCGGCGATCACCGCGGGCGTGCCTGCCGCCATCTTCGCGCGAAGCGCGCGCTCGAACCCTCGCGGCGGCGAAGCGGCGGCGGCGCGCCGCTGCATCTCCTGCGCGGGAATGCGCGCCTTCGATTCCTCGATCTCGCGTCGCTTGACCGCGATGATGCGATCGAGAACAGTCGACACGCTAGCCCGCCTTCGCGAGGCCGCGCGTGAAGCGCACCAGCTGGTCGAGCTTGGCGCGCGCGGCGCCGCTCGCGAGCGCATCGCGCGCTACCGCGACACCGTCCCAGAGGCTCGCGACCACGCCCGACACGTAGAGCGCGGCGGCCGCGTTCAGGATCACGATGTCGCGCGAAGGGCCGGGCTCGTTGGCGAGGACGCTCTCGACGCGCGCCTTCGATTCGGCCGCGTCCTTCACCTGGATCGCCTCGATCGGGGCGACGTCGAGGCCGAACTGCTTCGGCTCGATCGTGTACTCGGTGATGAAGTCGTGCTTCAGCTCGGCCACGTGCGTGGGGCCGGTGATCGTGATCTCGTCGAGGCCGTCGTGGCCGTGCACGGTGATCACGTGGCGGCTGCCGAGCATCTTGAGCACGCGCGCCTGGATGCCGACCAGGTCCTCGTGGAAGACTCCCATCACCTGGTTGGGCGCTCCCGCGGGATTGGTGAGAGGCCCGAGGATGTTGAGGATCGTGCGCATGCCGAGCTCCTTGCGCACGGGTGCGGCGTGTTTCATCGCGGGATGATGGTTGGGCGCGAACATGAAACCCAATCCCACCTCGCGGATCGCGAGGCCCACCTGCTCCGGCGTCGTCGCGAGGCTCACGCCGAGCGACTCGAGCAGGTCGGCGCTGCCGGATTGCGACGACACCGCGCGGCCGCCATGCTTGGCCACGCGCGCGCCCGCCGCGGCCGCCACGAACGCCGCGGTCGTCGAGATGTTGAACGTGTGCGACTTGACGCCGCCGGTGCCGCAGGTATCGACGAGATGCTCGAGTCCCGACGCATCGACCTTGGTCGAGAACTCGCGCATGACGGAGGCGGCGGCGGCGATCTCGGAGACCGATTCGGTCTTCACGTGCAATCCCATGAGGATCGCGGCGAGCTGCACCGGAGGCACCTTGCCCTCCATCACCTGGCGCATCAGGTCGACCATCTCGTCATAGAAGATCTCGCGCTTGTCGCACAGGCGGTTGATCGCTTCCAGGGGCGTGAACATCGTGGAATCCCTCTACTCGGCAAGAAAGTTGCGCAGCAGCGCGTGGCCGTGCTCGGTGAGGATCGACTCGGGATGGAACTGCACGCCCTCGATCGGCAGGGTGCGGTGGCGCACGCCCATGATCTCGCCGTCCTCGGTCCATGCGGTCACCTCGAGCTCCTGCGGGCAGCTCGCGCGCTCGATCGCGAGCGAATGGTAGCGCGTGGCGTCGTACGGGGTCGGCAGGCCGCTGAACACACCCTTTCCCGAATGGTGGATGCGCGAGACCTTCCCGTGCATCAGCGTCTTCGCGTGGATGATCTTTCCGCCGAACGCCTGGCCGATCGCCTGGTGGCCGAGGCACACGCCGAGGAGCGGCAGGCGCCCGGCGAAGCGCGCGATCAGCTCGAGCGAGACGCCCGCCTCGTTGGGCGTGCAGGGACCCGGCGAGAGGACGATGCGGCGCGGCGCGAGGCGCTCGATCTCGTCTGCGCCCATCTCGTCGTTGCGAATGACCTTTACATCCTCGCCGAGCTCGCCCAGGTACTGTACGAGGTTATACGTGAAGGAATCGTAGTTATCGATCATCAACAACATGTGAAACGCCCCTCAACTTCATTGGCGTTAATATTGCGTTAAACCA
>JANPHA010000229.1:0-2144 GCA_031424255.1 Burkholderiales bacterium | reverse complement strand
CTGCCACGCGCGCGCGGCGAGGATCTGGACCTCGACCTGCTCGGCCCAGTAGCCCTGGTTCGCCTTGAGGAGCCCTTCGCGCAGCGCCATCATCTTGTCGATGTCGGCCTGCGCGCCGGCCGCGTCGCCGCTGCGGGCCTTGCCCATCGCGCGTGCGAAGTACGTGATGGCTTCCGCCGGCGGGAAGGGGGTATTCAGCGGGGTGAGCTCCGCCGCGCCTTTCCAGTCCTGGCGCTCGAGCATGTAGCGCGCGGGCACGGCGGCGCGCGCGGTGTTGCCCGCCGAGACCGGGCCGATCACCTTCTTCACCTGCGCGCTCTTGTCGATCATCGCCTTCGCCTTGGCGTCCTGGCCGAGCTGCAGGTAGGCGTACTGCATGAAGTCGTAGGAGTGCGGCACGCCGGCGAGCACGCCGTCCATCTTCGCCTCCTTCGCGTACGCCTCCGAAACCTCCACCGAGCGCTCGTTGGACGCGATCGATTCCTTCCACTTGCCGACCATCGAGTAGATGTGCGAGGGCATGTGCTGCGCGTGCGGCGCGGCGGGCGCGATCCGCGCGTACTTGTCGGCGGCGGGCAGCCCCTTCTGCGCGATCGGCGCGAAGTCGTAGCTGTGGATGAGATAGTGGGTGATGCCGGGGTGGTCGGGATACTTCTTGTCGAGCGGCTCGAGGATCGCGACGGCCTGCAGCAGCGGCTGCATCGACTTGTGGTCGAAGATCTCGTTCAACGCGAGCGCATGGAACACCTTCGCCTCGACGTCGGTCGGGTACTTCTTCGCGAGCGCATCCATCGCGCGCTCGTACCTCTTCGTGCGCGTGTCCTGGTCGACGGTCTCGTAGTCCTGGTAGTAGGTCTTCATCGCGGCGAGCCAGTCGCGCTCGCGCTCGCTCTTGGCGCCGATCGATTCACCCTTCTGCACCATGTCCAGCCCGCGCTTCAACGTCGCGGCGTCGAACGGGCCCACCAGCGGGTTGGGGCGCTGGCTGATCGCCATGCCCCAGTAGGCGATCGCGCAATCGGGGTCGGTCTTCGGGATCGCGGTGAATGCCTTCACCGTCTCCGGGAAGTAGAACGAATGCAGCATCGCGAGCGCGCGCTCGAACTGCGCCTGCGCCTCCGGGGTGCACGTGGTCTGGAAGAGGACGCGGCCGAGCTTGCCCTTTTTCGAGACGGATGTGGCGTCGTCGTGGGCGAGGACGGAAAGCGGGAGGAGTGATGCGGTGGCTGCGAGAAGCCAGGCGGGGTGGAGAGCGGGCATGGGGGTCTCCCTGGGGTTGGCGTCTGCATCATACGCCGCCCGTTTATCGTTACAACCTCCCGAACTTCGCGTCCCTCAGCCCCACGAGCACCGCCTCCCCGCTCGCCGGATCCACCCGGAACTCGCCATACCGGGCGGGGGCGTAGCGGGCGTCGGAGCCTTCCTCGAAGAAGAACGCGTTCGTGCCGAGCCATACCGCGCCCTTGCGCAGGCGATAGCGGATCTTGAGGTTTGATGGCGTGTCGGGCTTGGCGAGGCTTGCTACGCGATTCCCATCGAGAGTGATGTTCGCGAAGCCCGTCGCGCCTTCACTGAGCGCTGATTTCAGGCTTGTCTCGATTTCCTGCGCCAGGCGAAACCGCAGCGCCATGTAGTCGCCTTGCATCATCGATCGCGGATCGCGGGGCGTGAGATCGAGGTAGACGATCTCGCCGTTGCGCTTGATGCTTTCCTTCCCCGCGATCGAGAAGTTGATCGCTCCAAGAACGAGGGCCGTTCCGAGCAGGATGAGCGCTCGCGTGGCGGTCATCGTCATCGGGGCGCTCCTCGTTTGAGATAGTGCGCGCTGGCGAGCAGTGCCGCGCCCAGCACCATCATCGTCAAGGATTTGATCAGCAGCGAGGTCCCCATCGCGTAGTAGAAATGCGAGATGTGCAGAAGTGCGGCGACCACGCACAGGCCCATGAGTCCGCGGCTCCCCAACGCGAAGGCGCCGGCGAGCGCTCCCAGCGCTGCCATCGCCGAGAGGAGCGGCCAGAGTGCGAGCCAATTCTGGCGTGCATGCATGCTTGCGCTCCAGGGGAAGGAATCGAGCGGATAAGAGAGCAGCGTCGCCGCGGCGAGCCCCGCGATGAGGCCGAGGGCCATCGGCCGCATCAACGCTT
>JANPHA010000228.1:0-4234 GCA_031424255.1 Burkholderiales bacterium | reverse complement strand
AGCGCACGGTCTTCGCGTCGGTGGGGTGGAACCGGTAGCCGGAGAGGTTGACGTCCGGCGGCAGGATCGCGACGCCATTGGCCCTGGCGTCGCCGGCCAGCACCTGCACCTTGTCGGTGTCGTCCATCGCCGCCGACATGTTGGCCGCGAAAAACGGCGCCGGATGATGGGTCTTGAGGTAGGCCGTGTGATAGGCCAGCAGCGCGTAGGCGGCGGCGTGCGACTTGTTGAAGCCGTAGCCGGCGAACTTCTCCATCTGGTCGAAGAGCATCACCGCCTTCTCGACCGGGACGCCGCGTTGCATGGCGCCCTGCGTGAAGATCACGCGCTGCTTGGCCATCTCCTCGGGCTTCTTCTTGCCCATCGCGCGGCGCAGCAGGTCGGCCGCGCCGAGCGTGTAGCCGCCGATCACCTGCGCGATGGTCATCACGTGCTCCTGGTAGGTCATCACGCCGTAGGTCGGCTCGAGGATCTCCTTCAGGCGCGGATCGAGGTATTCCCAGCGCTGGCGGCCGTGCTTCCTCTCGATGAACTCGGGAATCAGGTCCATCGGCCCCGGCCGATAGAGCGCGTTCAAAGCGATCAGGTCCTCGAGGCGGTCGGGACGCGCCTTCATGATGAGGTCGCGCATGCCGCGCGATTCGAACTGGAAGATCGCCACCGTATTGCCCGAGGAGAACACCTTGTACGAGGCGGGGTCGTCGAGCGGGATTTCCTGGATGTCGAAGTCGGCCGCGCCCAGCGCGCGCACGTTGCGCTCGCTCTCGGCGAGGATCGTGAGGGTCGTGAGCCCGAGGAAGTCGAACTTCACCAGCCCGACCTTCTCGACATCGTCCTTGTCGAACTGGCTCACGGTCGCGACCGAGCCCTCGGTGCAGTAGAGCGGCGTGAAGTCGGTGAGCTTGCCGGGGGCGATCAGCACGCCGCCCGCATGCATGCCCACGTTGCGCGTGAGGCCCTCCAGGGCCCGCGCGAGGGTCATCAGCTCCCTCACCTCTTCCTGCTCGTCGACCAGCGCCTTCAGTTGCGGCTCGACCTGGAGCGCCCTTTCGAGCGTGATGCCGAGCTCGAACGGCACGAGCTTCGCGATGCGGTCGACTTCCCCGTAGGGCATGCCGAGCACGCGCCCCACGTCGCGCACCACCGCCTTCGCGGCCATCGTGCCGAAGGTCGCGATCTGCGAGACGCATTCGGCGCCGTACTTCTGGCGCACGTAGTCGATCACGCGGTCGCGGCCGTCCTGGCAGAAGTCGATGTCGAAGTCGGGCATCGACACGCGCTCCGGATTGAGGAAGCGCTCGAACAGCAGCTCGTAGCGCAGCGGATCGAGGTCGGTGATGCCGAGCGAGTACGCGATCAGCGAGCCCGCGCCCGAGCCGCGGCCGGGCCCGACCGGGACGCCGTGGGTGCGCGCCCAGTGGATGAAATCGGCGACGATCAGGAAGTAGCCCGGGAAGCCCATCTGCACGATGGTCTTCGCCTCGTACTCGAGCCGCTCGAGATAGCGCGGGCGCTCGGCATCGCGCAGCGCCGCGTCGGGATAGAGGCGCGCGAGGCGCTTGTCGAGCCCGGCCAGGGCCTCGCTGCGCAGGAAGTCGCCGATCGATTCGCCGTTCGGAGTCGGAAAGTCGGGCAGGCGGCTCTTGCCGAGCGTGAACTCGAACGCGCAGCGGCGCGCGATCTCCACCGAGTTCTCGAGCGCCTCGGGCATGTCCGAGAAGAGCTCGGCCATCTCGGCCTGCGTCTTGAAGTACTGCGCCGGCTGGAAGTCGCGCGGGCGGCGCGCATCGCCCAGCACATAACCCTGCGCGATGCACACGCGCGCCTCGTGGGCCTGATAGTCCTCGCGGCGCACGAACTGGATCGGGTGGGTCGCGACCACGGGGATCCCGAGTCGCGAGGCGAGTGCCGCCGCGGCGGCCACGGGCGCCGCGCTCTTGGCCGGATCGACGCGCTGCACCTCGACGTAGAACGATCCGGGAAAATCCGCCATCCACTGGCGCGCGAGCCTTTCGGCCTGGTCGGCGTTGCCCGCTGCGAGCGCCATGCCCACGTCGCCCGCCTGGGCGCCCGAGAGCGCGATAAGCCCGTCGCTTTGCCGCAGCCATTCGCGCTTGATCTCGGCGCGTCCGCGCCAATGGTTCTCGGCGTGCGCGCGGGTGAGCAGGTCGCATAGGCGCAGGTAGCCGGAGCGGTTGCGGCACAGCAGCACCATCCGGTACGCGGCGTCGCGGTTGCGCTCGTTGGTGATCGCCACGTCGCAGCCGTTGATGGGGTGCACGCCCCGGGAGCGGGCCGCCTCGAAGAACTTGATCGCGCCGAAGAGGTTGGAGGCGTCGGTGATCGCGAGCGCCGGCATCGCGTCGGCCACGGCCGCCGCGACCGCGTCGTCCACGCGCGCGATTCCATCCACGATGGAGTACTCGGTGTGCAGGCGAAGGTGGACGAATCGGGGAGCGGTCATGCGGCTTCGGGCTGGCGTGCGGCGAGACTCATTCTACCCGCTGGAAACGTCAGCGGCGCTCGGCGAAAAAGCGCTTCAGCAGTGCGCCGCACTCCTCCGCCAGCACGCCGCCCTCGAAGCGCGCGTGATGGTTCAGCGTGGCGAGCCCCGGCAAGTCGACGATGCTCCCGCAGGCGCCGGTCTTGGGGTCGCGCGCGCCGAATACGACGCGGGAGATGCGCGCGTGGACCATCGCGCCCACGCACATCACGCACGGCTCGAGGGTCACGAAGAGCTCGCAGCCGGGCAGGCGGTAGTTGCCGAGGAACGCCGCCGCCTCGCGCATCGCGACCACCTCGGCGTGCGCGGTCGGATCCGCGGTCGTGATCGGGCGATTGAAACCGCGGCCGATGACCTGTCCGTCCTTCACGACGACCGCGCCCACCGGAACCTCGCCGGCGGCAGCGGCCTGCGCGGCGAGATCGAGGGCCGCGCGCATGAAACGATCATCCGCCATGGGGCATGGTAGCGCACGGATTTTCGAATCCGTAGCCAATAAATTGCCGGCCGCCCTCCACGATGGCGTCCATCACACGAACCGGCCGCAGAAAGGCAATCGCGCCGTCAAGGTGACGCCTGTCGCACCGCCTGCGGTCGGCAACTTCGATCCGGAAAAGGTGCTGTGGGCCATCCATCGCGGCGCGAAATGCAACGTCGACATCACGCATCAGTGGAACTTCTGGCCGCTGATGGCGCTGCCGGTGCAGCAAGCGCGCGCGCGCTGCGCACTGATGGCGAAATTGCCGGAGGGCGCGGCCATCAGGAAGGTTGCCTGACGCTCCTCGTCCTTTCGGGGTGGCGGGCGAGGATTCATTCCCACTCGATGGTGGCGGGCGGCTTGCTCGAGATGTCGTAGGTTACGCGGCTGATGCCGCGCACCTCGTTGATGATCCGGCTCGAGACCTTCGCCAGCAACGCGTAGGGCAGCTCGGCCCAGGCCGCCGTCATGAAGTCGGTGGTGGTCACCGCGCGCAGCGCCACGACGAACTCGTACGTGCGGCCATCGCCCATCACGCCCACGGAGCGCACCGGCAGGAACACGGCGAAGGCCTGGGCCACCTGGTCGTACCAGGTGATGCCGTCCTCGTTGGTCGCGTTGCGCAGCTCCTCGATGAAGATCGCATCGGCGCGCTTCAACAGCTCCGCGTACTCGCGCCTCACCGCGCCGAGAATGCGCACCCCGAGGCCGGGCCCCGGGAACGGATGCCGGTAGACCATCGCGTGCGGCAACCCCAGCTCCACGCCGAGCAGCCGCACCTCGTCCTTGAAGAGCTCGCGCAGCGGCTCGAGCAGCTTCAGGTGCAGGCTCTCGGGAAGGCCGCCGACATTGTGATGCGACTTGATCGTCACGGCCTTCTTGGTCTTGGCGCCCGCGGACTCGATCACGTCGGGATAGATCGTGCCTTGCGCGAGCCACTTCGCCCCGGGCAGCTTCTTCGCCTCGCGCTGGAACACCTCGACGAAGAGCCGGCCGATGATCTTGCGCTTGTGCTCCGGGTCCTCGATGCCCTCGAGCTCGCGATAGAACTGGTCGGCGGCGTTGACGCGATCGACCTTCACGCCGAGGTGCCTGGCGAAAGTCTCCATCACCTGGTCGCCCTCGTCGAGCCGCAGCAGGCCGGTGTCCACGAAGATGCAGGTGAGCTGGTCGCCGATCGCCTTGTGGATCAGCGCCGCGGCGACCGCCGAATCGACGCCGCCGGACAGCCCCAGGATCACTTCCTCGCTGCC
>JANPHA010000227.1:0-1979 GCA_031424255.1 Burkholderiales bacterium | reverse complement strand
GCCGAGGCCCCGGCCCCGCCCTCCGCTCCCGTGCCGGCCGCGCCCGCGGCCGCGCCGCCCGCGGCGGTCCCCGTGTTTCGCGAGACGCTGCACGGCGTCGAGGTCGAGGATCCATTCCGCTCCCTCGAGGACGCGGCGGATCCGGCGACCCAGGCGTTCTTCCGCGAGCAGGCAGCCCGCACGCGCGCGGTGCTCGACCGCATTCCCGGCCGCAACGAGATGCTCGCGCGCATCCGCGCGCTCTCCGAGGACGCGACCAACGTGAGCGCGCTGTCGCTCGCCGCCGGGAAGGTCTTCTACCTGCGCATCGGGCCAAAGCAGTCCACGCCGGTGCTCGCGATGCGCGACGGCCTCGCCGGGCAGGAGCGCGTGCTGGTGGATCCGGAGCGCTTTGCGCGCGGCGGCACGGGCGCCGCGATCGACTGGTTCGTGCCGTCGCCCGACGCCCGCCACGTCGCCTACGGAATTTCGCCGAGCGGCAGCGAGGCCTCGGTGCTGCGTGTGTTCGATGTCGCCACGGCGCGCGACCTGCCGTTCGAGATCGATCGCGCGCGCTTCAACGCCGATCTCGCGTGGCACCCCGACGGGCGCTCGTTCTACTACGCGCGCATCCCGGAAGGCAACGCCGGTCCCAGGCGCTACGCCAACGTGCGCGTCTACCGCCACGTGCTCGGCCGCGATACCGGCAAGGACGAGGTGGTGTTCGCGCCCGGCGTGGGCGGCGCGCGCGACGTGCCCGAGATCGTGATTCCCGCCCTGGTCGTGCCGGAGGAGTCGCGCTTCGCGTTCGCGATCGTGCGCGAGGGCGCGCGCCGCGCGATCGCGGTGCACGTGACCGAGCAACGCGAGCTCGCGGCGGCGCAGCCGCATTGGCGCAAATTGGTCGGCTTCCAGGACGAGGTCACCGCGATCGAGGCGTGGAAGGACGATCTCTACCTGCTGTCCCACCGCAACGCGCCGCGCGCGCGCATCCTGCGGCTGAAGCCCGGCGCGGAGCTTTCGACGGCGCGCGTCGTCGTGCCGCAGGGCGACGCGGTGATCCAGAAGATGGCGCTCGCGCGCGACGCGCTCTACCTGCGCACGGCGCTGGGCGGCCTCGACCGCCTCGAGCGCGTGCCGCTGGGACTGCTCGGCACCAAGGCGCCCGAGTTCGTGCGCGTTCCGTTCGACATGACGATCGCGCAGCTCGAGGCGCATCCGCGCCGTCCGGGGGCGTTGCTGCGCATGGAAGGCGACATCGACGCGCCGGTCGTCTTCGAGGTGGACGCGAAGTATGGCGAGCTGCGCAACACGCACCTGCAGCCGCCGTCGCGCGCGCAATTCGCCGCGATGGACGAGGTGCGCCTCTACGCGCCCGGCCACGACGGCGCGCCCATCCCGGTGACGCTGATCTACCGCAAGAGCACCCAGCTCACCGGCGAGAATCCGACGCTGCTGGTGGGCTACGGCAGCCACGGCCGCTCGGTTACGCCGAGCTTCGACCCGGCGCGCCTCGCGTGGCTCGAGCGCGGCGGCGTGTACGCGATGGCGCACCTGCGCGGCGGCGGCGAGTACGGCGAGACCTGGCACGAGGCCGGACGCGGGGCGTCCAAGGTCAACACCGTGCTCGACTTCATCGCGGTCGCGGATTTCCTGGTGAAGTACGGCTTCACCAATCCGCGGCGGCTCGCGATCATGGGCACCGGCGCCGGCGGAATTCCCGCGGGCGGCGCGCTGGTCCGCCGCCCGGATCTCTTCGCCGCGGTGGTCGCGCGCGCGCCGCTGATGGACATGCTGCGCGCGGAGCGCTCCGGCGACGGCCCCGCCGACATCCCGGAGTTCGGATCGGTCGCCACACCCGAAGGCTTCAGGGCGCTGCAGGCGATCTCGTCCTATCACCAGGTGAAGGACGGCACCGCCTATCCCGCGGTCCTGCTCACCGCCGGCATGAACGATGCGCGCGTCGACCCGTGGCAGCCGGGCAAGATGGCGGCGCGGCT
>JANPHA010000226.1:0-1594 GCA_031424255.1 Burkholderiales bacterium | reverse complement strand
CTGGATATCGGGCAGGGCGAGGATCTTCATGGTCTCGGCGTAAAGGCGGGCGAGCACGTCGCGCGGCGTGCCGGCGGTCGCGAACAAGCCGTACCACGTGGACATCTCCACGCCCTCGACGCCCGCCTCGGCCAGCGTGGGCACGTCGGGCATCTCGGGCGAGCGCCTGGCCGTCATCACCGCGAGTGCTTTGGCCTTGCCGCCGCGAATGAACGCCATCGCGGACGAGGTGGTGTCGAAGTCGAGCTGGATCTGTCCCCCTGCAAGGTCGGTCAGCGCGGGGGCCGAGCCCTTGTACGGAATGTGCGTGATCCTGGTGCGCGTCGCCAGGCCGAAGGCCTCGCAGGCCAGGTGCTGGGTGCTGCCGATCCCGGAGGAGCCGCACGAATACGACCCTTCCGGCGCCGCGCGAATCTCGGCCACCAGCTCGCGGATGTTGCTCGCCTTCACGGTGGGCGCCACCGCGACGATGTTGGGCACCACGACGATGAGCGCTACCGGCACGAGGTCCTTCATCGGGTCGAAGCCGAGCTTCATCATGTGCGGCGCGATGGCCTGCGCGCTATTGGTCGCCAGCAGCAGCGTGTAGCCGTCGGCGCTCGAGCGGGCTGCCACGTCGGCGGCGATGGTGTTGCCCGCGCCCGGCCGGTTCTCGATCACGAACGGCTGGCCGAATATCCCCTGGTACTTCTCGGCCAGCATGCGCGCGACGATGTCGGTGCCGCCGCCGGCCGAGGCGCCGACCATGATGCGCACCGGCTTGGTGGGCCAGGGGCTCGATTGCGCGATGGCGAGGCAAGCGAGCGTGCAGACGACGGCGGCGAGAAGTTGTTGTAGTGTTGTCTTCATGAGTGAAATGAAAGTGGCGACGTTCAACGTGAACGGGATTGTCTCACGGCTCCCGCACTTGCTTCGATGGCTCGAGAAGGAGTCCCCCGACGTCGTCTGCCTGCAGGAGCTGAAGGCGCTCGACACCGGATTTCCCATCGCCGAGATCCGCGCGGCCGGCTATGGCGCGATCTGGCGCGGGCAGCGCTCGTGGAACGGGGTCGCCATCCTCGCCAGGGTATCGGACCCGATCGAGACGCGACGCGACCTTCCCGGCGCGCCCGATGACGACCAGAGCCGCTACATCGAAGCCGCGGTGAACGGCATCCTGGTGGGCTGCCTCTACCTGCCCAATGGCAACCCGGCACCCGGTCCTAAATTCGATTATAAATTAAGCTGGTTCAAACGACTGGCCGCTCATGCTGTTAACCACATCTCCCGGTTTGATGGCTCGCCCATCCGGCATGTTTTCACAGGCGGGGATCACGCCGATCACGTTCAACGCCGGCTGTAAATCGGCCAGCGCCCTGAAAGTGCCCAGCACGCTGGCAGCACCGCACATGTCAAACTTCATTTCGTCCATCTCGGACGCAGGCTTGATGGAGATTCCACCGGTGTCAAAGGTGATCCCCTTGCCGATCAAAACAACAGGCGCCTGTGCCTTTGGAGCGCCGGAATACCGAAGCACGATCAGCCGCAGCGGCTCTGAGGACCCCTGCGCAACGGCTGAAAACGAACCCATACCAAGCTTTTCGACCTCTTTCGG
>JANPHA010000225.1:0-12097 GCA_031424255.1 Burkholderiales bacterium | reverse complement strand
CTGCTGATGAACCTGAGCACCAACGCGGTCCAGGCGATGGGCGAGGGCGGCACCCTGAAGCTCTCGGTGACCACCGAGACGTTCGCGGAGCCGCGCAAGGTGCGCACCGGCGAGATCCCTCCGGGCGAATACGTGCGCGTCACGGTCAAGGATTCGGGCCACGGCATCGCGCCCGAAGTGATCGACCGGATATTCGAGCCGTTCTTCACCACCAAGCCGGCGGGGCGCGGCACCGGCCTGGGGCTCGCGTTGGTGCACTCGGTGGTGATGGAGCACCACGGCTTCATCGAGGTCACGAGCGAGCTCGGGCAGGGCACCACGTTCAGCGTGTGGATGCCGCAGGTGCAGTACGAGGAAGGCGGCGAGGACACGCTCGAGGAGCTGCCGATGGGCCAGGGGCAGACGATCCTCGCGGTCGACGACGAGCTCGATGTGCTGCATGCGCTCGAGGAGATGCTCGCCTCCCTCGGCTACGAGCCGGTGGGCTTCAACAGCAGCCGCGAGGCGCTCGAAGCGGTGCGGCAGAACCCGCGCCGCTTCGACGCGGTGGTGAGCGACGAGGTGATGCCGGAGATGACCGGCACGCAGATGTCGCTCGAGCTGCGCAAGTTGAACCCGACGCTGCCGATCGTGATCGCGAGCGGCTACGGCGGCGCCGGCTTCGAGACGCGCGCGCTCTCCGCGGGCGTGAACCGCGTGCTGAAGAAACCGTATCGCATGAGCGACATCGGCGAATCGCTCGCGGTCTTCTTCCAGCAACCCACCTGATTTCTTACCGTTGCAACCATTTCCCCCGGGTCGGTAACCGCTCGGTAACGGGCGAGGCCCAAAGTTCGGGGGAAGCCGGCAGAGAAGCTCGGCACCATTCCTTAGCGGAGACTTCATGCTGGACGGTTACGAGAGCCCTGCCCAACCGGATCGCGGGGGGCACGAGGGGCGCCATGCGCAGCGATCGTTCGCCCAGCTCGCGGAGGAGCTGGTCCGCACCGGCGGCAAGGGCGCCCTCGATTGGGACGGGATGCGCATCGTCTCCCACTTCCAGCCGATCTACTGCGTGCGCCGCGGCAAATGCCACGGGTACGAGGCGCTCATGCGCGCCACCGATCCGCAGGGCTTCGAGATCCCTCCCGACGAATTCATCGCCGCCGCGCCGCCCCAGAGGCGCGTGCTGCTCGACTGGACCCTGCGCGCGCTGCACCTGCGCAACTACGCGATCGTCGATCCGGGCGACCGCACGCTCTTCCTCAACGTGCATCCCGAGGCCGCGGTCAAGGATGCGAAATCCGGGCGTGAATTCGCCGACCTGATCCGCTACTACGGCCTGGTCCCCAAGCGCGTGTGCGTCGAGATCCTCGAGGCGGGCTGCGCCGACGAGGGCCTGTTGCGCGAAGCCGTGGCCGCGTATCGGGCGCTCGGTGTCTCGATCGCGATGGACGACTTCGGCATCGCGCGCTCCAATTTCGACCGCATCGTGCGCCTGCGTCCCGACCTGGTGAAGATCGATCGCACGCTGCTCGCGGATGCGGTGCTCGGAGAATCCCGTGCGCGCCGCATTCTCGCGGGCCTGGTCGACCTCCTCCACGAGGCCAACGCACGCGTGGCGATCGAGGGGATCGAGACCGCGCTCGAGGCGCAGGTCGCGATCGATGCCCGGGCCGACTACCTCCAGGGCTTCCACTTCTGCACGCCCCAGGCGGGATTGCCCGACGAAGAGCCCGGGCTGGGCCGCCTCGCGGAGCTGATCGCGCCGCGCGCCGCAAAGCGTCTCGCGGCCTGAGGGAAGGCGTCGGACGCTGCCGACACGGGTTTGCGAACGGTTCCGACAACGGCAGGTGATTTCTGCGCCTAGAATGGGCGTCGCGGCACCGGTCCCCCGGAGCCGCGCCCCGACATTCCATCAGGAGAAATCATGGACACCCCGATCCGCAAACCGGAAGGCAAGCCCGCGCTCACCGACGTGAAGACCCTTCGGGAGTCGGCCCGCCGCCACATCGAGGAAGGTGCGGTGACCGAGCATTACACCGGCGACCGGGAAAAGGTCCTGAAGCTCCTCAACGAAGCGCTCGCCACCGAGATCGTGTGCGTGCTGCGCTATCGCCACGACCACTTCACGGCGAAGGGCGTCTCGTCGAAAGCCATTGCCGACGAATTCATGGAGCACTCCAACGAGGAGCTGGGCCACGCCGACCAGATCGCGGAGCGCATCGTGCAGCTCGGCGGCGAGCCGCTGCTCGACCCTGCCACGATCACCGCCCGCAGCCACGCGGAATATCGCATCGGAAAGACGCTGCAGGAAGCCGTGAAGGAAAACCTCGTGGCGGAGCGGATCGCGATCGACAGCTATCGCGAGATGATCCATTACATCGGCGAGGACGATCCGACCACGCGCCGCATGCTCGAGGAGATCCTTGCGAAAGAGGAAGAGCACGCCGACGACCTGGCGGACCTGCTCGCGAAGTAGCCGCACGTGTCTCCCAATGAAAAGAGCCTCCGTCGGAGGCTCTTTTTTTCGTGCATTCTCTTCCCGGGGGGAGAGGATCGGGGGAGGCAACTCAGCGCGCCGCGCCCCGTCGATCGGACGATCCCATCGGCATGCGGTGCGGCGAGGGGAAGCTCGCTTCCGCGATCTGCCGCGACTCGGCGAGCGAGGCCTCGAGACGTCCCAGCAGGCGCTCGCGCCGCCCGGCGATACGGCGCCACGGATCGTTGGTCATGCGTCCCCAGTTCTCCAGGGCCCAGCCCTTCACTTCGCGCCAATGTCCATGCATCTGATCGCTGTTCATTCGAATTCTCCTTGTGGGATTTCTACATCCATCGGCCGCGTTCATGCAGCGCGGAAACTTTCTGGATTCTGGCGGTCAGAACAGCACGATGGGCGGCCATGCACTCCATGCCATTCTCGCCGGCGATCTCGCCACCGGCGCGCGCGCACAGCACATCGCGGGCCAGCGGGGCGGAATCCTCGATGACGAGGACGTTCACGGTGCCGAGGAAAAGCGGCGATTCGCCGGGGTCTTCCGCCGCGAGGCCCAAGGGCACGCAGCAAGCCAGGCCGATCATCAGTAATTTGTTCATGGCCATCTCCCTGTTCGTCTGCCCATATTGAAGAGGCGGTCGGGGCGCGGAAGTCGGACGGCGGATCAACCCACTTAGGATTCGTCTGATGTTCTCGTAAGACGCGTCTTACAGGCGCAGCGTGTGCGCAAGAATGGCGAGGGCCCGCCGGAGCGGGCCCTTTTCACGTCGTAAAACCTCGAGTTACTTGACGATTTCGAGGTGCTCGAGGCCCGAGCCGAGGTCGCGGTTCTTCGAGTTCTTGCTCTCGAGCTTGATCTTGAGCCGCAGGTCGTTCACCGAGTCGGCGTTGCGCAGCGCATCCTCGTACGTGATCATGTCCTCCTCGAACAGGTCGAAGAGCGCCTGGTCGAAGGTCTGCATGCCGAGCTCGCGCGAGCGGCTGATGAGCGCCTTCATCTCGTGCACCTCGCCCTTGAAGATCAGGTCCGACATGAGCGGCGAGTTGAGCATGATCTCGATCGCGGCCACGCGCCCCTTGGCGCCCTTCTTCGGGATCAGGCGCTGGGAGATGATCGCCTTCAGGTTGAGCGACAGGTCCATCAGCAGCTGGGCGCGGCGCTCCTCGGGGAAGAAGTTGATGATCCGGTCGAGCGCCTGGTTGGTCGAGTTGGCGTGCAGCGTCGACATGCACAGGTGGCCGGTCTCCGAGAACGCGATGCCGTATTCCATCGTCTCGCGCTCGCGGATCTCGCCGATCAGGATCACGTCGGGCGCCTGGCGCAGCGTGTTCTTGAGCGCGTTGAACCAGTTGTCGGTGTCCACGCCGACTTCGCGTTGCGTGACGATGCAGTTCTTGTGCTCGTGCACGTATTCGACCGGGTCCTCGATCGTGATGATGTGCCCGTAGCTGTTCTCGTTGCGGTGCCCGATCATCGCGGCGAGCGAGGTCGATTTGCCCGAGCCCGTGCCGCCCACGAAGATCACGAGGCCCCGCTTGGTCATCGCGACGTCCCTCAGCACGTGCGGCAGGCCGAGCTCGTCGAACTTCGGGATCGTCGTGGTGATGGTGCGCAGCACGAGGCCGACGCGGCCCTGCTGCACGAAGGCGTTCACGCGGAAGCGCCCGATGCCCGTGGGGCTGATCGCGAAGTTGCATTCGTTGGTCGCTTCGAACTCCGCCGCCTGCTTGTCCGTCATGATCGAGCGGGCGAGCTCCTGCGTGTGCACCGGCGACAGGCTCTGCTGCGATACCGGCGTCACCTTGCCGTCCACCTTCATCGCCGGCGGAAATCCCGCGGTGACGAAGAGGTCCGAGCCGCGCCGCGCGATCAGCGCCCGCAGCAGGTCGTGCATGAATTTGAGGCTTTGTTCGCGTTCCATCTGGAACTCCTTGAAAGGTTCGGGCGCGAGGGTGCTAGCCGCCGATGAAGATGTCCTTGTTGGCGGCCTTGGTGCGCGCCTCGGGAACCGAGACGAGATTGCGCTTCACCAGCTCCTGCAGGTTCTGGTCGAGGGTCTGCATCCCGAGCGCCTGGCCGGTCTGGATGGACGAGTACATCTGCGCCACCTTGGCTTCGCGGATCAGGTTGCGGATGGCGGGCGTGCCGATCATGATCTCGTGCGCTGCCACTCGGCCGCTCCCGTCCTTGGTCTTGCACAGCGTCTGCGAGATCACCGCCCGCAGGGATTCCGACAGCATGGCGCGGATCATTTCCTTCTCCGCGGCGGGGAACACGTCGATGATGCGGTCCACGGTCTTGGCGGCCGAGGACGTGTGCAGCGTGCCGAACACCAGGTGGCCGGTCTCCGCGGCGGTCATCGCGAGGCGGATGGTCTCCAGATCGCGCATCTCGCCCACGAGGATGATGTCCGGGTCCTCGCGCAGCGCGCTGCGCAGCGCGTTCGCGAACGACAGCGTGTGCGTGCCGACCTCGCGCTGGTTCATCAGGCACTTCTTCGATTCGTGCACGAATTCGATCGGATCCTCGACGGTGAGGATGTGGCCGTAGTCGTTCTCGTTCACGTGGTTGACCATCGCCGCGAGCGTGGTCGACTTGCCCGAGCCCGTGGGGCCGGTCACCAGCACGAGGCCGCGCGGCTGCGCGGAGATCTCGGCGAAGATCTTCGGCGCGTTGAGCTCCTCGAGTGTGAGCACCTTCGAGGGAATCGTCCGGAAGACCGCGCCCGCGCCGCGGTTCTGGTTGAAAGCGTTCACGCGGAAGCGCGCGAGGTTGGGGATCTCGAACGAGAAATCGACCTCCAGCGTCTCCTCGTAAACCTTGCGCTGCGTGTCGTTCATGATGTCGTACACCATCCCGTGCACGTCCTTGTGCTCGAGCGGCGGGACGTTGATGCGGCGCACGTCTCCATGCACGCGGATCATGGGCGGCAGGCCCGCGGAGAGGTGCAGGTCGGACGCCTTGTTCTTGACGGAAAAGGCGAGCAGCTCGGCGATATCCATTGTCCTGTCCGGTTTGGGGCGGTTTCCGCGAAGCGGGGTTCGCGGTTCGCTAGAATAGAATGCCCCGTGAAAAGTCGATCCGATTATGTCCCCAATCGCCGTGAACCTGCAAGCAGTCCGACGGCGCATTTCCTCGGCATTACAAGGGGATAACCGCGATGTGACGCTCGTCACAGTTTCCAAATCGCAGCCGCCCGCGGCACTCCGCGCCGCATTCGACGCAGGTTGCCGCGACTTCGGCGAGAGCTATACCCAGGAAGCGCTGCCCAAGCTCGCCGCCCTGGCCGACCTCGGCGCGACCTGGCACTTCATCGGGAACGTGCAGGGCAACAAGGCGCGCGATATCGCGACGCACTTCGATTGGGTGCATGGCGTGGACCGGTTGCGGATCGCGCAGGCGCTGTCGAAAGGGCGAGCGCAGGCCGAGGGCGATCTCGACGTGTGCATCCAGGTGAACATCAGCCGCGAAGCCACCAAGGGCGGGGTGCCGGCGGAGGAGGCGCTCGCGCTCGCCCGCGCGGTCGCGGTCCTGCCGCGCCTGCGCCTGCGCGGCCTGATGGGCATGGCGAGCCCCGGCGACGACGTGAAGGCGCAGCGCGCGCAATTCGCGGCGTTGCGCCGGGCGTTCGACCAGATCGCGCAGGACGGCATCGCGCTCGACACGCTCTCCATGGGAATGAGCGCGGATTTCGAGGCGGCGATCGCGGAAGGTGCGACCATGGTGCGGGTCGGAACGGCGATCTTCGGCGAACGCGACATTCCGTTACCCTCTCCCCAACCCTCTCCCAAGGGAGAGGGAGCCAACGTGGGATAGGGTTTCGCGAGGAGGAACGGCTTGAAAGTGGCATTCATCGGCGGCGGCAACATGGCGCGCGCGATCATCGGCGGGCTGGTCGCGAAGGGCATCCGCGGCTCCGACATCACGGTGGTGGAGATCGACGCGGCCGCGCGCGCGCGGCTGATGCCCGAGTTCGGCGTGAGCGCGATCGCGGCGCCGGCGGCGGAGCTCGCGGCGATGGACGTGATCGTGATGGCGGTGAAGCCGCAGCACATGCGCGACGCGGCCACGGCCGTCGCCGCGCACATCGGCAATCCGCTGGTCGTGACGATCGCGGCCGGTATCCGTCTCGACGACCTCCGGCGCTGGCTGGGGGGACGCAAGCGCCTGGTGCGCGCCATGCCCAATACGCCCGCGATGGTCCACGCCGGCATCACCGGCCTGCACGCGCCGCGGGGCGTGAGCTCCGACGATCGCCTGGCCGCCGAGGACCTGCTCGCCACCGTCGGCGCGACGCTCTGGTTCGAGCAGGAGGGCGATCTCGACGCGGTCACCGCGGTTTCGGGCAGCGGCCCCGCCTACGTCTTCTATGCGATCGAGGCGCTGGAAAAGGCCGCGCGCGAGCTCGGCCTCGCCGAGGGCGCCTCGCGCTCGCTGGCCCTCTGGACCTTCGTCGGCGCGACCAAGCTCGCGATCGAGCGCGGCGAGCAGCCCGCGGCGCTGCGCGCACAGGTCACCTCCAGGGGCGGCACCACGGAGCGCGCGATCGAAGTGCTCGAGGGCGCGCGCGTGAAGGACCATTTCGTCGCGGCGGTGAAAGCCGCATGCGAGCGTTCACGCGAGCTCGGCGAAGCGCTGGGAAAGGACTAGCGCCATGCTCAGCCAGGCGATCGCCTTCGTGCTCGAAACGCTCTTCGACCTCTTCATCCTCGCCGCCCTCGTGCGTTTCTGGATGCAGGCGTTCCGCGCACCCACGCGCAACCCGCTCGCGCAGTTCACGATGGCGCTCACCGACTTCCTGGTGAAGCCGCTGCGGCGCGTGATTCCGGGCGCTTTCAAGCTCGACATCGCTTCGCTCATCGCGGCCTGGGCGCTCGAGTTCCTGCTCCAGGTGCTGCTTTTCGCGCTCGCGACCGAGAGCGCGCCCGGCGGCGGCGTCCTTTCGGTGCTGCTCTTCCTCGCGTTCGTGAAGCTGATCCGGCTCACGATCTACATCTTCATCGTCGCGGTGATCGCGCAGGCGGTGATGTCCTGGGTGAACCCGCACCATCCGGCCGCGCCGTTCTTCGACGCGCTCACGCGGCCGTTCATGCGCCCGGTGCAGAGGACCATTCCCACCATCGGCGGCATCGACATCTCGCCGGTCTTCGTGCTGATCTTCTTCCAGCTGCTGCTCATGCTGCCGGTCGCCTGGCTCGAGAGCGAATCGCTGCGCATGGCGGCCCGGGCCGCGCTCTAGGCGCAGAAGTTTCCGCACGCGGGGCGACTTTTTAGTCGCCCTGCATTCCCGTTGCATTCGGTATCTCCCGCCCCGCGCGAGGCCCTAGTCTGCCTTCAGCGCGTAAGAGTCGACGTGCCGCACCCGAACGCGCGACCCATCCAACGACCCAGGAGATCCACCATGAACAGCAAGACTCTCATCATCGCCGCAGCGATCGCGCTCAATTGCGCCACCGCCGCTTCGCTCGCCAACGCCTCGGCGGAAGAGCGCGCATTTGCCGCCGCGCAGGAAAGCCCGGATGCCTTGCGCCATTTCGTCCAGCGCACCCGGATGATCTATGCGCTCGACATCAACGACTTCACCAACGTGAAGGACGAAGCGACCGAGCCTTCCGCGCCCTCCGAGCCGGCGAGCTCGCCCGAGCCGGTCGAAACGTCCGCGCCGGCGGTGGCCCCGGAGGCCGACCAGCAGAAGCGCGAGCAGGAGCTGGCCGCTTTCCGCGAGCAGATCTACCGCGACATGCTGCACGAGTAATCCCCCCAGGCCGGGGCGGCTGCGCCCGCCCCCTTCCCCCGCACCGAAAGGCAGGAGAATGAAAATGGAAACCGCCTCCGATGTCTTCTTTTTCGTCGTGTTCTTCGCACCCGTCGGCCTGATGGTCGTGCTGAACCTGCTCATGCACTCCACCCCCGTCGCCTTGGTCGCGCCCTGGGCGCAGTTCGCCAGGCCGGCGCAACCGGTCGCGCAGCCCGCGGCCGATCCGGCGCAAGTCACCAACGACGCGCTGGAGCGCGAGGCCGCGTGAGCGCTTGTGCGAATTGGCACAACCGCCGCCGGGACGATTCCGCCTTCCGGCAGCGCACCACTCGACAGACTCCGGCCCGGGCCGCGCGCTATGGTGGAAGCCATGAGAACCAGCCTCCACGTCCAGCGCCGTCCCGCGGCCCGCAAGCCGCTTGCGCAGCCGCGCGACGCCCGGCGCTCCCGCCGCCTGCATCGCCACGCCATCCTCACGCGCTGCGGCTACCTGATCAGCGTCGCGTTCATCTGACGCGCCCGCACTTCGCTCCCTGTTTTCCGCGATTCGTCGCTTTCGGCTGGCCGGTGGTCCCGGGTGTCCCTAGAGTTCGCTTCATCACCCCACGCCACACCACCGGAGACACACCATGAACACCTTCGCCATCCTCGTGACCATCGCCTTCTTCATCCCGATCGCGGTCACCGTCGCGTTCAACGTCGCGACCCTTCGCACCTTCGCCTGATCCGACGGCCGGTCGCCGCCGTCGGATATTCGGAGCCCGATATGCAGAATCCGTCACAGATTCGTCACGGGTGGTCGAGTAACCTTGGTCCCATGAACATTCGCTCCTCTTCCGACCGACGCGCCTCCTGGCGCCAGAGATTCGTGGCCATCGCGCGCCAGTTCGAATCCGCCGCAGAGCGCGCGCAGGATCTCGCCGGCGTCGCCGGTGTGCGTGTGCGTCCCCGGGGCATCTCCCAGGGCCCGTCGCGCCGCATCCGGGCTGCCGCCTAGCCGCCACAGTCCCACTCCCGTATTCGCCATCGAAAGCCGGACCTCGCGTCCGGCTTTTTCGTTGGCACCCGGCCGGGCCTCGGCAAACTTCGTTTTCTTTTTCGGGTTGTGTTGCAAGTCACTAATAAATTGGGTGAAACTCGGATACACTGCTTTCAACCCGTTCAGCAAAGCTGCGCGCCATGGAATCGTCCACCCCCGCGACCCGTTTCGAGACCGAGATCGCCCGGTACAACCGGTGGCGCGAAGAGCTGACCCAATCCGTCCACGCGTACCACGACTGGCTCGAGTCCAACGGCCAGCTCGACGTGCAGCAATCGATCCGCTTCTACGACCTGCTCGAGAACCTGAACAAGGGCCGCATGATGCTCGCCTTCCTCGCGGAGTTCTCGCGCGGCAAGTCGGAGCTGATCAATGCGCTGTTCTTCTCGAGCTTCAGGGAGCGGCTGCTGCCTTCCGACGTGGGCCGCACCACGATGTGCCCGACGGAAATCTTCCACGATCCCGCCGAGGAGCCGTATCTCAAGCTGCTCTCGGTGGAGACGCGCTACCGCGACGAGTCGATCTCGCAGCTGAAGAACATGCCGGTCGAGTGGAGCAAGGTGCGCCTGAACGTCAATTCCGCCGCCGACATGAAGAAGGCGTTGCGGGCACTCGCGGATACCAAGAAGGTCTACGCGCTCGAGGCCCGCATGCTGGGCCTCGCGCCGATGCTGAACGAGAACGGCGAGCTGCCCGGCGAGGAAGAGCTGGTCGAGGTGCCCGCGTGGCGCTACGCGATGATCAACTATCCGCACCCGCTGCTCACCAACGGCCTGTCGATCCTCGACACGCCCGGGCTCAACGCGCTCGGCATGGAGCCGGAGCTCACCGTGAGCACCGTGCCCAACGCCCACGCGATCCTGTTCCTGCTGTCGATCGACACCGGCGTCACCAAGAGCGACCTGGAGATCTGGGACCGCTACGTGCGCCCCGGCCTGCCGCAGAAGATCGCGGTACTGAACAAGATCGACCTCATGTGGGACGAGCTGAAGACGCCGGTGGAAGTGGATCGCGCGATCAACCGCATGGTCGAGACCACCGCGACGCACCTGCACTTGCCGCGCGAGCGCATCTTCGCGATCTCGGCGCAAAAGGGCCTGCTCGGCAAGATCCGCGAGGACGCCGGGCTGGTGAAGAAGAGCGGCATCGAGGCGCTCGAGCGCTTCCTCGCCGACGAGATCGTGCCGATGAAGCGCCAGATCCTGTGCAAGGCGGTGGTGAGCGAGATCGGCGGCATGATGATGTCGTCGCGCGCCTCGGTCGGCAAGAAGCAGGACGCCAATCTGGCCGAGATCGCCGAGATGAACGGCCTCGTGGGCAAGAGCCGCGACGTCGTCACCAAGCTCTGGGGGAAGATCACCTCGGAGAAGAACGCCTATAACGCCGCGCTCGCCGAATACAAGGTGAACCACGGCGCCTTCAGCGCCAAGCGCTCCGCCCTCATGGACCGGCTGAACCCGCAGCAGTTGGACGAGATCCTCGGCAAGAGCGCGCAGGCGATGGAGGATTCGTGGACCACGGTCGGGCTGCAGCGCGGCATGCGCGAGCTGGTGCGCCTGATGAGCGAGGATTTCGAGGCCGTGTTCGCGGGCAGCGAGGACGTGAAGAAGATGATGCAGGGGGTCTACAACACCTTCATCGAGAAGTTCGCGTTCCAGAGGATGACGCTGCCGTCGCTCGACCTCGACCCGCACCGCACCAAGCTCAAGCTGCTGGTGCACGAGACCGAGGCGTTCGCCAAGGATCCGATCAACGTCGCCCACTACAAGGGCCCGCTGGTGAAGAAGTTCTACGCCACGCTGGTGAAGCAGGCGCGCTCCACGTTCCTCGACGCCAAGAGCCAGACCGAGCGCTGGGTGCAGGCGGTAGTGCTGCCGCTCGAGGTGCAGATCAAGGATCACAAGGCGCAGCTCCAGTCGCGGCTCGACAACCTGGCGAAGATCAACGAGAAGACCACCACGATCAACGAGCAGATGGCGCTGCTCAAGACGGTCGAGCAGGACCTGCGCAAGCAGCGCGAGATGATCGAGGGGCTGATCATGCGCGTGTCGCAGCACGAGGCGCGCGCCGCACTCACCGCCGAGATCCCGGCGGCCACGCGCCCCGAACAGGACGTGCCGATCGAGCTCATGCAGACCACGCGCATGGCGATGTTCGAAGCGCCCAAGCCGAAGCCCAGGCCGGCCGCGCCGAGCGCCCCGCCGAAGCCGGTCGAGCCGATGGTGTCGAACGACATGTTCGCGCAGCTCGTCCCCGCCACGCCCGCGCCGGCCCCGGCCGCTCCCGCATTCGATCCGATGAAGACGCAGAAGCTTCCCTCGGGAAGCGAGCGTACCCAGCGCATGGACGTCGGCACGACGCAGCGCCTGGACGTCGCCACCACGCAGCGCCTCGATGTGGCGACCCCTCCCGCAGCCGCGCCGGCGCCGGTGAGCGAGGGTGACCAGACGCAGAAGATCGCCGCTCTCGATCCGAACTGGAAGCCGGAGGCCACGCAACGGCTCGAGGACTTCGTCGCGGGCGCGGATCCCGCGGCGCCGCCGAACACCGAGGCGCAGGTCACCCAGCGCCTCGACGATTCGATCTGGCGCCTGCAGGAAGCGCGGCGCATCCTCCAGGGCCTTCCCCAGAAGCACTAGGAAACCGTGGTCTGTCCCCGGTTTCCTAGACCAGTATCACGTCGTACTGCTCCTGCATGTACGCGGTCTCCACCTGCATCGAGATCGGCTTGCGGATGAAGTCGCCGAGCTGGGTGAGGCTCACGGACTCCTCGTCGAGGAAGAGGTCGATCACCTTCTGCGAGGCGAGGATGCGGTACTCCTT
>JANPHA010000224.1:0-1975 GCA_031424255.1 Burkholderiales bacterium | reverse complement strand
CTGCTGCGCCGCGAGCTGCCGGGCCTGCCGCGCAAGAAGGAAGTACAGGTGGCGGTGCGCATCAACCCGTTCCGCACCGACGAATACGAGCTCGACTTGCAGCTGGTGCGCGACCTGGCCGCGAGCTTCGACGTGGTGATGCTCGCCAAGGCGGGCGAGGCCTACGGCTCGCCCGAGATCCGCGACCTGTCGGCGGTCCTCGTGGGCCTCAACCACAAGATCACGATCCAGCCGATCATCGAGCATCCGAAGTCGCTCAAGATCGCGCCCGACCTGATGCAGTACTCGACGGTGAAGCACGTGGTGTTCGGCATCCACGACTTCTCCAAGGCGATGGGCATCCAGATCACGCCACGCAACTGGACCGAGGAGCTCAAGTTCTACCTGCACGACATCCTGTTCGAGGCGCGCATCGCGGGCAAGGGTGTCATCGGCGGGGTCGAGACGCTGATCGGCAACTCCACGATGCCGGAGGAATTCGTCGAGCCCCACGACGTGCGCCGCTGGCTGGACCTGCATGGCGACGAGGAATCGCGCGTGGTCTACCGCCACGCGATCGAGGAAGCCTCGATGGGCCTTTCCGGCAAGCAGGTGATCCACCCGTCGCACATCCACCCCTGCAAGGTCGCCTTCACGCCGTCGCCTTCCGAGATCAAGACCAAGATCGCGATCCTGCAGGCGGCGATCGAAGCCGACGCGCTGCTCGGGGGTGCCATCAAGTTCGCCGGCGAGATGCTCGACCCGCCGATGTTCGGCAAGGCGCTGCAGACGCTGCTCAAGGCACACGCGCTGCATGCGCTCTCCGAAGCCGATACCGCGTTCGCGATCGAGGTGCTGAGGAAGCTTCCCGCGCAGGTGGTGCGGGAGAATTGGCCGTACGGCGTTATCCTCTAGGGATGGCGCGTTTCGAGTCCTTCCCGGCGTGGGAGTGGCGGCTGCCGGAGTTTTTCAACATCGGTGTCGCGTGCTCCGACGCGCACCTCGGCACGCCGGCCGCGGCGCGCACCGCGATGATCGTCGAGGACGACGTGCTCGGCACCTCGGGCATCACCTACGAGGCGCTTGCCGCGCGCACCACGCGCTTCGCGCAGGTGCTGCGCAACCTCGGCGTCGCGCGCGGCGATCGCGTGCTGGTGCGGCTTCCCAACTCGATCGACTATCCCACCGCGTTCCTCGGCGCGATGAAGCGCGGCGCGATCGCGGTTCCCACCTCCACGCTGCTCACGGCCGAAGAGGTGCGCTACCTGCTCGAGGATTCCGGCGCCGTGGCGCTGGTCATCGACAAGGCGGCGTGGCTCGCGATGGGCGCTCAGCTCGCGGGCGCGGGCAACCTGCGCCTCGTGCTGCTGAGCGGGTGGGGCGACGGCACGGTGGTCCCGGGCGTCGAGGCGATGGATCTCGATGCCGCGCTCGCCGCCGTCACCGAGTGCGCGAGCGCCGAGGCGACGCGCCCCGACGATCCCGCCTATCTGGTCTACACCTCCGGCACCACCGGATTCCCCAAGGGCGTGCTGCACGGGCATCGCTCGCTCCTCGGACGCTCGCCCGCCTCCACCTATTGGTTCGACTTCGCCAGGGACAGCGTGGATCGCATCATGCATTCGGGCAAGTTCAACTGGACCTACGTGCTCGGCTCCGCTCTGATGGACCCCCTCTATCTCGGCAAGACCGTGATCGCGCACGAGGGCCGCAACGACGCCGCCACCTGGCCGCGGTTGATCGCGAAGCATGCAGCGACCATCTTCGTCGGCGTGCCGACGATCTATCGCCAGATCCTGCAGAAGACCGCGTTCGGCCGCGCCGAGGTGCCGACGCTGCGCCATTGCATGAGCGCCGGCGAGCACCTCTCCGACGAGGTGTTCGGATTGTGGAAGCAGCGCTTCGGGCTCGACATCTACGAGGCGGTCGGCATGAGCGAGTTCAGCTACTATCTCTCGCAGAGCAAGCTGCGCCCGATCCGCCCGGGCAGCGCGGG
>JANPHA010000223.1:0-26497 GCA_031424255.1 Burkholderiales bacterium | reverse complement strand
TCACGGCGGCGGCATGCTTGCGCTTGCGCTCGGCGGTGGGTTTTTCGTAGAACTCGCGAGCGCGAAGCTCGGTGAGGAGGCCGGTCTTCTCGACCGCGCGCTTGAAGCGGCGCAGGGCGACGTCGAATGGCTCGTTTTCCTTGACTCGGACGATGGGCATTGGGCTCGGGATCGCTGGTTAGATCCGGCTCGGGTTCTGACGCCGGAAAACCACGCATAATATCAGGATTTTGCCTCTCGGGAAAGGCCGATCCGGCCCTTGTTGATCCTCGGTATCGAAACCTCCTGCGACGAGACCGGCGTGGCGTTGTACGACACGCGCGACGGCCTCCTTGGAGATGCGCTGCACTCGCAGGTCGAGCTCCACGCGGTCTATGGCGGCGTCGTGCCGGAGCTCGCCTCGCGCGACCACGTGCGGCGCTTGCTGCCGCTCACGCGCTCGGTGCTCGAAGGCGCCGGCCGCCGCGTCGAGGACATCGACCTCATCGCCTTCACGCAGGGGCCGGGGCTGGGCGGCGCGCTGCTGGTGGGCGCCTCGGTCGCGACCGGCATGGGCCTGGCGCTCGGGCGCCCGGTGGTCGGCATCCACCATCTCGAGGGCCACCTGCTTTCGCCGCTGCTCGCCGAGCCGCGCCCCGATTTCCCTTTCGTCGCATTGCTGGTCTCCGGCGGCCACACGCAGCTCATGCGCGTGGACGGCGTGGGCCAATACGCGCTGCTCGGCGAAACGCTCGACGATGCGGCCGGCGAAGCGTTCGACAAGACCGCGACGCTGCTGGCACTCGGCTATCCGGGCGGACCGGCGCTCGCGACACTTGCCGTGACGGGCAACGCGAAGCGATTCGATTTTCCGCGCCCGATGATCGCGAGCGGCGACCTGAACTTCAGCTTCAGCGGGCTCAAGACCGCGGTGCTCACGCGCATCCGGGCAATCGGAGCGCTCGACGATGCCACGCGCGCCGACCTCGCCGCCTCGTTCCAGGCCGCCATCGTCGACGTGCTCGCGACGAAATGCGCGCTCGCGCTGGAGCGCGAATCGCTCGACCGGATCGTGGTCGCGGGGGGCGTGGGGGCGAACACGCTGCTGCGCGAGCGACTCACGGCGGACGTGCAACGCAAGGGCGGCCGGGTGTATTTCCCGCCGCTGCGGCTGTGCACCGATAACGGCGCGATGATCGCCTTTGCCGCGGCCCTCAAGTATCCCGAGGGACGCGCAGGCGAGACGAGCTTTCCGGTGTTCCCGCGCTGGGATCTCGCCGAGGCGGCGCGCGCTCAGTCCACGCCACGGCGATAGGCGTATTCCGCCTCCGCCACTTCTTCCTCGGCTTTGCGCACGGCCTCTTCGAGCAGCGCCACGCGGTCCGCATATTTTTCGTTCGCCACGAACGAGGGACAGACCACGACGCGCTTGCCGCCGCGTCCTTCGACCTCGCGGCAATTGACCCGCGGGGCCATGCCCAGCATTCCGCCGACCTGCTGACCTTCGGACGTCGTTCCCGCGCCGGTTCCGCCGCCGGGCCCGAGCGGCCGGCGTTGCTGGACGTATTGGCCCTCGTCTTCTGCGGGCTGCACTTCGGCCAGCGCTCGCTTCGCGGTCTCGAGCTTCGCGCGCGCCTGGATCAGGTTCGTTTCCAGGCGATTGCGCAAATCGCGGCGCTGCGTCGCGACATCGGCAGGCGCCTTCACGGCTTCCTTCGCGTCTTCCCCCGTCGCCTTCGGCGCAACCGGCGGCACGACGTTGGTCGCGGGGACATCGAGCTCGACCCGCGTCACGTTGAGCGCGGCCTTCGGAGGATGGTCGCCGTAGTAGGTCTTGCCCTGCGCATCGTTCCACTTGTAGAGAACCTGCTGCGCCATCGCCGCGCCACACGCGAGCACCATGGCGGCCGCGAATGCGCGCGATATCGAAACGACCGTAGCGTCAGCCTTCCTGTTCGACACGCTTCAATTCCTCTTCCGCGCGCTTGACCGCGGTCTCGAGCTCCGCGAGCCGCTTCTCGTACTCCTCGCTGGGCTGGGGACGTGCGCCCCCACCCACCTTGCCGATGAACTGGATATCGCCATCCTTCGGATTGTCGCGCGCGTCGACGAGGGCCTTGCGCGCCTTCTCGAGGCTCTCGCGGGCCTTGTCGAGGCGCTGCTCCCGGGTGAGCTTGCTGTTTCTCTCCTCGGCGAGCTTTCCGGGCTGCCCCTCCTTCGCCACCGCTTTCGGAGCCGGCTCGTACTTCGGCAGCGTCGCCGTGTTGCGCGCGGGATCGATCTCGAGGCGGATCACCTGGCCGTCGAAATTCTTCGGCGCGTCCTGCGAGTAGGTGATCTTGCCGTTGCGGTCGATCAGCTTGTAGAGGACCTCCACCGCTGCCGCCGCCGCAAATGCCGCGAGGCCGCACACCAGAATGATTGCGATACGTGTCGCGAATCTCGAATTCATTGCCAACCTCCTATGCGGCAGCGCGGGCCACGCCGCAAACGCGGCAGTGCGCATCGCGCGCCAGTTTCACTTCATGCCAGCGGCTTGCCAGCGCATCGAAGAGCAGCAGCCTTCCGGCGAGCGTCTCGCCGATGCCGGCCAGCAGTTTGATCGCTTCGAGCGCCTGGAAGGTTCCGATGATTCCGACCAGCGGCGCGAAAATGCCCATGGTCGCGCAACGCTCCTCGTCGGCGAGCGCGTCCTCGGCGAACAGGCAGTGATAGCAAGGCGCGTCGTCGCGGCGCAGGTCGAAGACCGCGATCTGGCCGTCGAAGCGGATCGCCGCGCCCGATACCAACGGCTTTCGCGCGGCCACGCAGGCGCGGTTCAACGCGTGGCGCGTCGCGAAATTGTCGGAGCAATCCAGGACGACATCGGCGGTGCGCACCAGTGCGGCGATGCGCTCCGCGCCCGCGCGCTCTTCGAGCGCCTCCACGCGGATGTCGGGATTGATCCCCGCGAGCGTCGCGGCGGCCGAGGCCGCCTTGGGTTTGCCGATCGCGTCGAGGCGATGGACGACCTGGCGCTGCAGGTTGGTGAGATCGACGCGATCGCCGTCGCAGACGGTGATGCGCCCGACGCCGCTCGAGGCGAGATAGAGCAACGCGGCGGATCCGAGCCCGCCCGCGCCGATGACCAGCGCGTGGGAAGCGAGGAGACGCTCCTGCGCCTCCTCGCCGAACTCGTTCAACAACAGATGCCGGCTATAACGAAGGCGCTGGCGATCGTCCACGGGCAACGCTAGGCCGGAGGTCCGGCCATCGCTACTTGGCCACGGCGGCTGCGGTGGTGGTGGGTGCGTCGGTGCCCTTCAGGTGGCTCAACGCGGCCGCGAGCTGCAGGTCTTCCTTCTTCGCGTTCGGGTCCTTCTTCGCGTCGTCCTTCGCATCGGCCGCCTTGGCATCGCCGGCTTTGGCCACCGCCTTCACGCCGGCCGCGGCGGTCTTGCCGGTGACCGGCGCGATGATGACCTTCTCGGTCGAAGGCTTGACGACCTTGGGTGGCGTGGATGCGGCAGCAGCAGCACTCTTGTCCTTGTCGTCCTCGACCGAAAGATGGTGCTGCAGATCGGCTTCACGCAGCAGCACCTTCGCATCGGCGGCATCGTCGACCACGATGTCGGGGACGATGCCCTTGGCCTGGATCGAGCGCCCGCCCGGCGTGTAGTAGCGCGCCGTCGTGAGCTTCACCGCCTGGTTGTTCGGCAGCGGAAGGATGGTCTGGACCGAGCCCTTGCCGAAGGTCTGCGTGCCGAGAATCGTGGCGCGATGGTGATCCTGCAGCGCGCCCGCGACGATCTCGGAAGCCGAAGCCGAGGCGCCGTTCACGAGAACCACCATGGGCACCGTCTTCGCGCTCGCCGGAAGCTTCGACATGTAGTCTTCCTTGAAGGCGCCGCGCACGTAGTTCTCCTTGGTCGCGGTGAGGCGCATCTTCGCGTCCTCGGTGCGCCCGTCGGTGTAGACCACGAGGGCGTTCTTCGGCAGGAAGGCCGCGGAAACCGCCACGGCGGAATTGAGCAGCCCGCCCGGATTCAGGCGCAGGTCGAGCACCAAGCCCTTCAGCTCGCCATTCGACTGCTTGTAAAGATCGTTGAGCGCGGTCACCAGGTTCTCGCCGGTGTGCTCCTGGAACTGGGTGACGCGGATCAGGCCGTAGCCCGGCTCGAGCATTCGCGCCTTCACGCTCTTCACGCGGATCACGTCGCGGCGCACCACGAATTCGAGCGGCGCGTTCTCGCCTTTGCGCAGCACGGTGAGCTTCACATCCGTATTGGGCTTGCCGCGCATCTTCTTCACGGCATCCGAGAGGCCGATGCCCTTCACCGACATCTCGTCGAGCTTGATGATCAGGTCTCCGGCCTGCAGGCCGGCGCGGAATGCGGGCGTGTCCTCGATCGGGGAGACCACCTTGATGAATCCATCCTCGACGCCGACCTCGATGCCGAGGCCGCCGAATTCGCCCTGGGTGCCGACCTGGAGGTCGCGATAGGCTTCCTGGTCGAGGAACGCGGAATGCGGGTCGAGGCCCGTGAGCA
Organism: Burkholderiales bacterium; assembly: GCA_031424255.1. Taxonomy (GTDB): domain Bacteria; phylum Pseudomonadota; class Gammaproteobacteria; order Burkholderiales; family Usitatibacteraceae; genus Usitatibacter. Next base: position 21,989 of record JANPHA010000223.1, on the reverse strand, counting down.
TTCCGTTGATCGCTTCCTTCAGCAGCTTGCGGTCTTCGACCGGCTCCACGTAATCGCTCTTGATGCGCCCGAACACTTCGCTGAAAAGGCGCAGGTCATCGACCGGCAGCATGAGCGCCGAGGTCTGACGGTCCGCGACCGCGGAAAAATGAAGGCTCGCCGCGACTCCCAGAGCCGCGCCGAGTGCCACCAGACCGACTTGCTGAAACTTTTTGCCCATTCGCCTTTTCCTCGCTCCTGGAGAACATGGAGACTCGTTGCCGGAAACCCAATCCCTTGATCGCTTACGGGGCCACCCATTTCAACGGATCGAATGGCTTGCCATCGCGGCGTAGCTCAAAGTATAGACCCGATTCCGCGCTTCCACCCGATGCCCCGACCTGGGCTACCGGGTCCCCGCCACGCACCGTTTCACCCACCTGCCGCAGCAGACCTTCGTTGTATGCATAGAGGCTCATGAAGCCGGTTCCGTGGTCGAGAATCAGCAGGTTTCCGAAGCCCCTGAGCCAGTCTGCATACACCACCCGCCCGTCCGCAATGGCCCGGACCATTTCACCTGTAACCGCGCGGATGAAGAGTCCTTTCCAGGTGCCGTCGGACTCCTCGCGCGGGCCGCCGTAGCGGTTCATCAGCTCGCCGCGCACCGGCCAGCGCAGCTTTCCCTTCAGCGTTGCGAACGGCTTGGCGGAGACCGACGCATCGGCCACGTTATCCACAGCGCGCCCCTTCGAGCCGGCCTTGGGCTTTTCCGCGGATTTCGCCGCCAGCGCGCGCGCGATTTCCTCCACCAGCCTGGATAAACGCGCCTCGTCGCGTTTCAGCCGACCGATCTCCTTGCGGCCCTTGGCGATCTCGCCCGCGAGGCGCGCGACCACCGCGGCACGTTCGGCGCGCTCCTTTTCCAGCCGGCGCGTCTCGCGCGCCTGCTCCGCCTCGTTCTGCGCCAGCTCGTCGCGGCGCGCGAGCGCATCCTGGCCGAGCGCCGCCAACTGCTCGCCGGTGCGGCGCAGCGCGCCGATCAGATCGGCGCGTCCCCTCTGGATGTACCCGTAGTACTGGATGTGGCGCGCGACCGTGGCGGCATCGCGGCCTTCGAGCGCCAGCCGCAGCCGATCGGGCGCGCCCTGGCGATACTGCAGGCGCAGCAGCTTGCCGGCGAGTGCCTCCTGCTCGGCGACGCTCGCGCGCACCTCGCGATCCTTCTTCTCGATGCCGGCGAGCTCCGCTTCGAGCGCCTTGCGACGTTGCGCGAGCCCGAAGAGCGCGCGATGCGCCTCGCTCATCGCCTGGCCGCTCTGCTTCAGTTGGTCGGCCGCTTCGCCGCGCGACTCCTCCGCGGCGGCGAGATCGCTCTGCATTTTCTCGATGCGCGCGCGCAGCTCGCGCAACTCCTTCTCGCTCGCGGCGCCGGTCGCGGCCAGCGCGATCGCCGGAACCCACAGCAGGATGGCGAGGAGGCGGCGCAGCCTACTTGGCCTTGCCCTGGCTCGCGACCGAATGCATCGCCCGCGAGACCGCCTCGGCGTCGCCCAGGTAGAAGCGGCGGATCGGGCGCAGGTCGTCCTCGAGCTCGTACACCAGGGGAATTCCGGTCGGGACGTTCTCGTTCACGATCGCCTCGTCGGACATGCGATCGAAGTACTTGATCAGCGCGCGCAGGCTGTTGCCATGGGCGGCGACCAGCACGCGCTCCCCCGCGGCGATGCGCGGCGCGATGCGCTCCTGGTAGTAAGGCACCACGCGCGCGACCGTGTCCTTCAGGCATTCGGAGAGCGGGACCTCGCCCGGCTTGAGGCCCGCATAGCGCCGGTCGCGCGACGCGTCGCGTTCATCCCCGGGCTTCAATGCCGGCGGCGGAATGTCGTAGCTGCGCCGCCAGACGAGCACCTGCTGCTCGCCGAACTTTGCCGCCGTCTGCGCCTTGTTGAGCCCCTGCAGGTCGCCGTAGTGGCGCTCGTTCAGGCGCCAATCCTTCTCGACCGGGATCCACAGGCGGTCCATCTCCTCGAGCGCGAGGTTGAGCGTGCGGATCGCGCGCTTGAGGACCGAGGTGAACGCGAAGTCGAAGTCGTAGCCTTCCGCCTTCATCAGGCGGCCCGCGGCGCGCGCTTCCTCGACACCCTTGGGCGTGAGATCGACATCCTTCCAGCCGGTGAAGCGGTTCTCCTGGTTCCACGCGCTTTCGCCGTGGCGCAGCAGCACGAGTTTTTTCATCCCCGAATGTTAGCAGCTACACTCTCGGTTTTTCTCGACGCCCGCCGTGGAAATCGATTCGCCGCGCCAGGAATTCCTCGCCGGATGCCGCGAGATCTCGCCGGTGCTGCTCGGCACCATCCCGTTCGGATTCGTCGCCGGCGTCGCCGCGGTCGCATCCGGCCTCACACCGCTGCAGGGAGTCGCGCTCTCGGTGCTGTCGTTCTCCGGCATCGCGCAGCTCATCGTCTGCCAGCTCATCGCCGCCCACTCGCCGGTGGTCGTAGTGGTCGCCGGAGCTTCCGTGGTGAGCCTGCGCTTCCTCATGTACAGCGCGGCGCTTGCTCCCCACCTCGCGCATCTCAGCCTGCGCTGGCGCGCGCTGCTCGCCTTCCTGATGACCGACCAGAACTTCGCGATGGCGGTGAAGCACTACAGCCAGCCCGGCGATCGAAGCCATCGCCACTGGAGAGCCCTCGGCTCCGCGCTCACGCTCTTCGTGACCTGGCAGGCGACGGTCATCATCGGCGTCGTCGCGGGCGCCCAGGTGCCGCAGAACTGGTCGCTCGATTTCGCCGTGGTGCTGACCTTCATCGCGTTGCTGGTGCCCGCGGTGCGCACGCGCGCCGATCTCGTCGCCGCGATCGTCGCGGCCGGCGTGGCCCTGATCGCGGCGGGATTGCCCTACCGCCTGGCACTCGTGGTCGCGTCGATCGCGGGCATCGCGGCCGGCATGGCGATAGAGATGGGGCGGCGCAAGTGAGCCCGCTGATGACCTGGTTCACGATCGCGTGCGTGTCGGCCGCGGTGTTCCTGTTGCGCGCCTCGTTCATCGTGTTCGCCGATCCGCACAAGTTTCCCCACCGCTTCCGCCAGGCCCTCACCTTCGTGCCGCCCTCGGTGCTCGCGGCGATCGTCGTGCCCGGGTTGCTGATGCCCGGCGCCACCCTCGACATCTCGCTCGGCAACGAGCGGCTTATCGCGGGGCTCGTCGCGATCGTGGCGACGATCTTCGTTCGCAACGCGATGGCCGCGGTCGCGACCGGCATGGCCACGCTCTGGCTGCTCCAGTGGCTGGGTGTGTAGGGTTTTGGCATCCCCGGTCTGCTAAAATCGTCCCTTTTCGCGGATCGGTTGCATCGTGGGCGAATTCGTCATGCAGAACCTCGGGCTGGTCGCCCTGTTCCTCGCCAGCGGCGTGATGCTGGCCTGGCCGGAGATCTCGCGCCTCGTCGGCGGCGCCACCGAGCTCGGGACCCTCGACGCCACGCGCCTGATGAACCAGGGCTCGACGCTGATCCTCGACGTTCGCGACAACGCCGAATTTCTCGCCGGGCACCTGCCGCGCGCGCGCAACATCCCGTTGAAGGAGCTCGACAAGCGCCTCGAGGAAATCGCCCGGTTCAAGGACAAGACGGTGCTCGTCACCTGCAAGACCGGCGCGCGCGCCGGCGCGGCCAGCCGCGCGCTGAAACGCGCGGGGTTCAACACGGTCTACCAGTTGAAGGGCGGCCTCGCGGCCTGGCAGCAGGCCAGCCTGCCCCTGGAAAAGTGAAACGATGGCCAAAGTGATGATGTATTCGACCGGCATGTGCCCCTTCTGCCTGATGGCCGAGCGCCTTCTCAAGGCGAAGGGCGTGGAAGCGATCGAGAAGGTTCGCGTCGACCTCGAGCCGGCGCGCCGCAAGGAGATGATGGAGCGCACCGGCCGGCGCACGGTGCCGCAGATCTACGTCGGCGAGCGCCACGTCGGCGGCTACGACGACCTCGCCGCGCTCGATCGCGCCGGCGGCCTCGATCCCCTTCTCGCCGCATAGCAGCAGTCCCAACCAATAGACCAACAAGGACGTTTCATGAGCGAAGCCCAGAACAACCAGCCCGTTTTCTCGATCGAGAAGGTGTACGTGAAGGACCTCTCGCTGGAAATCCCCAACGCCCCGCAGGTGTTCCTCGAGCGCGAGGCTCCCACCGTCGACATCCAGCTGCACCACAACTCGACCGGCGTGGATGAGGGCGTGTTCCAGACCGTCCTCACGGTGACGGTCACGGCGAAGGTCAACGACAAGACCCTGTTCCTGGTCGAGGCCGCGCAGGCCGGTATCTTCGTCGTGCGCAACGTGCCCGCACCCGAGCTCGAGGCCGTGCTCGGAATCGCCTGCCCGAACATCCTCTTCCCGTATGTGCGCGAAGTGATCTCCGACACCGTCACGCGAGCCGGTTTTCCGCCGGTGGTGCTGAGCCCGGTCAACTTCGAGGCGATCTACCAGACGCAGCGCGATCCGCAGGCTGCGGCGGCGCCCGCCTCCCAGATCATCACGCCGACCTCGCACTAGGGTCTCGCGTTGAGACGCCGGGCCGTCCTCGTCGCCTTGCTCGCCTGCGCGGGTTCCGCGGCCGCCGCGACGGAATTCCGCGCGCTCGGCGATCGCCCCGCGATCCTCTACGACGCCCCCTCGCTCAAGGCGGACCGTTTGTTCGTCGCGAGCCGCAATTACCCGTTCGAGGTCCTGGTGAAGCTCGACCAGTGGACCAAGGTGCGCGACGCTACCGGCGAGGTCGCCTGGATCGAGAACAAGGCCCTGGGAGACCGCCAGACGGTGCTGGTGACGGTTCCGCTCGCCGACGTGCGCGCCGCCGCCAACGCGCAGTCCGCGCTCGTGTTCGAGGCCTACAAGCAGGTCCTGCTCGAGGTCGTGGAGCCGCCGTCCGAGGGCTGGGTCAAGGTCCGGCACCGCGACGGCCAGCAGGGCTTCATCCGCGCCGCGCACGTCTGGGGCGTGTGACGCGATGAGGATCGCGGTCCTCGGCGCGGGAGCCTGGGGATCGGCGCTCGCGATCTCGTTCGCCCCGTTGCACTCCGTTTGCCTCTGGACCCGAAGCCGCGACGACTGCGCGGCGCTCGACGAGAACCGCTCCAGCCCGTACCTGCCGCAATGCCGCTTCCCGGATGCGCTGCGCATCGAGGCCGACCTCGCTTCGGCCGCCGGTCCCGCGGACCTGGTGATCGTAGCCACCTCCACGGCCGGCCTTCGCCCCGTCGCTCAAGCGCTGGCGCAGATCGGAAGCTCCCCCGAGCTGCTCTGGGCGTGCAAGGGCTTCGAAGGCGGCTCGCGCCGCCTGGCCCACGAGATCGTCGCGGAGGCCCTGCCTGGCGCCCGGCGCGTCGGCGCGCTGTCCGGCCCCAGCTTCGCGCTGGAAGTCGCCCAGGGCCTGCCTACGGCGCTCGTCCTGGCCTCTCAGGACACCGGGTTCGCCGCGGCCACCGTCGCCGCCCTCAACACCACCCGGTTGCGGCTGTATTCGAGCTCCGACGTGACCGGGGTGGAGCTGGGCGGCGCGGTGAAGAACGTGATTGCCATCGCGGCGGGCATTTCCGACGGGCTGGGCTTGGGCCGCAACGCACGCGCGGCCCTGGTGACGCGCGGGCTGGCCGAGATGGTGCGCCTCGGGGTCGCGGCGGGCGGGCAGTCCGAGACCTTCATGGGGCTCGCCGGCGTCGGAGACCTGGTGCTGACGTGCACGGGCGACCTGTCCCGGAACCGCGAGGTCGGCATGCTGCTGGCGCAGGGCAGACCGCTCGCCGAGGCGCTGAAGGAGCTCGGCCATGTCGCCGAAGGGGTGCATTCGGCCGCCGCGGTGCGCGACATCGCGCTCGAGCGGAACGTGGAAATGCCAATCACCTCTTCGGTATGCGACGTCCTCTTCGCGGCAAAGCCGCCCGAAGCGGCGGTTCGCCGCCTTCTCTCCCGCGATCCGCGCGCCGAATAACCCCCCCGGGTTACAGCTGTCGCCACTATTCCTCCGTTTGTCACAAACGGGGTGATTTTTCGCACATTTTTAACGCCACCCCGACCATCGCTTCATAGCCACGTATATTAATAATATCAAAAGCTTATAGTCAAAAAGTGACCTCCAGAAATCGATTACAGTTGTCATCGATTTCTTCGATTTGTGCAGATGTTAATCATTGAATTTATTGAGGTTTGTGCGGGAGTTCATAGTTTTCAGGGGCCCACGGAGTAATATTCGCTCAATGCTTCGAAAGCAGCACGGAGTGACAGACGAAGCAGCAGCGAACGACAACTATCTGCATACCCTCTAATGGGAGATTCAAAATGAACACCAGCAAACTTCTGAAGGCGGTTGCGATCGCCACCACCCTTGCCGCCGCCATGTCGTCCGCGAATGCCGCGACTACCGGTCCGCAAAACTTCAACGTCACCGTTGCCCTGACCTCGTCGTGCTCGATCACCGCCGGCGTCACCGACGTTGCGTTCACCTACACCTCTTTCCAGGCGGGCGCGTCGACTGCGACCCCGGGCACGTTCAGCGTCCGCTGCACGAACAGCCTTCCGTACACGATGGTCCTCGATGCGGGCGCCGGCACGGTCATCGGCCTGAACTACACCGTGGCGCTGTCGGCCGCGGGCGGCACGGGCAGCGGCGTCGCGCAGGCCTATAGCGTCACCGGCAACATGCCCGCGCTCCAGGGCGGCACGTGCGCCACCGCAACTTGCGCCGGCACCTCGGTTCGCACGCTGACGATCAACTACTAGATCTCGAGTTGGGCGCTTCATGGCCGATAATCCGGATGATTCGCCGGACGGAAAGCCCGACCTTGGAAATGCAAAGCAATCCTACGCAGCGGCGCCGCCGGCCGCTGCGGCAGTGGCGGGGAATCGCTCTCGCCCTGTTGATGACGGCAAGCGTGGGCGCCCTGGCGGCGCCGGTGACGAGGTCGTTCGGCGTCACCGTCTTCCTGACCACGGACCTGAAGATCACCCCCGGGCCCACCGACGTCGGTGAGTGCAAGCGGTGGGTCGGATCGAGCGCGGAACCGCGGAAAGTCTCGATCGCCTGCGGCTCGGGCGTGAAGGATGTCACCGGAGACGCACCGCGTTTCCTGCTGCATGTATACCAGGCGGGCGAGTGGATCGGCACGGTGGACACCCAGATGGAAACCGGCACCATCACCTCGTGGCGCGTCGTCCACGGCAGCAATCGTGAATACCTCGAGATGATGGTAGGGTGGTAAGAACTTCCTACCTCCCCAAAGACGCTCATCACCCATGAACACGATCCTCAAGGCCACCCTCGCGGGCATTCTCGCGATCACCGTCGCGCCGGCGACCTGGGCGGGCGTTTTCACGGTGACACCGGTGCGCATCTATTTCTCTCCCAAGGATCGGGCCACGGCCGTCACCGTCACCAACGAGGGCGACGAGGAGCTGGTCATGCAGGCCGACATCTTCACGTGGAAGCAGAAGCCCGGTGGCGAAGACGACCTCGTGTTGTCCGAGGACCTCGTGCTGTCGCCTCCGATCCTCAAGCTCGCGCCGCACGCGCGCCAAGTCGTGCGCCTGGCCCTGGTAAGCCCGCCCAAGTCGGAGCGGCAATTGACCTATCGATTGATCGTGCGCGAGGTTCCCGAAGCCAAGCAGGCGCCCAAGGACGTGCAGCTGCAGGTCGCGCTCGCGTTTTCGCTGCCGGTGTTCATCACGCCGCCGAAGGTCCGCCGCCAGCTCGATTGCGCCGGCGAAAGGATCGCCGCCGACGCGATCAAGGTCGCGTGCGAGAACAACGGCGACGCCTATTCGCAACCGCGCGAATTCACGCTCAGCAGGGCCAGCGGCGAGAAGGTCGCGAGCCGCGAATCGGGGCTCTACATCCTGCCGGGCATCAAGCGAACCTTCGACCTGAAGGCGGCCGAAGGCCCGATCCCCGGTGGCAAGCTCAAGCTCGTAGTGACTCTGGATGATGGATCCACGCAGAACTACGACCTGACGCTTGCCGAGTAGGCGCCGCGCGTGGGTCCGCCCAGCCGCCGCCATCTCGCCGCGCTGACCCTCGCCATGTTTCTCGCGCCAGCGCTGGCCCAATCTCCGCCCCCCTCGCTCGCCACCGAGCGCGCGGTTCCGTTCGAGGTGATCGTCAACGGCGCGCGCACCGGCTCGTGGCTCTTCCTCGAGCGCGGCGGCGTCCTCTACGCGCCGCGCGAAGCGTTCGACGAGTGGCGCGTGCAGATCCAGCCCGATGCCCCGTCGATCCAGTTCAAGGGGCAGGAATACCGGCCGCTGTCGGCGGTTCCCGGCTTCAAGGCGAAGGTCGACTTCGCCAACCAGTCGGTCGAGCTGCAGTTCTCGCCCAAGGCCTTCGCGACGTTGCGCATGGAGCGTGAGCTCGTCAAGCGCCCGCCGGTGAGCCCGGTCCTGCCGAGCGTCTTCTTCAACTACGACATGAGCTTCGCCAACGCGAGCCTGCGCGACGCGCGGTCCACCCACGACCTCGGCGTGTTGAGCGAGGTAGGCATCTCGACGGGGCTCGGCGTGCTCTCGACCAGCTCGGCCGCGCGCAACCTCACCAACGACGCCGCGCTCGGCGTGCGGCGCCAGTGGCTGCGGCTCGAGACGACGTACACGCGCGATTTCCCCGAGCAGAACCGTACGCTGCGCATCGGCGACACCGTGACGCGCGGCGCGATGTGGGGACGCGACGTCTACTTCGGCGGTATTCGCTACGGCACCAATTTCGCGCTGACGCCGGGTTTCGTGAGCCAGCCGCTGCCCGCCCTGAGCGGGCTTTCGGCGGCGCCCTCGACGGTCGAGCTCTACGTGAACGACGTGCTGCGCCAGGTCTCGAACGTGCCCACCGGCCCCTTCGTGATCGACAATTTCCCGACCCTCACCGGCAACGGCGAGGCGCGTCTCGTGGTCCGCGACCTGCTCGGACGCGAGACCGTGGTGGTGCAGCGCTTCTTCACCAGCACGCAGTTGCTCGCCGCGGGACTGGACGACTGGAGCGTGGAGGCCGGCTCGGTGCGCCGCGACCTCGGGATCGAGAGCAGCCACTATGGGCAGGGCTTCGCGAGCGCCACCTGGCGCCACGGGCGCACCAACGAGCTCACGCTCGAGGGGCGCGCGGAAGCATCGCGCCGCGGCGGCCTGCTCGGCATGGGGGTCGTCTCGCTGCTGCCGTGGCAGGTGCTTGCCAAGGCGGCGCTGGTGGCGAGCACCGACTCCGACCTCGGTCGCGGAGGCCATTGGCTCATGGGTCTCGAATACGAAACATTGCGCGGCGGCATGTCGGTGCAGGTGACGCGCTCGACGCCAAGCTTTCGCGAGGTGGGGCAGGAAACCATCGGAGGGGAATTCGCGCTGAGCCCGATCAAGTACCAGATCGCCGGCAACGTCCTCTACAACACCACGCAATTCGGAACGCTGGGCCTGGGCTTCGCGAGCATCGGGCGCTTCGACGGCTCGCGCGTCTCCACCATTTCCGGAAACTACTCGGTGCGCATCGGCGAAAAGAACAACCTGACGTTCACCGCGAGCCGCGCATTCGGCGGCGGCAGCGGCTCGTCGGTGGGCCTGATCTTCCTCGTGCCGCTCGACCAGGGCCGCTCCGCGAGCGCGACCGCGAACAGCCGCTCCGGAAAGCAGGATCTCTACCTCGCGGCAGTGCAGAACCCCGGCATCGAGACCGACCTCGGCTGGCGCGTGCTCGCGGGCCAGCAGCAGAACCAGCATCATGCGGAAGGCGGCGTGTATTACCAGGGACGCTACGGAGACCTCTCCGCGGATGCCAGTACGGGACCCGCGCAAACCGCGGTGCGCGTCGGAGCCTCGGGTGGCGTGGTGTGGGCGGACCGGCACCTGTTCTTCAGCCGCCGCGTCGACGACAGCTTCGCGATCGCGGAGGTGCCGGGCTACGCCAACGTGGGCATCGGCCTGGGCAGCAACGTGATGACGCGCACCAACGCGAACGGTGTCGCGCTGATTCCGCGCCTCATTCCCTACGTCGCCAATTCCGTGCGCATCGATCCCAAGGAGTTGCCGATCAACGCGGAGATCGAGTCGATCGAGCAGATCGCCGTGCCGGCGTATCGCAGCGGGGTGAAGGTCGCATTCCCGGTGCGCAGCGGACGCGGAGCGCTGCTGAAGATCGTGTTCGACGACGCCGAGCCCGCGCCCGCCGGCGCGATCGTGAAGATCGAAGGCGACAAGGAGGACTTCTACGTCGCGCGGCGCGGCGAAGCGTTCGTGACCGGCATGATGCCCGACAGCAAGCTGCGGCTCGAATGGAACAACAAGCAATGTCCGCTCGAGGTGAAGTTGCCGCCCCTGAATCTCGACGAGATCGCACGCGTGGGTCCCGTCAAATGCGCGGGAGTAGCCCGATGAAAACCAAGCTGTTGCGCTGGCTCGCCGCGCTGGTCCTCGGCCCCGCCAGCCTGGTCGCGCATGCCGCGATCACGTGCGGCGTGAGCTCGCCGGGCTTCTCGGCCAGCTACGACCCGGCAAGCCCGTCGACGGACATCACGCAGACATTCCTCACCGTGACCTGCACCCGCGGCTCGTCCGCCGATCCCACGACGCTGAATTGGTACGCGCTCGCGAACAATGGCCTGTACGCGTCCGGCACCGGCAATCGCGCGGCGCGCGGCGCCGCGCGCATCCTCTATGACGTGTTTCGCGATGCCGCCTGCGCCTCGCAGTGGCAGGGATTGACGTTCATCTCGGGGACATTCACCTTCGTGAGCACGGGCACGCTCACCCAGACCGCGCCCTACTGGGGTTGCGTGCCCGCCGGCCAGGGTGTCGCCGCGGGCACCTACACCGACACCGTCACCATCACGATGTACTACGGGCCTTCTCTCACGGCGACCACCGGAGCGTTCGGCGTCTCGATCCTCACGCCGGCCACCTGCGCGCTGACCACGCCGCCGGGAACCATCACCTTCACCTATACCGCTTTCGGCGGAGCGATCGCGCCGAGCACCACCTTCCGCGTGACCTGCACCAGCACGCTGCCGTACACGATGGCGCTCGATGCCACCAGCGGCACGGCACTCGGGCTGAACTACACGCTCGCTCTCAGCGCGGGCAGCAGCGTCGGCACCGGTGCGGCGCAAACCCATTCGATCAACGGCGCGATGGCCGGCGGCCAGGCGGGCACCTGCGCGACCGGCACTTGCAACGCGACACAGGTGCGTTCCCTCACCATCACCTATTGAGCGAGGCACCTTCGAATCCCTGCTGGCGCCAGGCTTCGAACACCACCACCGCGACTGCATTCGAAAGATTCAGGCTGCGGTTGCGGGGACGCATCGGCAGGCGCAGCCGCTGCCCGGCCTCGAAACCCGCGAGGATTTCTTCCGGCAGGCCCGCGGTTTCTCCGCCGAACACGAAGACGTCATCCGCGGCGTAGGCGACCTGCGAGTATTCGACCGTGCCACGCGTGGAGAGGGCGAACATCCGGCGATCGCCGAGCGCCGCGCCGCATGCCGCCCAATCGCGATGCACCGTCACCTTCGCGTACTCGTGATAGTCGAGTCCCGCGCGCCGCAGCTGCTTGTCGTCCATCGCGAAACCGAGGGGCTCGACCAGGTGCAGGCGCGCCCCGGTGTTGGCGCAGAGGCGGATGACGTTGCCCGCGTTGGGCGGAATCTCGGGGCGATAAAGAACGACGTCGAACATCGTTCAGCGCCCCGGCTCGGGCGTGCGCGCGAGCGTCCAGACGCCCACGTGCGCGGCCCCGGCGAGCTTCAGCACACGCGCGAGCGCTTCCGCGGTGGCCCCGGTAGTGAGCACGTCGTCGACGATCACCACGCGCGCCCCGGTCAATTGCAGGTTGCAGCGAAACGCGCCGCGCAGGTTCGCGCGGCGCGCCTTGCGCCCGAGTCCCGGCTGCGGCGCGGTCTCGTGTGCGCGGCTGACACCCGCGATGTCGCAACGCACACGGAGCGACGTCGCGAGCGTCTTCGCGATCTCGAGCGCCTGGTTGAATCCCCGCTCGCGCAGGCGTGCGCGCGCGAGCGGTGGCGCCACGAGCAGATCGGGACGCGGCAGCTCCGCCACCGCGAGCGCGAGCTGGCGCGCGAGCCAGCGTCCGGCCGCGAGGTCGCCCGCGTACTTGAATCGATGGATCACGCGATCGACGGGAAAGCGGTATTGAAAACGCGCGCGCGCCTCATCGAACGCGAATGGCCGCGCCACGCATTCTCCGCAGATGCCGGACCGCGGCATCGGAATCGCGCAATGGGCGCAAGCGGCGCCCAGCAGCGGCAGGCTCGATTCGCAAGCGTCGCACACGAGCGAATGCGCGGAACCGCCGCCGCACAGCATGCAGTCCTGCCCGAGCAGCGCCCCTGCCGAATGTTTGAGCGCCTGTAAGGCGAGCGCGCCCCGCGATCTTGACAGCATCTCGAAAAACACGAATTATCAGAGCCTTAGAAAGGAGCCTATGGACACCGTCGTCACCTTGCACCTGCCCGCGGCCCGCACCGATTCGCGCTTCGATTCCCTGCAGGCGGCAGCGCTCGCGCTCTATGCGCTTCCCTTCAACGATCTGCTCTTCAGGGCGCATACGGTGCATCGCGAACATTTCGATCCGACCCGCGTCCAGCGCTCCACGCTGTTGTCGATCAAGACGGGGGGATGCCCCGAAGATTGCCGCTACTGTCCGCAGGCGGCACGCTATCACACGGGAGTCGAGAGCCAGGATCTGCTGCCGCTCGCCGAAGTTGTCGGCGCCGCGCGCGCCGCGAAAGAGCATGGCGCCACGCGCTTCTGCATGGGCGCCGCATGGCGCGGCCCCAAGGCGCGCGACTTGGAGCCGGTGCTCGAAATGGTGCGTGAGGTGAAGGCGCTCGGACTCGAGACCTGCTGCACGCTCGGCATGCTGAAGGACGGCCAGGCCGAGCAGTTGCGCGACGCGGGCCTCGACTACTACAACCACAATCTCGACACCTCGCCCGAGTACTACGGCAACATCGTCACCACGCGCGACTACCAGGACCGGCTCGATACCCTCGAGCGCGTGCGCACCGCGGGCATGAAGGTCTGCTGCGGCGGCATCGTGGGGCTGGGGGAATCGCGCGCGGCGCGTGCCGGGCTGATCGCGCAGCTCGCAAGCCTCGATCCGCAGCCCGAGTCGGTGCCGATCAACGATCTCGTGCAGGTCGAGGGCACGCCGCTCGAAGGCACGGCCAGGCTTCCGTGGATCGAATTCGTGCGCACCATCGCCGTGGCGCGCCTCATGCTGCCGCGCAGCGTCGTGCGGCTCTCCGCGGGACGCGCGGCCATGGACGAGGCGGTGCAGGCGCTGTGCTTCTTCGCCGGCGCCAACTCGATCTTCTACGGCGACAAGCTCCTCACCACCGGCAACCCCGACGTCGAACGCGACGACGCGCTGCTCGCCGCACTCGGCCTCGCCTCGTAAGGTGTCCGGGCTGATCGAGCGGCTGGCCGAGGGCCTCGGCCGGCTCGAGCACGACGGCCTGCGCCGCAGCCGGCGCGTGCTCGACTCGCCGCAGGGCGCGCGCGTCGAGATCGACGGCCGCAGCGTCGTGAACTTCTCCAGCAACGACTACCTGGGGCTCGCCAACCATGCGCGCCTGCGCGCCGCGGCGCACCGCGCCATCGACGAGTTCGGCGTCGGCGCCGGCGCCTCGCCGCTTGTCAGCGGCCACCTGCGCGTGCATCGCGAGGCCGAGGAGCGCTTCGCGCGCTTCAGCGGCCTGCCGTGCGCGCTGCTCTTCGCGAGCGGCTACGCGGCCAACCTCGGCATCCTCGCGGCGCTGTGCGACCGGCACGCGGAGATCTTCGCCGATCGGTTGAATCACGCATGTCTCAACGACGGCGCGCTGCTGTCGCGCGCCACCTTTACGCGTTATCCCCATCTCGATCTCGAGACGCTCTCGCGGCAGCTTGCCGCGTCGAAGGCCGACGTGCGCCTCGTCGCCACCGACACCGTCTTCAGCATGGACGGCGACCTCGCGCCGGTGCGCGAATTGCTGGCACTGTGCGAGCGCCACGATGCCTGGCTGGTGCTCGACGATGCGCACGGCATCGGGACGCTCGGAGCGACCGGCCGCGGAGCGCTCGAATTCTTCAACGTGCGATCGCCGCGCATCGTGTACATGGCCACGCTCGGCAAGGCGCTCGGCGGTTATGGCGCGTTCGTGGGCGGCGCTGCCGAAATGGTCGAGTGGCTGGTGCAGCGCGCGCGCACGCTGATCTACTCCACCGCGCTGCCGCCGATGGCTCCCGCGGCCGCGATCGCGGCGCTCGATCTCGTCGACGCGGATCCGTCGCTCGTCGCGCGGTTGCGCGAGCGTATCGCGCAGTTCCGCGCGGCCGCCGATTCGATCGGACTGCGTCTCGAGGCTTCCACGACGCCGATTCAACCCCTGGTCCTCGGGGACGCGGGCTGGGCGGTGAGCGCTTCGCAGCGCCTGCTCGGGCAGGGCTGGCTGGTACCTGCGATCCGGCCGCCCACGGTGCCCGAAGGCACCTCGCGCCTGCGCATCTCGTTGAGCGCCGCGCACACGCGCGAGCAGGTCGAGGGCCTCGTCGCGGCGCTCGCCGCGACCCTCGCATCGTGAGCTTGCATGTCGAGCGTTCCGGCGACGGCCCGGATCTCGTCCTGCTGCACGGCTGGGGATTTCATTCGGGCGTCTGGAGCGAAGTGCTGCCCGATCTCGCGGCGAGGTTTCGCGTGCACGCGGTGGACCTGCCGGGCCACGGGCATTCCGCCGCCATCGAGGTTCGCGGATTCGACGCCGCGGTCGATCTCGTCGCCGCCGCGATTCCCGCAGGCAGCGTCGTCTGCGGGTGGTCGATGGGCGGCCTCATCGCGCAGCGCCTCGCTGCGCGCCACGGCTCCAGGGTGAAGGCCCTGGCGCTCGTCTGCACCACACCCTGCTTCGTCGAGCGCGCGGGCTGGCCTCACGGCATGAAGGCCGCGACACTGGCGCAATTCGCCGCACGCCTGGAGGCGAATCGCGCGGCGACGCTGGAGAATTTCGTGCGCCTCAACGCGCTCGGCGGCACGCGCGGCCGCGATGCGATCCGCGCATTTTCGCGCCGTGTCGCCGAGCGCGGCGCGCCCTCGCCCGCGGCACTCGAGCACGGGTTGCGATGGCTGCGCGAGACCGACCTGCGCGAGGAGGCACCGAAGCTGCGCGTGCCCACGCTCGTCCTTCACGGCGCCCGCGACGTGCTGGCCCCCGTGGAAGCCGGGCGCACGCTCGCGTGCCTCGTTCCGGCGGCACGATACGTCGAGCTGGAGGACGCCGCGCACCTGGCGTTCTTCACGCACCCGAGAGCGTTCGTCGAATCCCTGGAGCCTCTCGGTGGCTGAGCCGCGCTTCCCCGACAAGCGCGCGGTGCGCCGCTCGTTCGAGCGCGCCGCGCAGACCTACGACGACGCCGCGGTGCTGCAGCGCGAGATCGCACGGCGGCTGCTCGAGCATCTCGACGGCATCCGCATAGAGCCTGCGCGCGTGCTCGACCTGGGCTGCGGCACGGGCGGGACGTTCGACGATTTGCAGCGGCGCTTTGCGTCGAGCGAGATCGTCGGCGTCGACTTCGCGCACGCGATGCTGCAGAAGGCGCGGCAGCGCACGCCGTGGCTGCAGCGCAAGCTCGGGATCCGCGCACCGCGCCTCGCGTGCGGCGATCTCGAGCGGCTTCCGATCCGAAGCTCCGCGGCGCAGTTCGTGTTCTCCAACCTGGCGCTGCAATGGTGCCGGCCCGAGCGCGTGTTCGGCGAGACGGCGCGGGTCCTCGAGGCCGGCGGCCTCTTCATGTTCTCGACTTTCGGTCCCGACACGCTGAAGGAGCTGCGCGCCGCGTACGCCGCGGCCGATGGCGGAGACGACCACGTCAACACCTTCATCGACATGCACGACCTGGGCGATGCGCTGGTCCACTCCGGGTTCGCCGACCCGGTGATGGAAATGGAAGTGATCACGCTGGAATACTCGCGCGCCGAGCAGGTGGCCCGCGACCTGAAGGCGATCGGCGCGCACAACTCGATGCCGGGGAGGCCACGCGGCCTGGGCGGGCGCGAGCGCTGGCGCCGCGTGGTCGAGGACTACGAGCTGCGCCGCCACAAAGGCGTGCTTCCCGCGACCTATGAGGTGATCTACGGCCACGCGTGGAAGGTGCCGCCGAAGAGGATCGCCGACGGGCGCCAGGTGATCGGCTTCGTGCCGCGGACCTACGAATGAAGCGCGGCGTCTTCGTGACCGGGACCGATACCGGCGTAGGCAAGACGCTCGCGGCATGCGCATTGCTGCACGCGGTATCGCGGCGCGGTGTCGCGGTCGCGCCGATGAAGCCGATCGCGGCGGGCGCAGAGTGGGGCGCGGGCCGCTGGGTCAACGCGGACAGCCTCGCGTTGCTCGAGGCCGCCGGGCTCGGCATCGATGCGATCGGCGACGTGACGCCGGTGCTGCTGCGCGAGCCGATGGCGCCCCACATCGCGGCGCAGCGCGAGGGCCGGCGCATCGAGATGCCGCAGATTCACGCGGCATTCGAGCGGCTGCGATCCGCGGACCGCTTCGTGGTGGTCGAAGGCGTGGGCGGCTTCATGGTTCCGCTCGGCGATCGGATCGACAGCGTGGATCTCGCCCGCTCGCTCGGGCTGCCGGTCGTCCTCGTCGTGGGCATGCGCCTCGGTTGCCTCAACCATGCGCTGCTCACCGCGCGCGCGATCGAGGCGTCCGGCCTGCCGTTCGCCGGGTGGATCGCCAACAGCGTGGATCCCGGAATGGCGGTCGCGGAGGAGAACCGCGCCGCGCTCGAGACGCGCCTCGCCGCCCCGCTGTTGGGCAGCATCCCCTTCGCGGCGCGACCCGAACCCGGGATCCTCGCGCGGCACCTCGACGTGAGCGCGTTGCTGCGATGAAGGACGCGATCCTGTTCGACCTCGACGGCACGCTCACCGATCCGCGCGAGGGCATCACGCGCTCGATCGCCCATGCCCTCGAGCGCATGGGCATCGCGCCGCCGCCGCTCGAGGAGCTCACGTTCGCCATCGGGCCGCCGCTGCGCGCGTCACTCGCGCAACTGATCGGCGACGATTCTCCCCTCGCCGTCGAGCGCGCGATCGGCTTCTACCGCGAGCGCTTCGCGGACGTCGGCCTCTTCGAGAATTCGCTCTACGACGGCATCGGCGAGGCGCTCGGCGCGCTCGCGGGCACCGGCGCCCTGCTGATCGTCGCAACGTCCAAGCCCGGCGTCTACGCGCGGCGCATCGTCGAGCACTTCGAGCTGGGCCGGCACTTCGTGGAGGTGCACGGGTGCGAGCTGGACGGGACGCGCGAGGACAAGCGCGATCTCATCGCGCACATCCTTCCCCATCACGGCCTCGACGCGGCACGCTCGGTGATGATCGGCGACCGCGGCGTCGACATGCGTGCCGCCCGCCACCATGGCCTCGCGGCGGTCGGCGCGCTGTGGGGCTACGGCAGCGCCGCGGAGCTGGAAGAGCACGGAGCGCAGCGGCTGTGCGCTTCGCCCCATGCGCTGCCCGAAGCGATCGCGCGCCTGCGCGTGCCCCTCCGGAGTCCCTGAGCGCTCAGCCGGAAAACGCCGCGCTCATGAGCGCCACGCCATGCGCCCCGTGACGGCGCGCTTGCGCGAGATCTGCGCGCGTGAGGCCGCCGATCGCATAGACCGGCATCGGCTGTCCGTGCGCGAGCTCCTCGAAGCGCTCCCATCCGATCGGCGCGGCGTCCGGATGCGAGGCGGTCGGCTTGACCGGCCCGACAACGACGTAGTCGAGGCGCAGCTTGCGCGCCTGTGCGAGCTCGGCCTCGTCATGGCACGAAGCCCCGACCAGATCGGCCTCGGGCCGCGCCGCGGCCTGCATCAGGGCGCGCGCAGACAGGTGCACACCGCCGCCCTGCGCAAACCTGCCGCTGTCGCTATTCACGACGAGGCGCGATCCGAACGCCTCCGTGCGCGCGAGCGCGCGCGAAAGCAGGTGCTGCACTTGCTGGCGATTCGCATCCTTCTCGCGAATCTGCACCAGCAGTCGCTCCGCGGGCGTGCGCTCGGCGAGATCCCGGATCCACGCGTCGATGCCGCGCTTCAGCGCATTCGAGACCACCATCACGTCGGGCAGGGCGAGTGCCGCGAGCACCGGCGCATTCGCGGGCAACATGGGTGCCACCGTGGGTGCGGTGAGCTGCTGCCATTCGATCGCCTGGTCCTCGAGCGGGCGCGGCTCTCCGTCCCAGGCGCTCACGCGGAAAAAATGCAATCGCACCGTCGCGTGCGTGTAGGCGTAATCGCGCGTGATCCAGGGTGTCGCCTCGCGCACCTCGATGCCGAGCTCCTCGCGCAACTCGCGCGTGAGCGCCGAGCGCGCATCCTCCCCCGGCTCGACCTTGCCGCCGGGAAATTCCCAGTAGCCGGGATAGGGCTTGCCTTCGGGCCGCTGGGCGAGCAGGAATTCTCCCGGCCGCTCGATCACCGCCGCCGCGACCTCGGTGACCTTGGCCACTATTTCTTCTTGCGCCCGACGTAGTCGCGCGCGAATTGCCACGCGACGCGCCCGCTGCGCGAGCCGCGCTCGAGCGCCCACAGCAGCGCCGCCTTGCGCGAGGCCTCGTCGGCGGTGCCGCCGAGCGTCGTGAGCCAATGCTCGGCAATGTCGAGGTATTGCTCCTGGTCGAACGGGTAGAACGAGATCCACAGTCCGAACCGCTCCGAGAGCGAGATCTTCTCCTCGGTGGTTTCGCCCGGGTGGATCTCGCCGCCGAGGTGCTTCGCCTCGAGGTTCTCGCCCATGAACTCGGGCATCAGGTGGCGGCGGTTCGAGGTCGCATAGATCAGCACGTTGTCGGCCGAGCCCGCGATCGATCCGTCGAGCGCCACCTTGAGCGACTTGTAGCCCGCGTCCGACGCCTCGAACGAGAGGTCGTCGCAGAAGATCAGGAAGCGCTCCTTGCGCTCGCCGACGATGTCCACGATGTCGGGCAGCTCGACCAGGTCGCGCTTGTCGACCTCGATCAGCCGCAGCCCCCGGGAAGAAAACTCGTTCAGCGCCGCCTTCACGAGCGAGCTCTTGCCGGTGCCGCGCGCACCTGTGAGCAGCACGTTGTTGGCGGGTCGCCCCGCGACGAACTGCGCGGTGTTCTCCCGCAGCCGGCGTTTCTGCTCGTCGACGTCCTTCAGGTCGGAGAAGCGGATCGCGTGCGGATGGCGAACTGATTGGAGGTAGCCCCCGCGCGGATGCGCTCGCCAGCGAAACGCCGTCGACGCCTTCCAGTCCGGTCCATCGTGGGCGGCCGGCAGCAAACGCTCGAGGCGCTTGGCGAGATCGTCGAGCCGGTCGGCGATGCGTTTCACGTCATCGGTCATTTGAGTCGGAACACCAGCAGCCAGTAGTAGGCCAGGTTCTCGAGCTGCGCCTCGCGCGCCACCGGCCGCACCGCCTCGGCAAGCTCCTCGGCGCCGGGAAAATTCTTCAGCACCTCGTACTCCTCGCCGTTCGCGAGCCGGCGCTTCTGGTAGGTGTTGCCTTCGGGGTCGCGGCGCGAGATCGCGGTGGAGCTGCCCTCCGCGTAGTTGTTGTCGAGGATGCCGACCACCGCGCCCGGCTCGAGGCACTCGGCGAGGTTCTTCACGAACGCCGCGAGGTCGCTCTTCTTCACGTGCGACCACCAGAACCCGGCGAACGCCGCGTCGCAGCCGGACGGCACGCCTTCGAGCGTCACCGCGTCGGCCTTGAAGAACGCAGCGCGCCCCGCGGGGATCGGTTTTTCGCGCGCGATTTCCAGCACCGCGTCGTTGATGTCGCACGCGTAGACCTTCCGCGCCTCGCGGGCGATGTACTGCGTCCAGTAGCCGGTGCCGCACGCCACCTCGAGAACGGTGCGCGCGCGGAAGAGCTCCGGGATACGTCCGCGCAGCCACTCGAGCTCGTGTTGGCGCTCGGGCTTGTCGTAGATCTGCTCGTATTCCGACGCGCGTTTCTGATAGTACTGCTCCATGTGTTGGCTGCCGCTGGGGGAATCGGTCATGGCACGCGCTCCTCTATGCGTTTCGATAGGCATCAGGACGGTGGATCTCCAGGTACCGCGTGGAATCGGCGAGCGGCTTGAAGCCGAAGCGCCGGTAGAGCTCGTGGGCGTCGCGGGTCATGAGCGCGAAGCGCCGCAGGCCCTGCAGGTCGGGATGCTCGAGCACGCAAGTCACCAGCCACTCGCCGAGGCCCGCTCCGCGATGGGCCTCGAGCACAAATACGTCGCACAGGTAGGCGAAGGTCGCGCGATCGGTCACCACGCGCGCGAATCCGATCTGCTGCGCCGCGCGATACAGCCCGAAGCAGAGTGAACAATCGATCGCCTTCGCCATCACCGGCGCGGGAATGCCCGGCGCCCAGTAGGTCGCGCCGATGAAATCCCGGACCAGCGCCCGGTCGAGCAGCGCCGGATCGTCACTCACCCGATAGTCGTCGCGGCGCCATTCCATGGCGGTCAGCTGCGGTAGTCCGCGTTGATCTTCACGTAGTCGTAGGAGAAGTCGCAGGTCCACGCGGTCGCGGACTCGACGCCGCGGCCGAGCGTGATTCGCACCGGGATCTCGGCGGCCTTCATCGCCTGCTTGCCCTGCTCCTCCGTGTACGAAGCGGCCCGCGCCCCATGCTCGACCACCTTGACCGCGCCCAGGTGCAGCCCCACCTTCGACGCCTCGAGGTCGGCGATGCCGGAGTTGCCGACCGCGGCGAGGATGCGGCCGAGGTTCGGGTCGGAAGCGAAAAACGCGGTCTTCACCAGCGGCGAGTTGGCGACCGCCTTGGCGACCTGCATGCATTCGCCGCGCGTCCTGCCCTCCTCCACCGTGATCGTGATGAACTTCGTCGCGCCCTCGCCGTCGCGCACGATCGCCTGCGCGAGCAACTGCGCCACCTCGACCACGGTCTCGCACAGCTTGCCGAATTCCGCCGTGCCCTCGCCGATGATCTCGGGATTGCCGGCGCGTCCGGTGGCGATCAGCAGCATCGTGTCGTTGGTCGAGGTATCGCCGTCGATGGTGATGGCGTTGAACGAGCGGTTGACGGCGAGGTGCGCGAGATAGCGAAGCGCGTCGGCGCCGACCGCGGCATCGGTGGCGATGATGCCGATCATCGTCGCCATGTTGGGCTCGATCATGCCCGCGCCCTTCGAGATGCCGGTGACGCTCACGGTCTTGCCGTCGATGACCACCTGACGGGAGGTCGCCTTGGGCACCGTGTCGGTGGTCATGATGGCTTCCGCGGCGCTGGCCCAGTTGCCGGCCGAGAGGTCGGCCACGCATTGCGGCAGCCCCGCCTCGATCCGGTCGACCGGCAGCGGCTCCATGATGACGCCGGTCGAGAGCGGCAGCACCTGGTTCGATTCGATCTCGAGCAGCTGGGCCGCGGCCGCACAGGTGGCGCGCGCCTTCAGCAGTCCTTCCTCGCCGGTGCCCGCGTTCGCCACCCCGGTGTTCACGACGACCGCGCGGATCGCCTGCTTGCCGCCGAGGTGCTCGCGGCAGACCAGCACCGGGGCCGCGGCGAAGCGGTTGCGGGTGAAGACCCCGACCACGCGGCTGCCCGCGTCGATCGCCACGAGCAGCAGGTCCTTGCGATCGGGCTTGCGCACTCCCGCCTTGGCGATGCCCAGCCGCACGCCGGATATGCTGAGGAGGTTGTCCGCGCGCGGCGGCTCGAGGTTGACGGCCATGTGTGGTCCGGGGGAAACCGGGATTTTACACGGGCGAAGGTTTGGCCCTGAGCCGCGCCATCGCATACGCATCGACGTACTGCCCGTCACGCAGCGCATAGGCGCCATGCGTACCCTCGATCTCGCCCCTCGCTAGTGGCGCCGAGGATGCCGAAATTCACGGCGTCATGCGAGCCTGCCGTGGCATTGCTTGTATTTCTTCCCGGAACCGCAGGGGCAGGGATCGTTGCGCCCGACCTTCTGCGTCGAGCGGATGAACGGCTCCACGCTTTCGCCGGCGGGCGGCGCGGCG
>JANPHA010000222.1:0-6875 GCA_031424255.1 Burkholderiales bacterium | reverse complement strand
GCTGGGCCTGCTGCGCTTGTTGCGCTTGCTGGGCCTCTTTCGCGGCGCGCTCCTGCTGCTGGCGTTGCTGTTCCTGTTGCGCTTGCTGGGCCTGCTGCGCTTGTTGCGCCTGCTGGGCCTGTTGCGCTTGCTGGGCCTCTTTCGCGGCGCGCTCCTGCTGCTGGCGTTGCTGCGCCTGCTGCGCTTGCTGGGCTTGCTGTCCTTGCTGCGCTTCGCGCGCGGCGCGCTCTTGTTGCATGCGCTGCTGCTGCGCATCGTATTCCGTGCGCTGGCGTTGCTGCTCGCGCTGGTAGGCTTCGCGCTGCTGCTGCGTTTCGCGTGCGCTCTGTTGCGGCTGTTGCTGCGGCGCCTGCGGCGGGGTGCGCTGCCCGCCGGGATTGAACACGTCCGCGGCGGTGGGCGCTCCGGGCCGACCGGGCTGCTGCGCCTGGGGTGCGACTTGCGGAGCCTGCGCGGCCGGAACCGGCGCCGGCAGGTTCTGCGGACGCGCGAAGCTCGGACGGTCGACACGGCTGTTGCCGCGATCGGTGCGCTGCAGTGGGTTGCCGGCCGCGGTGGGGGCGGGCTGCGCCACCGAGGGCGCTTGCGCCGCTTGCGGCTGCTCGGTGCGACGGAAGCGCTGGAAGTCGCTGCGCGACGGCAGCACCGCGCTCGGCGCGACCTGCGGTTGCTGGGCGAGGACCTGCGGAGACACGCGGATCGCCGACTGCCCCACCGGGCGGCGCTGGATGAACGCGTCGCGCTGCACCACGGTGGCGCCGCGATCGCGGTTCCACGTGCGCCAATCCTGGCGGCCTTCGTATTGGCGCGGCCCGCGGTCGCGCACGTTGACGTTCACGCGGCCGACATAGCTCGAGTTGGCGCGGTACCACGGTTCGTAGCGATCCCACGGCGCGAGCGGATACCAGCCCACGGCGGGCGCGCTGTTGCCGGAGTTGACGGTCACGCTCCAGTTGTTGCCGCCGATCCAGCCGACCAGCGCGGGCGCCCAGGTCGGACGTGCAATGCGCTTGCCCGGGCTCCACGCCCAGCGATCGCGCACCTGCACCCAGCGGCCGTAGTGGAACGGCGCGTAGCCCCACGGCTGCTCGTCGATCCACGTCCAGCCCCACGGACGCACGAACGACCAATGCCCGGTGCGGTAGGGCACCCAGCCCGCGGACACGTTGGTCGGATACCAGACCGAGCCGAACTCGGGATCCTCGGACCAGCGGCCGTAGCGGTCGAGGTCTTCGTAGCCGGTCATATCGGTGGAGACATAGCGCGTGGAAGTGGTCTCGACCCAGGTGTTGTCGCGCGCCTGCGCCCAGCGATCGAAATCGTCGCTGCGGGCCTGCTCGAACCCATAGGACGGCGAAGGGCCGCCCTGCACGGCGATCGTGCGGCCGGCATCGACCTTCACGCCGCCGCGGCCCGATTCGAGCTGCGCCGCGCCGCCGAACACCGTGAGGCGGGACTCGTCGCGGTCGGGATCGGCATCGAGCCGGTAGCGGCCCTCGGCCGTCAGCAGGAAGCTGCCCTGGGGCGTCGAGATGCGATAACGCTGGTTGCGGTCGAAATGGCGGATGCGGATGTTGAGCGAGCCGCGCTCGATCTGCGCATCGAGCCCGTCATCGTCGAGGTGCGCGATGTCGAGCTGCGTGGCCCCGTCGAGGCGCAGCGCCGTGCCGCCGACGCGCACTTCGGCTCGCGCGCCCGGATCGGCCCAGACGGAATTCTCGGAAGTGATCGGCGTATTGACGAACGCCTTGTCCCAGCCGGTTTCCGGATCCTGGTAGATCGAGACATTGCCTTCCGTGTAGGCGAGCCGGCCGACACGGTTGGGGGGATCGTCGGCCGTTTGGGCGAGCGACGCGGTCGAGACGACAGAAGCGAAGACGAGAGCCAGTAAGCGCATGGGTTCACCTTGTGTGGAAGCGGGCGTTTCCCGATTGGGTCCGGAGACAATCCGCATAACGCGCGAGCCCCCCGACCGGAAGACAACAGCTCGGACCGCGTGAGGTGGATCAGGTTCATTTTCCAAGGGCCTGAAATTCATGCCATTATTGGCGTATAGGGAGAGCACAACGAGCCGCGGGGAATCATGGATCGCAATACGGTTTTCACCAAGACCGCGAAGGGGATCACCCAGGTCAACCAGAAATCGGCCTCGCTATCGAAAGACTTGATGCGGGTGCTGAAGCTGATCGACGGGAAGTCGAATTTCGGCCACATCATGGAAAAGGCCGAGCTCGACAAGGCCTCGCTCGAGAAGGCCCTCAACACCCTCACCAAGGACGGCTTCGCGCGCGTCTTCCAGGTTCGCAAGGAGGAGACCGACCCGTTCGGCGCCGAGGACGATTTCGACTTCACCGCGCCCGGCAAGATGCCGACGTCGACCCAGCGTGTCATCGCCGGCGCGGCCAACGACATCAGCGAGCTGGTGCGCCAGCAGCAGAAGGTGGAGTCGGACCAGCAGGCGCGCACGCAGGCGCAGGACGCGGCGCGGGTGAAGGCCAAGGCGGAAGCGGAGTCGCGCGCCAAACTCGAGGCGGAGGCGCGCTCCAAGGCCGAGGCCGAGCAGAAGGCGATGGAGCAGGCGCGGCGCGCCAAGGAAGCGTCGGAACGCGCGCGCGCCGAGCTCGAGGCCAAGAATCGCGAGGAGGAGGCGCGCCAGCGCGTGCTCGCCGACCAGCAGGCGCAAGCGCGCCTTTCCGCGGAGCAGAAAGCCAAGGAAGCCGAGGAGGGCCGCAGGCTCGCGGAGGTGCGCGTGCGCGCCGAGAAGGAAGCCAAGGCCCTGGCCGAGGCGCGCGCGCGCGCCGAAGCCGAGGCCGAAGCGATGGCCAAGGCGCGCGCCGAGGCCGAAGCCGCCGCGAAGCGGCAGGCGCAGACCGCCACCAACGCCGAGTGCGAGTTGACGGCGCGCCTGAAAGAGGAGATCGAGGGACGCATCCGTGCCGAGATGGAATCCCTGCTGCGCAACGAGATCGAGGAGAAAACGCGCGACGAGATGAAGGGGCAGATCCTCGCCGAAGCGCGGCTCGCCGCCAAGGCGGAGCTCGAGGACCAGATGCGCGAAGAGCGCGAGAACCTCGCCAAGGCGGAGATGGCGGCGCGCGTGAAGGGCGAGCAGGAATCGCGCACGCGCGCCGACCAGGAAGCCAAGCTGCGCGCCGCCGCCGAAGCGCGCGCCGCCGCCGAGACCGAGGCGCGCATCAAGGCCGAGGAGGAAACCCGCCAGCTGCGCCGCGACGCCGAGCAGCAGCGCGAGCAATCGGAAGCGCGCGCGAAAGAGCAGCAGCAGATCGCCGCGCGCCTCGAGGCCGAGCGCAAGGAAGCCGCGCGCCGCCACGAGGAGGAGCGCAAGGAAACCGCGCAGCGCCTCGAGGAGGAGCGCAAGGAAACCGCGCAGCGCCTCGAGGCCGAGCGCCGCGCGAAGCGCGAGGCCGAGGCGCGCGCCAAGATCGACGCCGAGGAAAGCGAGAAGCGCGAGCGCGAGCTGCAGACCACGCTCGAGGAGGAGCGCAAGGCCAAGCAGGAGGCCGAGATGCGCGCGCGCATCGAGGCGCGCGCCCGCGAGACGATCGCGGAAGACACGCGCGCCAAGGTGCAGGCCGAGATCGAAGGCGACATGACCAAGCGCGCCGAGATCGAGGGCAAGGCCCAGGCCAAGGCGTACATGCAGGCGAAGGCCAAGGCGGAGCTCGACGAGGACGCGCGCCTGCGCGCCGAGCAGGACCGCAAGGCGCGCGACATCGCGACCATCCTGCGCACCAAGGTCGAGCCCGACGAGGAGGCGCCCCAGTCGGCGCCCGCGGCGCGGCGCCGCGCGAAGAAGCGCGGCAGCCTCGTGAAGCCGGTCTTCTATGGCGTGGCCGCGATCCTGATCCTCGGGATCATCGCGCTGCACGTGGTCCCGCTGCGGCCCTATGCGGCGAAGATCGAGAAGGCGATGTCGGGCTGGCTGCACGACGATGTGTCGATCGGCTCGGTCACGTTCCGGCTCGTGCCCACGCCCCACCTGCGGGTCGAAAACGTCGCCGTCGGCAAGCTGCTCGACGCGAAAGCCGGCAGCGGGCGCATCTTCCTCGACATCGGCACGCTCTTCGGCGACCGCCTGTCGATCAACTCGATCGAGCTCGACAACGTGACGCTCGGCGCCGACGCGGTGAAGCGCATTCCCGGCTGGGGACGGGTCGAGGGCAAGAGCGCCGCGGGCGAGATCGACGCGATCAAGCTCAAGGGCGTGAAGCTCGACGTGAAGCCTGCGCTCGAGCCGTTCGACGCCAACCTCGCGTTCGCCTCCAACGGCGCGCTGCGCCAGGCGAATTTCGTCGGCAGCGGCGCCAATGGCGGGCGCTGGACGCTCGCGATGCGCCCGAACGACAACCAGGGGTTCGACCTCGACTTCACCGCGCGCAACTGGATCCTGCCGATCGGCGCGGCGATCCCGCTGAGCGATCTGTCGCTCAAGGGCACGATGGCCAACGGCGAGATCGTGGTGCCGGAATTCGAGGCGCAGGTGCTCGAAGGCAAGGTGAACGGCACGCTGCGGATCAGCTGGGCCGCGGGCCCGGTGAAGCTCGACAGCGATCTCGCGCTGTCGCGCGTGAGCGCCAAGGAGCTGATCGGCTCCTTCACCAAGGACATCTCGGTCACCGGCAAGCTCGACGGCAACTTCAACGTCTCCACCGAGGGCCCGACGCTGGTGGAATTGTTCGCCGCGCCGCGCACGCAGGGCAAGTTCCGCCTGGTCGAGGGCTCGATCAGCAACGTGGACTTGGTGGCGGTGATGCAATCCGACGCGGCCGGCCAGCGCGCGGGCGTCACCAAGTTCGCTGAGCTGACCGGCGAATTCGGCTCGGGCGACAGGCGCGCGGCGTTCCGCTCGGTCAACCTGCAGGGCGGCGTGCTGCGCGGCAACGGCGCGATCGACCTCGCCAACAACAGCGCGCTGTCGGGCCACCTGCAGCTCGAGATCCGCTCGCAGGTGGCGCAGGACCGCGGCGCCTTCTCGGTCTCCGGCACCGTCGGGCGCCCGATCATCAAGCGCGGCGGCTAGTCTCCTGCGCCGGCTTTTTCCGCTTTTCCGGCTGCTCCTTCCGTACCGCACGCGCATCGCGATCGCATTGGTCGCGATCGTGCTGTCGGCGGCAATGGTGCTCGCGATCGGCCAGGGCCTGAAGGTCGTCATCGACGACGGCTTCGCGCGCGGGCAGGAGCAGATGCTCGACGCCACGCTCGCCACGCTCGCCGCGCTGATCGGCGTGCTCGGCCTGCTCACCTGGTTTCGCGTCTACAACATCTACTGGATCGGCGCGCGCTTCACCGCCGACCTGCGCCAGCGCATCTATACGCACCTGCTCACGCTTTCGCCCGGGTTCTACGAGGAGGCGCGCACCGGGGAAGTCGCCTCGCGCGTGACCAACGACGTCACGCTGATCGAGGCGGTGATGGGGGGCACGCTGCTCTACGCGCTGCGCATGGCGATCACGATGGCGGGCTGCGTGGCGATGCTCTTCGTCACCAGCGTGAAGCTCACGATGCTGGCGCTCGCCTGCATGCCGGTGGTGCTGCTGCCGATCTGGCTTCTGGGCTCGCGCGTGCGGCGCTACTCGCGCTCGGTGCAGGACCGCGTCGCCGATGTCTCCGCGCACGTCGACGAGACGCTGCACGAGATTCGTACGGTGCAGGCGTTCGCGCACGAGGACCTCGAGGCGGCGACGTTCGGCGAGCGCGTCGAGGCGGTGTTCACGGTGGCGGTGCAGCGCTCCGGCTACCTCGCGCTGCTGATCGCGACGGTGATCGTGCTCGCGTTCGGCGCCGTGGGCGTGCTGCTCTGGGTCGGGGCGCATGACGTCTTCGCGGGGACACTCTCCGCCGGCGGGCTCACCGCGTTCATCTTCTACGCGGTGATCGTGGCCAATGCCACGTTCGTGCTGGCCGAGGTTTACGGCGAGTTGCAGCGCGCCGCGGGTGCCTCCGAGCGCCTGCTCGAGTTGCTCGCGACCGAGCCGGGCATCGGTCCTCCGGAAAATCCGGTGCCCCTGCCGATGCCCGCGATCGGGCGCGTCGCGTTCGAGGACGTGACGTTCCACTATCCGTCGCGCCCCGCGACGCCGTCGCTCGACCACTTCAGCCTCGCGGTCGAGCCCGGCGAGGTCGTGGCGCTCGTCGGCCCGTCGGGTGCAGGCAAGACCACCGCGTTCCAGCTCCTGCTGCGCTTCTACGATCCGGCCTCGGGGCGCGTCACGCTGGACGGCGTCGATGCGCGCACCGCCGATCCGCGCGAGCTGCGCCGGCGCGTGGCGGTGGTCTCGCAGGACCCGGTGATTTTCGCCGCGAGCCTGGTCGACAACGTGCGCTACGGCCGTCCCTGGGCGAGCGACGCGGACGTGCGCGCCGCGCTCGGCCAGGCGAACGCGCTCGAATTCTCCGAGCGCCTTCCCGAGGGCCTCGCGACCGCGCTCGGCGAGCGCGGCGTGAAGCTCTCCGGCGGGCAGCGCCAGCGCATCGCGATCGCGCGCGCGATCCTCGCCGACCGCGCGATCCTGCTGCTCGACGAGGCCACGAGCGCGCTCGACGCCGAGAGCGAGAAGGCGGTGCAGCTCGCGCTCGAGCGGCTGATGAAGGGCCGCACGACGCTCGTCATCGCGCATCGCCTCGCAACCGTTAAGTCGTGTGACCGGATCGTCGTAATCGACCATGGCCGCATCGTGGCGACCGGCACTCATGCCACGCTCGTCGCCGAGAACGGCCTCTATGCGCGGCTTGCCGCGTTGCAGTTCACCTCCACCAATCCATGAGACGGCATCCCTTGTTCCGATTCTTGCTGCCCGGAATCACCGCCGTGGCGCTCGCCGCGCACGCGGCCGAGGCCCCGGCCCCGCCCTCCG
>JANPHA010000221.1:0-3683 GCA_031424255.1 Burkholderiales bacterium | reverse complement strand
GCTGGCCGTGCAGCATGCGGCTGCCGGCATACGAGAGATACAGGCGCTTGCGCGCGCGCGTGATCGCCACGTACATGAGGCGCCGCTCCTCCTCGATGCCGCCGTCTTCCAGCATGCTGTTCTCGTGCGGGAAGAGGCCCTCCTCGAGGCCCGACATGAAGACCGCCGAGAACTCCAGCCCCTTGGCCGAGTGCACGGTCATCAACTGCAGCGCGTCCTGCCCCGCTCCCGCCTCGCGTTCTCCCGCCTCGAGGCTCGCGTGGGCGAGGAACGCGGCGAGCACCTGCTGCTCGGGCGTGCCGACGATCGTCTCGACATCCTCCTGGGATTCGCCCGCGGGCTCGAGGCCGTGCTCGAAATCCTCGGCGAAGAGCGTCGCCGCATTGATCAGCTCGTGCAGGTTCTCGAGGCGGTCCTGGCCGTCCTTCTCGGCGGCGTAGTGGTCCTTCAGGTGGCTCCTCTCGATCACCTCCTCGATGAGCTCGGGCAGGCGCAGCGTCTCGGACGACTTGCGCAGCGAATCGATGATCGCGATGAACTGCGCGATCGCGGTGCCGCTGCGCCCGCCGACGATGCCGGAGCGCGCGACGTGCATCAGGCTGCCCATGCCGCGCTCCGAGGCCTCCTGCAGTTGCTCGACCGAACGCGCGCCGATCCCTCGTGGCGGAAAATTCACCACTCGCGTGAACGCGGTGTCGTCGTCGGCATTCGCCGCGAGGCGCAGGTAGGCCATCGCGTGCTTGACCTCGAGCCGCTCGAAGAAGCGCAGGCCGCCATACACACGGTAGGCGACGCCGGCGCGAAACAGCGAATGCTCGAGGATGCGCGACTGCGCGTTGGAGCGGTAGAGAAGCGCCATGTCGGAGAACGCCATGCCCTCGCGATTGAGCGCCTTCACCTCGTCGACGACGAAGCGCGCCTCCTCCTCGTCGTTGGCCGCCGCGTATACGCGCAGCGGCTCGCCCTTGCCCTCGGCGGTCCAGAGGTTCTTGCCGAGCCGCGCCTTGTTCTGCGCGATGATCGCGTTGGCGGCGTCGAGGATGTGGCCCTGCGAGCGATAGTTCTGCTCGAGCTTCACCACCTCGCGCACGTCGAAGTCGCGCACGAAATCGTTCATGTTGCCGACTTCGGCCCCGCGGAACCTGTATATCGATTGATCGTCGTCACCGACAGCGAAGACGCAACCGTTCGTTCCCGCGAGCAGCTTGATCCACTTGTACTGCAGCTTGTTGGTGTCCTGGAACTCGTCCACCAGGACGTAGCGGAAGCGCGCCTGGTAGTGCTGCAGCAGGTTCAGGTGCCGCGTGAGGAGCTCGAACGTGCGCAGCAGCAGCTCGGCGAAATCGACCACGCCCTCGCGATTGCACTGCGCATCGTAGTCGGCATAAAACGCGATCATGCGCCGCGTGAATTCGTCGCCGGCCTCGACCGCGTTGGCGCGCAGCCCCGCTTCCTTGGCGTTGTTGATGAACTGCTGCAGCTGGCGCGGCGGAAACTTTTCCTCGTCGAGGCCCTGCGCCTTCGCCAGGCGCTTCACGAGCGAGAGCTGGTCGCCGGAATCGAGGATCTGGAAGAGCTGCGGCAGGTCGGCGTCGCGATGATGGGCGCGCAAAAGCCGGTTGCAGATGCCGTGGAAAGTGCCCACCCACATGCCGCGCGTGTTGATCGGCAGCATCGCCGAGAGGCGCGTGAGCATCTCCCGCGCCGCCTTGTTGGTGAAGGTGACCGCGAGGATTCCCGAGGGGCTCACCTCGCCCGTCTGGATCAGGTGCGCGATACGGGTGGTGAGGACGCGGGTCTTGCCGCTGCCGGCGCCGGCGAGGATCAGCGCGCACTCGCGCGGCAGGGTGACGGCCTTGAGCTGCTCGGGATTGAGGTTCTGAAGATATTCGGCCATCGCGGGAAAAATGGGGGCGCAGAGCGCGATTTTCCATCATCGAGCGCGATAAAGCTCGCGGAAAAAGACAAAAAAAGAGGGGCGCCGAAACGACGCCCCAACTGTCTGCCCCAACTGCTATGTCTCGCCCGACAAAGGCGGGACATGAAAGTGACAGCGGCGCGTCGCGGGAAGTTCCTTTCAGCGGCGCGCGGCCGGCATCTCGCCGATCGCGGGAATCGCCACCCCCTTCACGCCACGCAGGTTGGCCATCAACGCGCGCGCCTCGGCCTCGCCCGCGAGGCCCGTCACCTGCACGATGAAGATCGCGTCTTCCTCCGCCACCTCGGCCGGATATCCCTGCGCGCGCAGCGCCCGGCTGAGCGCCAGCGCGCGGTCGCGGGTCGTGAACTTCGATGCCATCACGCGCCAGCGCCCGTCGACGCGCGATGCCGGCCCGCCGGCCTCGATCTCGGTCTCGCGCGACCATTGCTCGATCTGGAGCGCGTCGACCTTCGCAACCACGGGCGCACCGTCGCGCGGCTTCTGGTAGAAGTCGAGCGGCTGGTCGAGCGTCACCGCGGGATGGCCCTCGGCGCCAACGCTGATCCTGCCCTCGAGCAGGCAGACCAGGTCGCGCGCATCGGTAGATTTTCCCCACACGTCGGTGCCGCGGATTCCGGCGGTCACGTTCTTCACCCGGATCGCGATGTCGCGCTGGCGATTCTTCGACAACGCCTGCGTGGTGAAGCGGAAGGCGCCCGCGATCACCGAGAGCGTCGCGCGGAAGATGCCGCGGTCCTCGGCGCGCTCGATCACGAACTGCGCGTTCTCGCCGATCTTCACGGCGCTGCCCTCGCCCATGCGCATCAGCACGCGCGCGTTGCCTCCGGTCCTCAGGCGATCCTGCGGCTGCAGCGTGGTGCCGGGCTGCAGCGGCACCGCATGGCCGCCGCGCTCGAGCCACGCGGGGTACTGCACCGCTTCCACCACGGTGGGCCCGGCGCGCGCGGCCGCGGCGACGAGCAGCAGGCAGGCGGCCGTGCACATTTTCATGAGCTTCATCGGTTCTCCCTTCCTCCGGCTCTACGGCCGAGTGCGACGCGTGGATGCGCTGCGTGGAGATTATCGCCAAATCAAGGGTTTGGGGAATCTCGACTGTTATAATTTCCGCATGGAACCGCAATACCACCCGAAGGCCATCGAGCCCCGCATCCAGAAGGAATGGGCCGACAGCCGGGCCTTCGTGGCGCCCGATGCGTCGCCCAAGCCCAAGTACTACTGCGTGTCGATGCTGCCCTACCCCTCGGGCAAGCTGCACATGGGGCACGTGCGCAACTACACGATCAACGACGTGCTCTATCACTTCATGCGCATGAAGGGCTGGAACGCGCTGATGCCGATGGGCTGGGACGCGTTCGGCCTGCCCGCGGAAAACGCGGCAATGGCGAACAAGGTGCCGCCGGCGAAGTGGACCTGGGACAACATCGCCTACATGAAGCAGCAGTGCCAGGCGATGGGCTGGGCGATCGACTGGACGCGCGAGATCGCGACCTGCTCGCCCTCGTACTATCGCTGGAACCAGTGGTTCTTCCTGCGCATGTGGGAGAAGGGCCTCATCTACAAGAAGACCGGTGTGGTGAACTGGGATCCGGTCGACATGACCGTGCTCGCCAACGAGCAGGTGATCGACGGGCGCGGCTGGCGCACCGGCGCGGTCGTCGAGAAGCGCGAGATCCCGATGTGGTACATGCGCATCACGCAATACGCCGACGAGCTGCTCGATTCGCTCGACGGCCTGGGCTGG
>JANPHA010000220.1:0-3828 GCA_031424255.1 Burkholderiales bacterium | reverse complement strand
CGATCTTCTCGGCAGCGGGGCAACCCACGGCTCACCCCTTATCCCAAGGGTTCGATGGATCGCTCCGTGAGGAATGTGCCACTGCGAGAAGTCGCGCGATTGTTCACCGCAGCCCCGCTCTCTTCGTCACGACCCTAACCGCGACCTCGATGGGGTGCGATCAGGAAAACGCCTGCTCTATATCGTCGATCAGGTCGTCGACATGCTCGATCCCGATCGACAGGCGCACCAGATCGACCGGGCAGAGCGTCCCCGCCCCCTCGACGCTCGCACGGTGCTCGGCGAGGCTCTCCACCGATCCCAGCGAAGTCGCGCGCTTGAAGACACGCAGGCGCGCGGTGAAGGCCTTCGCCGCCTCCTCGCCCCCGGCGATGCGCAGCGACATCATTCCCCCGAAGCCGCCCGACATCTGCTTCGCGGCCACAGCGTGTCCCGGATGCGAGGGCAGCCCGGGATAGAGCACGTGCGTGAGCTTCGGATGCGCGGCGAAATGCCGCGCGATCGCCATCGCGTTCGCCGATGCTGCGGCCACGCGCAGGTGCAATGTGCGCATCCCGCGCAAGAGCAGCCACGCCTCGAACGGCCCGAGGACCGCGCCGCCGCTGCCGCGCACGTAGCGAATGCGCTGCCACAACTCGTCGTCGCTCGCGCACGCAAGCGCGCCCGCAATCACGTCGGAGTGTCCGTTCAGGTATTTCGTCGCCGAGTGCATCACGATCTGCGCCCCGTGCTCGATCGGCCGCGTGAGCACCGGAGTGGCGCCGGTCGAATCGACGGCGACGATCCCGCCGACCTCGAGCGCGATCGCGCTCGCCGCGGCGATGTCGGTGACCTCCCAGCTGGGATTCGCCGGGGTCTCGACCCAGATCACGCGCGGCTTGCGCCCGCGCGCCTTGCGCGCGAGGTCGTCTATCGAGGCGTTGTCGTAGAGCTCGACGCCGAGCCCGCGCGGCGCGGCGAACTCGAGCAGCCACTTGCGAAATGCCCAATACATGCCACGCGGCACCAGCACATTGTCCCCCGGCAGGAGAGCCTGGAAGACCGACGACGCCGCGGCCTCTCCCGAGGCGAACACCATCGCCGCCTGCGCGCCCTCGAGCGCCGCGATCAGGGCCTCGGGCGCGTCGTAGGTCGGGTTATCGGCGCGCGAATAGACGCGCCCGCCCGGATAGGTCCCGTCGGCGCCACGCTCGTAGGTCGTCGATACGTGGATCGGGGGGACGACCTCGCGATACGGTTGCGAAACGCGGCCGAGCCCCTGGGCCGCGAGAGTCTCGGGATGCAGTGCGTCCTTCTTCTCGGTCAAATATTTCCCTTTGCTCGCGTAACCCACGCGGCGCACAGTTTATTCCAGCGTAGTATTTGATGCATGAACGCTCCGGATACGCCCTTCCCGTTCGACGCGGCGATCGACGCCGAGGCGAAGCGCCTCGAGCCGCGCGTTGTCGCGTGGCGGCGCGACATCCACCGGCATCCCGAGCTCGGCAATCGCGAGTTCCGCACCGCGAAGCTGGTCGCCGATCACCTGCGCGCGCTGGGAATCGCGGTGCAGGAGAAAGTAGCCCATACCGGCGTCGTGGGAATCCTGCAGGGCGCGCTTCCCGGCCCCGTCGTCGCCTTGCGCGCCGACATGGACGCGTTGCCGGTCACCGAGGAAGTGGATGTCCCGTTCAAGAGCACGGTGCGCACCGAATGGAGCGGGATCGCCTGCGGCGTGATGCATGCGTGCGGCCACGACGCTCACACCGCGATCCTGATGGGCGTGGCCGAGTTGCTCGCGGGCATGCGCGAGCGCATTCCCGGCACGGTGAAATTCCTCTTCCAGCCCGCCGAGGAAGGCGCCCCCGACGAGGAGCGCGGCGGCGCGCGGCTGATGATCGAGCAGGGCTGCATGGACGATCCGAAGGTGGGCGCCGTGTTCGGCCTGCACGTCACCTCGAACCATCCGACCGGCAAGCTCGGCTACCGCTCGGGGCCGCTGATGGCCTCCTCGGACGAGCTGCGCGTGTTCGTGCGCGGCAACCAGACCCACGGCGCGATGCCCTGGCTCGGAATCGATCCGATCGTGGTCGGCTCGCAGATCGTCGTGGGACTGCAGACGATCGTCTCGCGCAGCGTGGACATCACGAAAGAGCCGTCGGTCGTCACCATCGGCGTCTTCCACGGCGGCAACCGCGACAACATCATTCCCGACGACGTGAAGATGGAAGGCACGATCCGCACGTTCGACGAGCAGCAGCGCGACGACATCCACGGCCACGTGAAGCGCATCACCGAGATGATCGCCGCGGCCGGCGGCGCCAAGGCGACGGTGCAGATCAGCCGCGGCTACGACGTGGTGGTGAACGATCCCGCATTGACCGCAAGGGCCGTGCCCACGCTCGAGCGCATCGCCGGCGAGGCCAATGTCGGCGTGGTCGACAAGGTGTGCGCCGCGGAGGACTTCTCGTTCTACCAGAAGGTCGTGCCCGGATTCTTCTATCGCGTCGGCTGCACGCCGCCCGATCGCGACCCGCGCAGCTCGGCGCCCAACCACAGCCCGCGGTTCTCCGTGGACGAGAATTGCCTCGTGCTCGGCGTGAAATCCCTGTCGGCATTGGCGCTCGATTGGCTGCGTCAGCCGCCTCCGACATCGCAAACCTGATCCGTCCGACTGTCCCGTAGCGGCATTCATGGCCTGATGGCGTGAGCGGCTTTTCCGCCGGGCGCACGCTTACGAGGACGGCTCATGGACGATCTCTGGCACCAGGAAATTGACAAGGCGACGACCGAAGCGGAAGTCGTTCGCAGCGCCAGCGATTACCTCGGCGTGTGGGCGCCGCGCGAGCTCGCCCCGGCGGCGCTCGGCCTGAGCGAGATGCGCGTGAAGACCAGCGACGAGGTCGTGCTGGTGAACTACCGCCTGTCCTCCCATCCGGAGAAGGTCGCCTCGACCGCGCGCCAGGCCGCGCACCTGCGCGAGCTCGCCGGCTATTTCGGCCACGCCGCTTCGCGCATCTTCGACATCCGCCGCCGCCAGCTGCGCCCCGCCGCGTAGGTCAGTGCGGGGCGAGCACCCGCACGCTTCGATCCACCAGCGTGTTGTCGATGTACCCGATCGCGCTCGGATTCTCGGTGACCATCCTTTTCGCCTCGGCGCTGCTACGAGCAGCGCGCTTGCCGCGATCGCCTGGAGGATGTAGCGGGGGGCGTTCTCGCGCACCGGCGCCAGTTGCTCCTCCTCGGAAAGTCCCACCACGACCGCGGCGGGGAAGTCGAAGAGCTCGCGCGCGCTGGTGTAGCGGCGCACGCCATCCCACTCGTTGACGCTCGCGGCGGGCGACTTGTCGTTCGGCGCGGCGACGAGTTTCGCGAAGTCGGCCACGCCCTCGTGGCTCATCGCCTCGCCGGTTCGCAAGGCGCGGAATACTCCGTCCGTACCGATGATCGCGAGCACGCCCCGGGAGCCGAGTCGCGATTGCTCGTAGTTGCTGACGAGCCGCGGAGCGCTCATCACGATCGCGTCGTCCGCGCGCCTGGCACCGGCGCCGCGGTCGAGGAATTCGTCGGGGCGGAATGGCGAGTGCTCGCGACGATCCGCCCGCGGGTGTCGGTGATGCTCACGACGAAAAGCAGCTCGGGCAGCAGCAGGCCCTTGTCGCGCAGTTGCGCGAGGTCGAACGTCCCGGCGCCGCGCTCATGGGCGAACTTCACGAACCGCAGGGTCTGGTCGATCTCGCGCAGCGCGCGCACCGCCTGCGCCTCATACGTATCGGCGAGCTCCATGGTCGAAGCGGCCGAGGCGCGGCGCGCGCCATCGCGCTCCACGCCGATGATGTGAAAGGTCGT
>JANPHA010000219.1:0-2644 GCA_031424255.1 Burkholderiales bacterium | reverse complement strand
AGTCGCCGCGTGCGCCTTCCATAAGCTTGGCGTGCACCTCGCGGATCACCCTGAGGGACACCGGAAGCGTCTTGATCATCTCGAGCCCATGTTCAGCGGCCCGGATGTAGTTGTAGACCTCAACCGTCTCCGGCGAGAGAGATGCGCGTTCGACAACATCGACCTGGAGCACGTCGGGGAGCGCGGCATACGTACCCTCAAGAGCCGACGTGCTGATTGCCTCCTGAGTCAGCGAGGATCGGACCAGCAAGTACGGATTGGGAAGGCCACTTGCTACCCCGTCGAGCCGCGCAACGGCTGCGCTGGCCTTGACGACGTCGCGCCACGCCGCATCACCAAGCTGCAATTCCGCAGCATCGGGAAGTGGCGCAGGCACGTAGGCGAAGTGCTCCCAGGAGCCCCCTGCATCAGAAACGACGATCGGTACGATCGAACCGATCGGAGAGTTCTCAAATTGCGCCGCGTCCACGAGAATTCAAGTTTATCCGAAACGACCTGATATTCAACGTTGAGAATCCAGCTATCCCTGAGATCCGCGGTATGGAATTCAGGACATCGGCCGAATACCTGAAAAGAAGTTCAATGATTTCAGGAAAGCATCGCTTCGCATCCGAGACCATGGCTAGACGACGCGCTCGGCGTCAGCCCGCCTCAGCGGGCCGGCGTGATCAAGATTCCAGCGCGTCAGTCTTGAGCGGGATCGTCGGCGATGGGTGGATCAGCTGACGCGGAACGCGAATGGCGCGACTTAGCTCCACCCGTAGCGGGGTCGAGCCGATGGAGCCTACCGGGATCGAACCGGTGACCTCCTGCGTGCAAGGCAGGCGCTCTCCCAGCTGAGCTAAGGCCCCTCGTCCACATACTGCCAGGACATGAAACGCCGCCCGGCATCCGTCATGCCGGGCGGCGTTGAAACTCTCGGCGACGTCGCATTCGCCGACGGTCGGGTCGAACCGGAGCTAGTCGCCCCAGTTGAACTCCGCGCACTGCTGGCGGTCGAGCCAGACATCTTCCAGCTCGCCCTCCTGCGATGTCCCGCTCCACTCGAGCGTGATCGCCGGATGCTCACCGGTCTCCTCCTCCTCGAGCCGGGCGTCGTACTCAGACTTGAAGAGCGAGTGATTGTCGAACGGATCGGCGGGGATGAAACGATCCAGAGGCATCGACATCTCGAGCGCGGCGTTCTTGCGCTTGAGAGCCAGATGATCCTCGATGACGGACGCGAACAGGGACTTCCCGCTGGTCTGCATAGCACCTCCCAGGATGGTACGCCCCCTCCAGGGCGGCGCCAATATACCACTGCGTTGCAGAGGATTCGTCAGTTGGGCTCGGTAATCAAAGGGTCGGAAGCGACAGGTTCCGTCGTCTTCGCGGTGCGACCTGTGATCGGTCCTACGCCTGCGGCTCGTGCGCCGCGGCGATCGCGATGCGGTTCTTTCCGGCCCGTTTCGCACGGTACAGCGCCTCGTCGGCGGCGGCCACCAACTCCACCTGAGTCGTGCCGTCGCCTGGCATTGCGGCGATTCCGAACGACGACGTGACGCTCACGCGGTGGTCGTCCGGGTTGGTCGCCGGACGCTCCGCGATCGCGACCCGGAGACGCTCCGCGAGCCGCGCCGCGCCCTCGGCCGTGGTACCGGGCAGGATGATCGCGAATTCCTCGCCGCCGTAGCGCGCGGCGGTGTCGATCTCGCGGATCCCCTCCTTCAGCGTGGCCGCGACGTCACGCAGCACGGCGTCGCCGGTGAGGTGCCCGAAACGGTCGTTGATCAGCTTGAAGTCGTCGAGATCCATGATGATCAGCGCCAGCGGCAGCGTGAACCGCTCGGTCCGCTCGATCTCGCGCCGCAGCTGCTCGTGGAAGTCGCGGTGGTTGTTCAGACCGGTCAGGCCGTCGGTCGAGGCCTGCTTCGTGATCAGACGGTGCATGCGGGCGTTCTCGATCGCGATCGCGCCCTGCGACGCGAGCGCCTGCAGCGTGCCGCCGTCCTCTTCGCCGAACACGCCGCGCGAGGGATCGGTGACCGTCAGCAGCCCGACCACGGCCTGCGTGGTCTGCAGCGGCACGGCCAGCACGGGCACCGGCTCGTTCTGCAGCGCCGGATGCCCGGTCTGCGCCGCGAGGCCCTCGACGCCCTCGCCTATCACGATCTTCGACGGCAGCACGTCCTCCGACAGCTCCTCGGCGGTGCCGATGCGGCGGTGCTCGACCAGCGTATTGGTCTGCTCGTCGACGATCACGACCCGGCCGCCGCGCGCGCCGACCGCCTCCATCGCCGACTCGATCACGATGCCGAGCAGCGCGGACACATCGTGCGTCGACTCCAGCGCCTGGCCGAACCGCGCGACTGCCTCCTGCACCCGCCGGCGCTCGCCGTCGAGCTCCTCGATGCGCTGGGCGAGGTCACTGGCCATCTGGTTGAAGCTGCGCGCGAACGTGGCGAACTCGTCGTTGCCCTGCACCGGCAGATCGCCCTTGAAGCGCCCCTCGCCGATCTCCTGCGCCCGCCGCGAGAACATGCCGAGCACGCCCGTGATCGACCGCACCAGCAGCTCGGACAGGATCAGGATCGCCAGCAGCACGAACCCGATCACGAGCGCGACCTTCTGCCGCACGTCGTCGGTGGCCTCGTCGATCAGCGCC
>JANPHA010000218.1:0-2128 GCA_031424255.1 Burkholderiales bacterium | reverse complement strand
CGCTCGAAGAAGTCCTTGGGCGTCGTGCCCCATTCGACGATGCCTTCGGGATGAACCTTGTACTTCTTCACGAGATCGACCCAGTACTGGAGCGCGTCGATCACTTCGGGCTTGTCGTAATAGACCTCCGTGCCGGCCGCGTTCATCAGGTTGACGCCGTTCTCGATTGCGAGGCCCTGGAACAGCCAGTACGGGAAGCCGGACGAGGGAATCTGCACGCCCCAGCGCGTCACCTTGCCGGCGGCATCGCGTTGCGTCAGCCGTTGCGCATAGGCTGTCATCTCCTTCCAGTTGGCCGGCGGCTTGTTCGCGTCGAGGCCGGCTTCCTTGAAGAGATCCTTGTTCCAGTACAGCACGATCGTGGAGCGCTGGAACGGGATGCCCCAGGTCTTGCCGCCGGTCTGGCTGTTGGCCATGAACGCGGGGTAGAAGCTCTTCACCCAGGCCTTGTCGTCGGCGGAGGTGGCGAGCTCGTCGAACGGCACGATCGCGTCCTCGTCGATCAGCGTGTACATGTCGGTCGAGAGCAGGATCGCGGTGGTCGGGGGCGAGCCGCTCTTGTGCGCGGTGATCGCCTTCACGATCGTCTCCTGGTAGGAGCCCGCGTAGATCGGCTTCACCTTGATGCCGGGGTTTTCGCGTTCGAAATCGGCGGCGTACCCGTCGATGGTCCTGGTGATCGGCCCGCCTACGGCCACGGGGTAGTAGAACGTGACCTCGGTCTGCGCGGCGGCGGCGAAGGCCGTCGCGGCGAGGCTCAAAGCCAGCAGGCGCCACATTGTGTTGATCGACTTCATGGTTTTCTCTCTCCAGTGGTTCCATCGAAATGGTGCTCGTGGTTCTTGTCCCAGTTGATGCTCACCGTGTCGCCCGTCCGGGTGTGCGCACGCCCGGGAACGCGGACCAGGACGGATTGATCGAGCGCGGTGGCCGCGACGAGGGAATCGGCGCCGAGGTACTCGATCGTATCCACGCGTGCCGTGAGTCCCCCTGCGCCGAAGCGCATGTTTTCGGGCCGCACTCCGGTGAGAACGTTTCGGCTCAGTTTGATCAGGTTCATCGGCGGGGCGCCGATGAAGCTCGCGGTGAACGCGGTGCGTGGTCTCGCATAGAGCTCTTCCGGCGTGCCCACCTGCTCGATCTTCCCGCCGCGCAGCAGCACGATGCGGTCGGCCATCGTCATCGCCTCGGTCTGGTCGTGCGTCACGTAGACCATCGTGATGCCGAGGCGCTGCTGAAGCGCGCGGATCTCGCTGCGCATCTCGCCTCTCAGCTGCGCATCGAGGTTGGAGAGCGGCTCGTCCATCAGGCACACCGGCGCCTCGGCGACGATCGCGCGCCCGAGGGCGACGCGCTGCTGCTGTCCACCGGAGAGCTGCGAAGGCTTGCGCGCGAGCAGCTCGTCCAGCCCGAGCAGGTCGGCCACGCGCTTGAGGCGCGCCTCGCGATCCTTCACCTTGCGCACCCGCAGCCCGAAGATGATGTTCTCGGCCACGCTGAGATGCGGAAACAGCGCGTACGACTGGAACACCATCGCGAGGCCGCGCGCGGCGGGCGGCAGCGCGGTCACGTCGCGCCCGCCGATGCGGATGGTGCCGGAAGTGGCGGTGTCCAGGCCCGCGATCAGCCGCAGCGTCGTGGATTTTCCGCACCCGGAGGGGCCGAGCAGCACCACGAACGAGCCGGGCTCGGCGGTGAAGCTGATGCCGTCGAGGGCGCGCGACTCGCCCCAATGCTTCGAAATGTTCGCTAATTCTATGGCCGACACGGCGCCATTTTCTCCTAAAATGGCGCCTGCCCCATTTCCCCGGCGGAAGGCATCCATGCTGCTCTGGTTCGTCATCATCTACTGGATCATCTCCGTCGGCATCGGCATCTACGCCGCGAAGTGGGTGCACAACAGCAAGGATTTCGCCGTCGCCGGCCGGCGGCTCCCGATGTACATCGTGACGGCCACGGTGTTCGCGACCTGGTTCGGCTCGGAAACGGTGCTCGGCATCCCCGCCACCTTCATCAAGGACGGGTTCTCGGGCGTGATCGCCGATCCGTTCGGCTCCTCTCTCTGCCTGATCCTGGTGGGCCTCTTCTTCGCCCGCCCGCTCTACCGCATGAACCTGCTCACCATCGG
>JANPHA010000217.1:0-10880 GCA_031424255.1 Burkholderiales bacterium | reverse complement strand
GCCATCGCGCCGTGGGTCTTCAAGTCGCGCGCGAGGATCGGCTTCTGGTCCCTGGT
This sequence comes from Burkholderiales bacterium, assembly GCA_031424255.1. Classification (GTDB taxonomy): domain Bacteria; phylum Pseudomonadota; class Gammaproteobacteria; order Burkholderiales; family Usitatibacteraceae; genus Usitatibacter. The sequence continues at coordinate 10,824 of JANPHA010000217.1, read as the reverse complement.
GTAGCCGCAGACGATCTTGCCCAGGCGCTCCTTCAGGTCCTTCAGGCTCGTGGCGAGGCAGAAGATCGCCATCACCTCGGAGGCGACCACGATGTCGAATCCGTCCTCGCGCGGATAGCCGTTGGCCGGGCCGCCGAGCGCGATCGTGATTTGCCGCAGCGCGCGATCGTTCATGTCCATCACGCGCTTCCACGCGATGCGCCGCACGTCGAAGCCGAGCTCGTTGCCGTGGTTGATGTGGTTGTCGATCATCGCGGCGAGCAGGTTGTTGGCGAGCGCGATCGCGTTGAAGTCGCCGGTGAAGTGGAGGTTGATGTCCTCCATCGGCACCACCTGGGCATACCCGCCGCCCGCGGCACCCCCCTTCATCCCGAAGACCGGGCCGAGCGACGGCTCGCGCAGGCAGATCACCGCTTTCTTGCCGATATGGTTGAGAGCATCCCCGAGGCCGACCGTGGTGGTCGTCTTGCCCTCGCCCGCGGGGGTCGGGCTGATCGCGGTCACGAGGACCAATTTGCCGTCGGGCTTGCCCTTGAGCGACTCGCAGTACTGCAGCGAGATTTTCGCCTTGTAGCGCCCGAAGGCCTCCATCACATCCTCGGGGATCCCGAGCTTCCTGGCGACGTCGCCAATGGGGTTCATCTTCGCCTTCTGGGCGATATCGATGTCGCTAAGCATGGGGTTCTCCTCGGGAATCGATGGGTGCGGCTTTGCACAGAGTATAGAAAGCCCCAGAATGGGCGGGCCTTGACACGGGTCAAGCGCCGCCCATGCACCCCCACGAATCCCTGATCCGCGAGTTCTACGCCCGTTTCGCCGCCCGCGACGCCGAGGGCATGGCGCGTTGCTACCATCCGCAGGTCGCTTTCAGCGACCCGGTTTTCCCGATGCTGCGGGGCGTGGAGGCCGGCGACATGTGGCGCATGCTGCTCTCGCGGGCGGCCGATCTCGAGGTCGGGCTCGACGAGGCCGCGGGCGACGAGGCGGGCGCACGGGCACGCTGGACGGCGCGCTACACGTTCAGCCGCACCGGACGTCCCGTCGTGAACCGCGTCGCCGCCATGTTCGCCTTCCGCGACGGGCTCATCGTCCGGCACTACGACAGCTTCTCGTTCTGGCGCTGGGCCGCTCAGGCGCTGGGCCCCGCGGGCGCGCTCCTCGGCTGGTTCGCGCCGCTCCAATGGAAGGTGCGGCGCGACGCCGCGAAGGCGCTGGAGCGCTTCCGCGAATCTCAGCGGGCGAGCATTTCGCGGTAGAGCCCTTCGAGGTCGCGCGTGAAGCGGCGAGCGTCCATCAACGGCGAGGCTTCCAGGCGCGCCCTCAACGAGCGGCGCAGCGCCAGCCGCGACCGCGAATCGATCGCGAGAGCGACATTCTTCGCGACGTACTCCGCCGGGCTTTCGGCGACGAGCTCGCCGAGGCCCGCGGCGCTCGCGATGCTGTAGGTGCCGCGGCCGATCGCCCGGCCGCCGCGCAACGCCACCACCGGCACTCCCATCCAGAGGGTGTCGAGCATCGTGGTGGCGCCGTTGTACGGCATGGAATCGAGCGCGATGTCGACGTCCTCGATCGCGGCGAAATAATCGAGGATGCCGGTGCGGCCATACAGCGTCGCGCGCGCGCGCGGCACGCCGCGCTGCTCGAGGCGCGCGTGGAAATCGTCGGCCGCGACTCCCGCCGGCACGCCATACACGCGCAAACGCGAGCCGGGCACCTGGCGCAGGATTTCGGCCCACAGGTCGAGGCAGCCGTCGCTCACCTTGGCGAACTGGTTGAACGATCCGAACGTGATCGGCTCGCGGCCCTCGGGCGGCAGGGGCTTGAGCGCGATGTCGTAATAGGGCGCGTAGCACCACTGGCTGTTCGGCAGGCGCGCGAGCGCTTCGCTGTTGAGCGCCTCGGTTTCTCCCTCGGGATCCGTGTAGCGGTCGCAGATGCGGAAATCCATCGCACGCAATCCGGTGGTGTTGAGGTAGCCGAGCCACGTCGCCTGCACCGGCGCGGGTTTGCGCGCGAACACTCCGAGCCGGTTGCGGGCGGTGTGCCCGGACAGGTCCACGAGCACGTCGATGCCGTCGGCGCGGACCAGGTCCTCGACCCACGGGTCCTCGCGACCGGCGATCGGGCGCCACTGCCCCGAGGTCGCGCGCAGCTCGGCGGTGAGCTCGTCGCGGACGTGGCCGTTGGCGTAGCAGAACGTCTCGAACTGCGCCGGGTCGTGGGCCGCGAGGACCGGGCGCAGAAAAAGCGCGACCGGGTGCTTCATCAAATCGCCGGAGACATAGCCCACGCGAATGCGCCGCGACGAAACGGCCGATTTCGCCGCGCGCTGCGCCGCAGCGCCGCGCTCGAAGATCTTGCCGAACGCGAAATGCTGGCGCGCCACCGCCGCGGCGTCGAGGTCGTCGCGCAGGTTGAGCGAGAACAGGAACGAGCTCCACACCAGCGCCTCGCCCGGATCCTTCTGCAACGCGGCGCGGAACGGCGCATCCGCCAGCAGCGCGCGGCCGCGCTGCACGTCGATGCGCGCGAGCCCGGCGAGCGCCGGGGCCGAATCCGGATCGATAGCGAGTGCGGCGCGAAACGATTTCTCGGCCGCCGCGATCTCGCCCATTTCCACCAGTATCGCGCCGAGATTCGCCGCGGCTCCGGCGTGTCGCGGCTGGATCGCGAGCGCGCGCTCGAGCTGGCGGCGCGCTCCCGCGAGGTCGCCCTCGGATTCGCACGCGGTCGCGAGGATGACCGCCGCGTCCGCCATCCCCGGGTTCAGCGCGAGCACGCGCTCGAGGTGGCGCTTCGCCTGCGCGACATCGCCCAGCTGCACCAGCACTCCGCCGAGGTTGTAGTGCGCTCCGGCATAGTCCGGATCGTGCTCGAGCGCGGTGCGGTGCGCGGCGGCGGAATCCTCGAGGCGCCCGCGCTTCTGCAGCGCGTTGCCGAGGTTGATGTGGGCGCGCGGGTACGAGGGCGCGGCTGCGATCGCCTCGCGGTAGCGCGCCTCGGCCGCGGCCAGGTCGCCCGCGTCTTCCGCCTCCTGCCCGCCGGCGATGAGCGCGTCGGCTTCCACGCGCGACTCCGGCGCCCCGGCGGGCTTCTTCGAACCGGCGAGCAAACGGCCTAGAATACCCATCCACGATCCTTCGACATCCACGAAAAGGCGCACCCATGGTACTCGGCTGGCTTGACACGCGCGCGGCCGTCACTTTTGCGAACTCGACCTCGGCCGAGATCAGGAAGCTCATACCGCCGAGCGAGCACCAGCCCACGCGCAAGGAAGTCGGCAAGCGCATGAAGAAGCTCGAGCGCGTGGTGCTCAACGCGAAGGCGTTCAGCGCGAAGAACCGGCTCAACTTCTACAAGAAGGCGAAGCTCGCGAACACGCTGCGCTGGAACCTGAAGGAAGCCGGCTACTCGGAGGATTTCGTGCGCGAGGTGGTCGGCCTCGTCGTCGTCAATCTTTGACCTCGCGCTTGCGCAGGATGATCACGTTGCCGGCGACCGAGACCGCGATGCCGATCCAGGTGAGCGGGTGCCAGCGAAATCCCTCGAACGCCGCCGAGATCACCAGCGCCACGATCGGCACCATCACGCCGATGTAGCCCGCGCGTGCGACTCCGATGCGCTCGATGAGCGTGAGGAAGCCGGCAAACGCGACCACCGAGCCGAGGATCGCGAGGTACAGGAGCGACAGCAGGTACGCCGGGGTCGGCTCGAAGGCGAGCGTCTTGCCGGTCGCGAGCGCGACCGCGAGCGAGAAGAGCGATCCATGCAGCATCGCCCACGCCATCGTCTGCCACAGCGGCAGGCGCGCGTCCTGGTTGCGGTGCGCCACCATGCTGCCGAGCGTCGAGACGATCACCGCCACCGCGGTGAAGAGCGCGCCCAACGCGACGTCGCCGTCGGTCTTCATGCGCGCGAATTCCGGCCAGAACACGAGCGTGATCCCGAGGATTCCGAGCGCCGAGCCCGCGATGAGAGGGGCCGTCATCGGCGCGCGGAAGAAAAGCCGCATGCCGAGCATGCCGAGCAGCGGGCTCGCCGAGTAGCCGACCGCGACCAGCCCGGAGACCACGTGCGATTCGGCGTAGTACACCGCGATGTAGCTCACGCTGAACATCAGCAGGCCCATCAGCGCCATCCATGCGTGCTCGCGCGCGCGGTAGCGCAGCGGCAGGCCGCGCGCGCGGCAGTACGCGAACAGGACGAGGGATGCGAGCAGGAAGCGGTAGAACACGCTCGCCTCGGGCGCGACCTTGCCGAGCTGGAACGTGATCGCGATCCACGTGGAGCCCCAGATCGCGACGCAGGCGAGAAAGAGCTGGAGGTTGCTCAAAGGACTACTTCGCCAACCCCACCTGGTCCAGGATGAACGCGTACGTGAAGGCCAGCTCCTTCAGCGCGTCGTAGCGCCCCGAGGCTCCGCCGTGCCCGGCTTCCATGATGGTCTTGAGCAGCAGCGGGCTCTTGTCGCTCTTCAGCGTGCGCAGCTTGGCCACGTATTTCGCCGGCTCCCAGTACATCACCTGGCTGTCGTTGAGCGAGGTCTCCACCAGGATCGCCGGATATGCGCCCTTCTTCAGATTGTCGTAGGGCGAATACGAGCGCATGTACTTGTAGTAGCGCGCCTCGTTCGGATTGCCCCACTCGAGGTACTCCGGCACGGTGAGCGGCAGCGAGGGATCGAGCATCGTGGTGACCACGTCGACGAACGGCACCTGCGTGACCACCGCCTTGAAGAGATCGGGGCGCATGTTGGTGACGGCCCCCATCAGCAGGCCGCCGGCACTGCCGCCCTGGATCACCAGCCGGTCGGGCGCGGTGTACTTGCGCCGCACGAGCGAATCGGCCACCGCGACGAAATCGCCGAACGTGTTCTTCTTCTTGAGCAGCTTGCCCGCGTCGTACCAGAGCTTGCCGCGGTCGCCGCCGCCGCGGATGTGCGCGATCGCGAAGATCATGCCGCGGTCGAGCAGCGAGATGCGCGAGGAGCGGAACGACGGATCCATCGGGATGCCGTACGAGCCATAGCCGTAGAGCAGCATCGGCTGCGGGCCGCCCTGGCGCAGCGACTTCCTGTAAACCAGCGAGATCGGGATGCGCGTGCCGTCCTTCGCGACCGCGGTGAGCGCCTCGGAGGCGTAGTCCCCGGGCTGGTAGCCCCCCAGCACCGGCTGCTGCTTCAGCAGCTTGCGCGTGCGCGCGGTGACGTCGTAGTCGAACCACGAGCGCGGCGTGACCAGGCTTTCGTAGATGAAGCGCAGCTCGCGCGTGTCGTACTCGGGGTTCGACCCCACGTGGGCCGAGTACACCGCCTCCTCGACCGGGATGTAGTGCGAATCGCCGTTCGCGAACTGCGTGATCCGCAGCTTGAGCAAGCCCTTGTCGCGCTCGACCGCGACCCAGAAGTCCCTGAACATGTCGACTTCCTCGAGCATCACCAGCGGGCGATGCGCGATCACCTGCTTCCAGTTCCCGGGGTTCGGATCGGACACCGGCGCGCGCACCAGGCGGAAATTGCGCCCGCGGTCGTTGGTGCGGATGAAGAACTCGTCGTCGTGATGGTCGACGTAGTACTCGTGCCCCGCCTTGCGCGGCAGCAGCGCCTTGAACTCGCCGGTGGGATCGTCGGTGCGCAGCAGGCGCATCTCGGACGTGTCCTTGCTCGTGATGCCGAGCACCACGTAGGCCTCGCTGCGCGTCTCACCCACGCCGATGTCGTAGAGCTCGTCCTTCTCCTCGTAGACCAGCTCGGGGCCGGCGCTCCCGAGGACGAAGCGATAAAGCTTGTTGCTGCGCTTGGTGGTCTCGTCTTCCTCGACGTAGAAGAGGGTGCGGTTGTCCGCCGCCCACGCCGCGGAGGTCACGCGCGCGGCCGAGTCGGGGAGCAGCCGCCCGGTCGCGAGGTCCTTCACCTGCAGCGTGTATTGGCGAAAGCCGGTCAGGTCCACCGAGTAGGCGAGCCTCGATCCATCGGGGCTCACCTCCATCATCCCCACCGACGTGAACTTGTGGCCCTTCGCGAGCTCGTTCACGTCGAGCACGACCTCCTCGGGCGCCTCCATCGTGCCCTTGCGGCGCGCGTGGATCGGGTATTGCAGCCCCTCGACCTCGCGCTGGTAATACCAGTAGCCGTGGCGGCGGGTGGGCACGCTCTCGTCGGTCTCCTTGATGCGCCCGAGGATCTCCTTGTAGAGCGTGTCGCGGAAGCCTTCGAGGGGCTTCATCACCGCCTGCGTATAGCCGTTCTCCGCGTTGAGGTAGTCGATCACCGCGGGATCGGACTTCTCCCGCAGCCAGTAGTAGTTGTCCACGCGCCGGTCGCCGAACTTCGTCATCGCCTTCGGCTTCTTCGCGGCGGCGGGCGGGGTGGCAACCGTGGGATCGATCATTTGGGCGGTCATGGGAAGGGCGGCGGATAGCAGGATGGCGCCTAGGAGGCAACGCGCGAGGGACATGGGAGGGGCACGCCGGGAAAGGGGCGAATTATACGGCCTCCCCGGAGGGCAGACGTCAACGGGCGGGCAGGAGTTCCGTTAAGCCGGTGTGCAAGAGCACAACATTCCCTCAATCCGCACCATCAGGAGAATCACAATGAAAACCGCCATCCTCGCGGCGCTCGTCGCCGTCGCCCTGCCTGCCGCCGCCCAGACCACCAGCACCCCGCGCATCGACCAGCGCCAATCCAACCAGGAAGCCCGCATCCAGCAGGGCGTGAACTCCGGCGAGCTCACCGCCAAGGAAACCGCCAAGCTCGAGAAGGGCCAGGCCAAAGTCCAGACCATGGAGAACAAGGCCGTGGCCGACGGCAAGGTGACGCCGCGCGAGCAGGCCCGGATCGAGAAGGCGCAGGACAAGCAGAGCAAGAAGATCGCCAAGAAAAAGAGCAACAAGAAGAAGCAGCCGACGGCGTAATTCGCGCCAAATGCTAAAGTAGGGGACTCCTTTCGGAGTCCCCTATGTTCGCGCTGCAACCCGCCCGGTCCCGCACCAGGGCCGAGCTCCATTCCGATCTGATCGCCCAGGCGCGCGCGCTCCTCGAGGGCGAGCGCGACCTGACCGCGAACGCGGCCAACCTGGCCGCGCTCATCTTCCACACGCTGCCCGACATCAACTGGGCCGGGTTCTACTGGATGAAGGATGGCGAGCTCGTGCTCGGCCCCTTCCAGGGCAAGCCCGCGTGCGTGCGCATCGCGCTCGGCAAGGGTGTGTGCGGCACGGCGGCGCGCGATCGCCGCACCATCGTCGTGGCCGACGTTCACGAATTCCCCGGCCACATCGCATGCGACTCGGCCTCGATGAGCGAGCTCGTCGTCCCGTTGGTGCACGCCGAGCGCGTGATCGGCGTGCTCGACCTCGACAGCCCGCTGCCGCGCCGCTTCGACGAGGCCGACGCGCGCGCGCTCGAATCCGTCGCCCGGGTCTTCCTCGCGCGCACGGATCTCGGAGGCTGACCGTGTCGTACATCGACGATTCCCTCGTCCCCGGCGAGACGCTGATCCACCGGGCGCGCGTCTCCTGGTGGTCGCAGTTCCCGCTCGTCTTCCTCGGCGTGCTGACGCTCGTGATCGCCGTGGGCCTCATCTTCCTCATCTGGGCGTGGATCCGCGTCAACTCCACCGAGCTCGCGATCACCAACCGCCGCGTGATCGCGAAGTTCGGATTCGTGAAGCGCCATACGGTCGAGATCAACCTCGACAAGGTCAAGGCGCTGCGCGTCGAGCAGGGACTGATGGGGCGCCTGCTCAACTTCGGCACGATCTACATTTCCGGCGCGGGCACCTCCGTGGCGCCGCTTCCCAACATCGCCGATCCGCTCGTCTTCCGCCGCAAGTTCATGGAGGCGACGAACCGTCCCATGACGATGCCGCGGCAGTGACCCTCAGATCCCTCCTGGTAGATTTCAATTCGTACTTCGCTTCGGTCGAGCAGCAGGCCGAGCCGCGGCTGCGCGGCAAGCCGCTCGGCGTGGTGCCGATGCTCGCCGACACCACCGTGTGCATCGCAGCGAGCGTGGAAGCCAAGACCTTCGGCGTGAAGACCGGCACCAAGGTGGCCGAGGCGCGGCGCCTCTGCCCCGAGATCGAGTTCGTGGTCGCGCGCCACGAGCTCTACATCGACTACCACCATCGCGCGGTCGCCGCGGTCGATTCGGTCGTGCCGGTGCGCGCGGTGCTCTCGATCGACGAGATGGACTGCGAGCTCACCGGGCGCTGGCGCCATCCCGCGCGCGCACGCGAGCTGGCGCTCAAGGTGAAGTCCACGCTCGCCACCCAGATCGGCGACTACCTGCGCACCTCGATCGGCATCGGCCCGAACACCTTCATCGCCAAGACCGCCTCCGACATGATGAAACCCAATGGCCTGGTGGTGATCGAGAAGTCGGAGCTGCCCGATCGCCTCTTCGCGCTCGACGTGAGAGCGCTCTCCGGCATCGGCAAGCAGATGGAGAAGCGGCTGCACAGCCACGGGATTCGCACGGTGCGCGACCTCGCGGCGCGCTCGCGCGACGAGCTGCGCGCGGTCTGGGGCGGCGTCGGCGGCGAGATCATGTACGAGCGCATCCGCGGCGAGGAGCAGCACGAGCGCGCCAACGACACCGCCTCGATCTCGCACTCGAGCGTGCTCGGCCCGCGGCTGCGCAACCCCGAGGATGCCTTCGCCGTGCTGAACCGCCTGGTGCAGAAAGCGGCGATGCGGCTGCGCAAGGCCAACTTCTACGCCGGGCGGCTCTCGATCGGGCTCAAATACCTCGACGGCACGCGCTGGGATGCGGACATGAAGCTCGTCGATACCCAGGACACCATCACCTTCCTGCACGTGCTCGACAAATTGTGGGAGTCGCGGCCGAAGGATCGCCGCACCATCCTGCAGGTCGGCATGGCGTATTCGGATTTCGTGAGCGAGACCCACCACACCGGGTCGCTGTTCGCCTCGGAGGACAAGTCGAAGAGCCTCTACTCCACGCTCGACAAGCTCAACTCGCGCTTCGGCAAGCAGGCGGTGTATTTCGCGAGCGCGCACAAGGCGCGCGACCGTGGCGGGCTGCATATCGCGTTCAACCACATTCCGGATCCGAAGACGGACAAATGAAGGACACCGTCGTCATCATCACCGGGGCGTCGAAGGGGATCGGCGCCGAGCTCGCTCGCCAGCTCGCCGCGAAGGGCGCGAAACTGGTGATCGCCGCGCGCCACGAAAAGGAGCTCGAGGCGGTCGCGGACGAGTGCCGCAAGCTCGGCGCTTCGGTCGTGGCGGCGCGCGCGGACGTGGCCCTCGAGCGCGATTGCGCCGCCCTCGTCTCCGGCGCGATGGTCGCTTTCGGACGCGTCGACACGCTCATCAACAACGCGGGGATGAGCATGTGGGCGCGCTTCGAGGACATCGAGGACCTCTCGATCCTCGAGCGGATCATGCGGGTGAACTACATGGGCGCGGTGTATTGCACCGCGGCGGCGCTGCCGTTCCTGCGCGCGACGCGCGGGCGCATCGTCGGGATCTCGAGCCTCGCGGGGCGCACCGGCGTGCCTCCCGAGACCGCGGCAACGAGCGTCTTGAGCAGCGGGTTGTTGCTCGCAGCGGTCGCGACCGGGTCCTGAGCCATTCCGGACACCGAGCCCGGACCGTCGGGAACGGCCTTCGCGTAGGTCGCGCAGCCGGAGCCCACGAGCTGGGCCGACATGTCCGGCGCCCCGCTGGTCGCTGTGGTCATCGGGTCGGTGTTCTGCGTCGTGCCGGTGCCACCGGCGCTGTCGTTGTTGTTCGAGGAGCAGCCTACGGCGCCCAGGAGGGCGACCGCACAGGCGGTGACCGCGAACGTCTTGGCGGAGGGGATGCGCATGGTGATGGGTTTCCTTACTTGGGTGGGGGTGCCTCGGTCCGGTGGTGCGCCCGTCAGGTGACGGTCACGGCCACGCTGTGCCATCCAGTGGCCCCGTCGGGTCGAGGCGCAACCCGCCGGGAAGTCTGTGTGTTGCCGTCGGCGTCCGTCGCCCGGACTTCGAGCGTGTGTTGGCCGGAGGGGGCGTCCCACTCGTACAGCCATGGGCGCCAGGTCTCGATCGTGTCCTGCTCGGCGAGCTTCGCCCGCTCCCAGGCGCCGCCGTCGACGCGGACCTCCACCTTGGAGATGCCGGTGTTCTGGTCCCAGGCGACGCCGGCGACCGCGTTCTTGCCTGCGGTGAGCTGGCCGAACGACTTCGGTACGTCGATCCGGCTGAACAGCTTGATCGGTGCCTGCTCGGAGAAGCCACGGTCCGTCCAGTAGGCGTTGAACGCCTTGAACGTGGTCACTTCCATGTCCGTGACCCACTTGGTGGCCGACACGTAGCCGTACAGGCCGGGGACGACCATCCGGGCGGGGAATCCGTGCGCCAACGGGAGGGGCTCGCCGTTCATCCCGATCGCGATCATCGCCTCGCGGTCGTCGGTCAGCGCCGACAGCGGGGTCCCGATCGTCATGCCGTCGACGCTGGTCGACTTGACCGCGTCGGCTCCCGCCTGGACGCCCGCCTGCGTCAACAGGTCGGAGATCCTGACGCCGAGCCAGCTGGCAGTTCCGGCGTAGTGGCCGCCGACCTCGTTGGAGACGCAGGCCAGCGTGACGCGTCGCTCGATCAGGGGCAGATTGAGCAGGTCGGCGTAGGAGAGCTCGATCTCCTTGTCGACCAGCCCGTGGATCTTCAGTGACCAGCTGCCGGCGTCGACCTGGGGAACCGACAGGGCGGTGTCGACACGGTAGAAGTCGTTGTTGGGCGTGATGTACGGCGCGAGCCCATTGACGTCGAAGCCGTACGCGGCCTTGAGGGGACCAGCCGCGTCGGCGGC
>JANPHA010000216.1:0-3578 GCA_031424255.1 Burkholderiales bacterium | reverse complement strand
GCCCTTGCCCGCCATGTAGCGGTCGAGCTTCTGGTCGATGATCTGCAGCTCGTCGCCGGTGAAGGCGCCGCCGTACTTGGGCGCCGTCGTGAGCGTCGCGTAGTCGAGCAGCTGCTTGCGCCAGATGTCCGGGCTGATGAGCGCGAAATCGCTCCAGTCGACGCCGAGCGCCGCCGAGAGCTCGCGCTGCAGGGGCCGAAGCGTGCTCTTGCCCGAGGCCGACGCGCCCTTGGTGTTCATCACGACCGGCTCGCTTTGCGCGGGCAGCAGCCGATAGCCTTCGGCGCGCGCCGCCTGCGTCACCCACGGATCGATGAGCCGCCCGATCTCCTCGCCGCACGCTTCGTTGGCGGCGATATCGGTCGCGACCGCGGCGATCATCTCGCGCGGGCCCCAGACGCGCCCGTAGCGCACGAGGAGCGCGCCGACCACGCGCGCGAGCGCTCGGAGCGCCGCGCGCTCGGAAGGATCGCCTTGAGGGGCTTTTGCTTCCCACTCGCGCAATACCTGGCCGTCGGGATCGAGCCGCGCGGCCTGCGTGGCGATCATTTGCGCGAGCGCCTTGCGGCGCCCGTCGTAGGCCGCGGCGATCGCGTCGTGTTTCGCGGCGAGATGTTTCGTGAGGATCTCGCCGGCGATCCGACGGAAGTTGATGCCCAGGTCCTCGATGCGCGAGCCGTCGGGCACCGAGATGTTGGCGGTCACGCGGATCAGCAGCTCATGCAGCGCGAGCCGCGCGGGGCGGAAGGCGACGAGCTCGGTGGCCGGCAGGCCGGTGAGCGCGTGCAGCTCGCGCGCCTGGGCGAGGCTCGTGAACACGTTCTCGGCGCGGAAGATCGTGCACAGGTGCATCAGGGCGTCGGGCACCGGCGATTCGACGCCGGGATTCCACGCTCCGAACGGCGGCTCGATCTCGGCGGGGGCGAAGTTCACCGCGGCCTCGCGCTGCGCGGCGCGCGCGTGCGGGGATGCTCGCTGAAGTGCGTGATCTCGTCGATCAACGCCACCCCTTCCGCCACCAGGAAACGCTTGAAGGCGTTGGCGACCGGCGGCAGGCGCTTCTTCGCACGGTGCACGATGTACCAGCTGAGCATGAGCGGCAGGCCCTGCACGTCGAGCACCACGAGGTGCCCGACCTGGCGCTCGAGGGCGACCGTGTGCGCCGAGAGGAACGCGACCCCCATTCCGGCGATCACCGCCTGCTTGATGGTCTCGGTGCTCTTGATCTCCATCACCACGTCGAGCTTGCCGAACCAGCGCCCGAACGCCTGCTTCATCGAGTGCCAGGTATCGGAGTCCTTCTCGCGCGCCACGAAGCGCTCGCGTGCGAGCTCGGCCATCGGGATGCGCTTCCTCTTCGCGAGCGCATGGCCGGGCGCGGCCACGACCACGTAGGGGTGCGGCGCGAAGGGCTCGTTCACCGTGTCCATGTCGAGCGGCGGGCGCACCATGATCGCGATGTCGGTCAGGTTATCGGCGAGATGGTGCAGCAGCTCGGCGCGGTTGTGGACCGTGAGATTGAGGTCCACGCCCGAGTGGCGCCGCGAGAATTCCGCCAGCAGCCGCGGGAAGAAATAGTCGCCGGCGCTGATCACGGCCACGTTGAGGCGCCCGCCGGAGACGCCGTTCAGCTGCTGCATCGCATCCTCGGCCTCGCGGAACTGCTGGATGATCGCGCGGCTGTGGTACAGCATCTCCAGGCCGGCCTGCGTGAGGTAGACCTTGCGGCCGAGCTTGTCGAAGAGCGGCTGCCCGGCGTGGCTCTCGAGCTCCTTCACCTGGGTCGAGACCGCGGGCTGCGAGAGGTGCAGCTCCTCCGCCGCGCGCGTGAAGCTCAGGTGCCGCGCGACACACTCGAACACCTTCAGTTGCCTCAGGGTCGCGTTCTTCATGCTTTCCCGGAACTGTCAGCCATAACCTGAAGGCTATCATAGCAATCAAAAACTTTAACTATTCCTGATGCACACCGCGGCGTAGGTTGGGGTTGCTTGCGACAAACCTTGGAGGAGGAGTCGATGCAATCCCAGAGCGCCGTGGACGCCCTCGCGTCCACCGTCACCACCAAACCCGTCTCGTATCGCTGGATGCAGCTCTTCCTGGGCATCGTCTGCATGGCGATGATCGCGAACCTGCAGTACGGCTGGACGCTGTTCGTGAATCCGATCGCCGACAAGTTCGGCTGGACCCGCGCGGCGATCCAGGTCGCCTTCACCATCTTCGTGCTGACCGAGACCTGGCTCGTGCCGATCGAGGGCTACCTCGTGGACAAGTTCGGCCCGCGCCCGGTCGTGCTCGTCGGCGGCCTGCTCTGCGGCTTGGGCTGGGTGCTGAATTCGTACGCGAGCTCGCTCGCGATGCTCTACGCCGCGGCGGCGGTGAGCGGCATCGGCGCCGGCGCGGTCTACGGCACCTGCGTCGGCAACGCGCTCAAGTGGTTTCCCGACCGCCGCGGGCTCGCCGCGGGACTGACCGCGGCGGGATTCGGCGCCGGCTCCGCGCTCACGATCCTGCCGATCACCGCGATCATCAAGTCGATGGGCTACGAGGCGGCGTTCCTCTATTTCGGCATCGGCCAGGGTGTCGTGGTGATGCTGATCGCGCTGGCGCTCACCGACCCGCGCCACGTCGTGAGCGCGGCGCTGCAGAAGCTCGCGAAAACGCCTTCGACCCACGTGCCGCAATCGCGGCGCGAGTACTCGCCCACGGAAGTGCTGCGCAAGCCCGTGTTCTGGGTGATGTACGCGATGTTCGTGATGGTGGCGGCGGGCGGCCTGATGGCCACCGCGCAGCTCGCACCCATCGCCAAGGACTTCAGGATCATGGACGTGCCGGTGAACCTGCTCGGCCTCGTGCTGCCGGCTCTCACCTTCGCGCTCGCGATCGACCGCGTGCTGAACGGCCTTACGCGCCCGTTCTTCGGCTGGGTCTCCGACCACATCGGGCGCGAGCTCACCATGCTGATCGCGTTCGGGCTCGAATCCGCGGGCATCCTCGCGCTCTACCAGTTCGGCTCCGACCCGGTCGCCTTCGTGATCCTCACCGGCATCGTGTTCTTCGCCTGGGGCGAGATCTACAGCCTCTTCCCCTCGACCTGCGCGGATACGTTCGGCTCGAAGTACGCCGCCGCGAATGCCGGGCTGCTCTACACCGCCAAGGGCACGGCCGCCCTGCTGGTGCCGTTTTCGAGCCTGCTCACGGCAGCCACCGGCAATTGGCACGCGGTCTTCATCGTCGCGAGCCTGATGAATGCGGTGGCCGCGGCGATGGCGTGGTTCGTGTTGCGGCCGATGCGCCGGCGGCAGATCGAGGCGGCGAAGCTCGAAGTGGTCGCGGTGAATTCCGGCTTCGGTGCGGTGGATGGAGAGATGGCGCGGCATGCGGCCTGAATCCGGAGACGAGCGATGAAGTTCGCGATCATCGGTGCGGGAGCGATCGGCGGGTTGGTCGGAGCGAGGCTCGCGCTCGCGGGCGAGGACGTGACCTTCCTCGTGCGCGGCGCCAATCTCGAAGCGATCCGCGCCAACGGCGTGACGCTGGTCGAGAGCGACGGCACGCAGCGCGTGGCGCGTAACGTCCGG
>JANPHA010000215.1:0-6287 GCA_031424255.1 Burkholderiales bacterium | reverse complement strand
GCCGCTTCATGGATCGGCTGCGCGCCAACGCCGCGATGGAAGCCCAGCCCGATCCCGGCAACATCATCGCGTTCCTGATGCAGCAGGGCGTGGGCGAAGCCACCGACGTGCTGCTGATCGACGAGGCGCTGTGCGTGCGCTGCAACAATTGCGAGAAGGCCTGCGCCGACGTGCACGACGGAACCTCGCGGCTCAATCGCGAGGCGGGGCCGACCTTCGCCGAGATCCACGTGCCCACCTCGTGCCGCCATTGCGAGCATCCGCATTGCATGAAGGACTGCCCGCCCGATGCGATCCACCGCTCCGCCGAGGGCGAGGTGTTCATCAACGACACCTGCATCGGCTGCGGCAACTGCGAGCGCAACTGCCCCTACGGCGTGATCCAGCTCGCCGCCGTCGATCCGAAGCGCAAGCGCCCGAGCCTGTGGTCGTGGCTGGTGCTGGGCGCGGGCGCGGAGCCCGGAATGGAGCCCAAGCCGAAGTCCCGCGACATCCCCAAGAAGGCGGTGAAGTGCGACATGTGCAAGGACCTTCCCGGCGGTGCCGCGTGCGTGCGCGCATGCCCGACGGGTGCCGCCATCCGCGTGAGCCCCGAGCAATTCCTGAACTACGCCGGGCCCAGCGACTAGCAGCGTGAGGCGCCCTCTCCTGGTGGCGATCGCCGCGGTGATCGCGGCGGGCGTGACGGCATGGAAGGCCGACGCGATCGTCGACCACGTGCTCAACCTGCGCTACGGGCACACGTTGCCGAAGGCGCGACATCCGGCCGCGCGCGGCGCCGCCGAGGAGCACCAGCAGGACCTCGACTATCTCGCGCAGCTCCCCACGGTCGATCGCAGCTTCACCGCGGCGAGCGGCGCGCAGTTTCGAGCGCGCGTGGCCGAGCTGCGGCAGCGCTCGGCGAGCCTCACCCCGGCGCAGTTCCTGATGGGAGTGGCCGCAGCGGTGGCGCTTGCGGACAACGCCCACACCAACCTCGACGCCGCGGCGTGGCGTGAACGCCTCAACAGCGCCCCGGTGCGCTTCGCGTGGTTCGCGGAGGGCTTGTACATCGTGCGCGCGATGGCTCCCCACGCGGCACTGCTGGGCGCACGCGTGCTCGCCATCGACGGCTACGATCCCGCACAGCTCGATCGCGAGACCGGCCGCTACTTCGGCGGAACGCGCGAGCACGCGCACGTCGCGAGCACGCTGCTGCTCGAGTCGCCGCAGGCGCTGCACGAGCTGTATCCGCAGGCGCCCGACGACCGCCTGGTGTTGAGCGTCGAGGATGGCGGCGCGCCGCGCGCGATCGAGTTGCCGGCGGTGACGAGCGCCGATGCTCCGGCCGCGGCCCGACCCGGGCGCCTGCTTTCCACCGCGCCGCTCACGGGCGAAAAACCGGGCGAATGGAAGACGCTGCTGGACCCGGCGCGCGAGGTGCCCGAAAGCCTGAGGGATCCGGAGCACCTTTTCTACACGGCGCGGCTCGGCGAAGGCCGCGTCCTCTACATGCACCCCTGGCGCATCAGCAACGGTTTCGATCCCGGGGTCGGGCGCGCGATCGACGCGGCCGTGGGGCCGGCCAGCGATCCGCCGTGGCAACGCATCGTCCTCGACCTGCGCTTCAACGACGGCGGCGAGTATCCCACGGTCTATCGCGCGATCCAGGCGCTTGCGCGCCGCCTCGATCCCGCCGGCCGCCTCGTGATCCTCACCGACAACACGACCTTTTCGGGCGCGATCATCACGGCCGCCCTCGCGAAGCATTTCGCCGGGGCGCGGGCGACGATCGTGGGCGAGAGGGCCGGGGATCGCCTCGCGTTCTGGGCGGAGGGTAACGCGATCGAGTTGCCGAACTCGCGCATCAAGGTGAACACGTCGACGGGTTATCACGACTGGGCCCGCGGCTGCCGCGAGCTGCGCTGCTACTGGCCGAATTTCTACTACGACGTCGCGGTGGGCAGCATCGACCCGGATATCCCGGCGGCGTGGCGCTTCGACGACTATCGCAGGGGAGTGGACACGGTGCTCACCCGCGCGTTGAAAGACGAGCCACCACGAGTTGCGCGCGATCGGATGCCGGCTCGGAGGGCGGCGCGTCTTCCGCGAGCCTGAAGCGGCTCACCGTCTGTGCGAGCTCGCCCGCGTCGCGCTTCAGCTTGTCGGAGGCCACGGCGCTCCTCTGCACGGCGACCGCATTCTGCTGGAGCACGCCGTCCATCTGCGTGACCGAGGCGCTCACCTGCTCGATGCCGCGTTGCTGCTCCAGGTTGGCGCTGGCGATCCGGCTCATGAGATCGCTCACCCGCTGCACGCCCTCGACCAGCAGGTCGATCGAGCCGCCGGCCTCGTCGACCTGGCGTCCGCCGCTTTCCACCTTGGCGACCGAGGCCGCGATCAGCTCCTTGATCTCGGTGGCCGCGGTGGCGCTGCGCTGCGCGAGGTTGCGCACCTCGTCGGCGACGACCGCGAAGCCGCGTCCCTGGTCGCCCGCGCGCGCCGCTTCGACGGCGGCGTTGAGCGCGAGGATGTTGGTCTGGAAGGCGATGGAATCGATCACGCCGACGATGTCCTCGATGCGCCGCGAGCTCGCGATGATTTCCCCCATCGTGCCGACGACGCGCTTCACCGCCTCGCCCCCGCTCACCGCGGCCTCGGCGGCGCCCGCGGCGAGGTCGTTCGCCTGGCGCGCGGTGCCGCTGGTTTCGCGCACCGTGCCCGAGAGCTCCTCCATGCTCGCCGCGGCCTGCTCGAGGCTTGCCGCCTGCTCCTCGGAGCGATGCGACAGGTCGCGTGTCTCCGCGGAGAGCAGCGCCGAGGAGCCGGCCACCGATTCGGCGCCCGCGCGTACCGAGCGCACGATCGACGAGAGCTGGTCCTGCATGGCCTTCATCGCCGCCAGCAGCTGCGCAAGCTCGTCGCTGCCCTTCACGGCGATGGCATTGTCGAGGCGCCCGTCGGCGATGGCGTTGGCGACCGCGACCGACTCGGCCAACGGGCGAGTGATGCCGTTCACCAGGCGCCGCAGCACGAAGGCCATGAAGGCGGCGAGGGCGAGCGCGCCGAATCCCGCCGCGGCGAGGATCTCCTGGCGGTGCTGCGCGAGCGACTCCTCCGCCTCGATCAGGGCCGAGAGCGCCTTGCGCTTGCGATCCGACGCGTCGAGCAGCGCGGAGCGCAGCGATTGGACCTCGTTCTTCAGCGGCAACACGGCGCTGAGGGAGGCATTCGCCGGCACCTTGGCGGCCACCGCGGCGACGCGATCGGCGAGAGGCCGGTCCTCCGGGGAGAGGCGCGCCAGCGCGTCCGTGCCCGCCTGCGCGCGCCCGAGCGCGGCGAGCGCACCGCTCGCCATCCGGCCGGTATCCACGGCGTCGGCCACGCCGGCGAGGAATTCCTTGAACGCGTTGGTCGCCTCGAGCGACAGGTCGTAGGCCTTGAGCGCGGCGTTCACCCGCTGCGGCAGGTCGTTGCGCGAGAATCCCTGGTACAGGATGAGAAGTGCCAGCGGCAGGATCGCCACGAAGAACTGCACGTAGAGGCGGCGCTTGAGCGTCATCAGTACTTGCGGATCACCGTGACCCCGGACGGCGGCGACGTCACGTATCCGATCGCGCCGGGCGTGGTCTTCACCGTGGCCAGGACCTCGACGTCGGTCCCCTTGACGATGGGCGGGTTGAGCCCGTCGCGAAAGCCCTTCTTCGCCCACAGCGTGTTGTACTTGTTGATGTCCATCCGGTAGACGCGATCGAGGAACTCGGGCTGTGCGCTCGCGTTGTCTATGGGCACGATCTTCAACGATCCGGCGAGCTGCTTTTCGCCGAGGAAGACTTCCCGGGCCTCGTCCGCGCTGAGCACGAGGGAGGGATTCGCGATCACGTAGATATCGGCGAGGGCGGGGATCGAGGAGAGGGTCGCGAGCGCGCAAGCGATCATCGGGAGGATCTTCATCGACGCCTCCGTCAGAAACGCACGGCGAACTGCGCGCGCGCCTCGGAGTACGACCTTTCCTCGCCGAGGAACGTTTCGCGCGTGCGGTTCGCTTCGAGCTTGAGGGCGGTGTGGGGATTCAGGCTGTACCGGAGCCCGAGCACGTGGCGCTGGTAGCCGCGCCCATTTTCCAGCATCGCGAAGTAGTGGTCGGACTGGTCGAGCTGCGCCTTCTCCCAGCGGTAGTACGGTGTCCAGAGGCCCAGGAACGTGCGGCCGACCTGCAGGAACGCGGCCCAGCTCGCATGCGTTCCGGTGCCGCTCGAAAGATCGCGGTTGCGGAAGCGGTAATACTCGCCGATGGCCTCCCAGTCGGCCGCGTCGTAGTAGAGATAGCCGCCGGTGAAAGCGACGCGCGTGCGGCTCTGCAATGCGTCGCCAGCATAGGCGCTCACATCCTGGCGCATCGCGTGCAGGCCGAGGAGCAACCCGTCGAGCGGGCCACCGAAGTGGTAGCCGATGCTCCCGCCGACCGCCTTGTTGGAGTTGTCGTCCCGGTGCGCATTGAAGTCGAGCACTCCATCGACGATGCGGTCGCCGTTGCCCAGGTAGGCGTCATAGGCGAGCTTTCCGTTCCCGAACGGCAAGCGCCCGTTGGCCCACAGCCCGACCGTGTGCGCCGGCACGATGCCGCCCCTGTCCTCGAAGTCGATGAACCGGGGGCGCGTGACGGCGGTCTGGATCTGGGCGCCGTGGTGGAAGGCCGTGTTCCAGTAGCCGTACGGCGTATGAAACCGCCCGATCCACACCGTGAGCGTGTCGCTGAAGGTGTATCCGAGCTGCAGGCGCTCGAGGTCGGTGGCGAGGCCGCCGCCCTCGTCGATCTCGAAGACGAGCTCCGCGAGCATCTTGACGCGGCCGAAGTTGGGGGTGAGGAAGAGATCCAGGTTCCCGAGGACCAATCCGGACCTGCGGCTGTCCGCGCGCGGCAGCGTGGAGCGCTCGTAGCCGGCGTCGGCGAACCCGTGCAGCGGGAAGCCAGACTCGGGCTGGACCGCCTGTCCCGAGGCCATCTGGGTGACGTCCTTCTCGAGGCGCTCGATGCGCGCTTCCTGCTCGGGTCTTGCCGGGGCGGCTGCAGGGACGGGAGCGGGAGCCGCGGCCTTCTCGAGCTCGTTCACGCGGCGCGCGAGCTGCTCGATCAGCTGCATGCTCTTCTCGAGCTTGCGCTCCAGCTCCCGGACCCGCTCGCTGTCGGCCTGGGCGAAGGCGGCGCCGCAGGCGAACTGGATTGCCACGGCTGCGAGGATCGCGGTGCCAAGACGCAGGCGCGACGAACTTCTCTCCCTTTTCATCATTTTGGACACTCCTGTTTTCGATCTTGCCGGCAGGTTTGCTGCCGTGCAGGGTCAGTGTGCACTGTGCAGCGGGAATTGACAAAAAAAACGCCATCCGCCGGTTCGGTTAACCTGTTCCCAGCCGCAATCCAGGAGCCCGAGGAGGAACCCGAATGGCAAGGCTGAACATCAATGGCAAGGAACGCGATGTGCAGGCGGAAGCCGATACGCCGCTGCTGTGGGCACTGCGTGAGCAGGTGGGGCTCACCGGCACCAAGTACGGCTGCGGCGTCGCCCAGTGCGGCGCCTGCTCGGTCCACATCAACGGCGAGGTGCGCCGCTCGTGCGTGACGCCGATCGCCACGCTCAAGCCCACCGACCGGATCGTCACCATCGAAGGGCTTTCGGCGACGAGCTCCCATCCGGTGCAGAAGGCGTGGGCCGAGCTCGACGTCCCGCAGTGCGGCTACTGCCAGTCGGGCCAGATCATGGCCGCGGCGGCGCTGCTCGCGAAGAACCCGGGCCCGACCGACAGCGACATCGACGCCGCCATGACCAACATCTGCCGTTGCGGCACCTACCAGCGCATTCGCGCCGCGGTGCGCAAGGCGGCGGGGAGCAAGGCATGAAGAGGACCCATGTCTCGCGCCGCAAGTTCATCATCGCCTCGGCCGCCGCGGGCGGCGGGCTCGCGCTCGGCATGCACCTGCCGTTCGCGCTCGCGCAACGCGCGGCCGCGGCCGCCGAGGTCAACCTGTGGGTCGCGATCCGGCCCGACGATACCTGCGTCGTGCGCATCGCGCGCTCGGAGATGGGGCAGGGGACGTTCACCGGCCTGGCGCAGCTCGTCGCCGAGGAGCTCGAATGCGACTGGAACAAGATCGCGCTCGAGATCGTGGACCCGGGCCGCAACCTCGCCGCGAAACGCGCCTGGGGCGAGATGGGCACGGGCGGCAGCCGCGGCATCCGCACGTCGCAGGATTACGTGCGCCGGGGCGGGGCGGCGGCGCGCGTGATGCTGCTGCAGGCCGCGGCGGA
>JANPHA010000214.1:0-3576 GCA_031424255.1 Burkholderiales bacterium | reverse complement strand
GGAAGCTGTCCGCCCTCGCCCGGTTTCGCACCCTGGGCCATCTTGATTTGCAGCACATCGGCGTTGACCAGGTACTCCGTGGTGACACCGAAGCGGCCGGCGGCCACCTGCTTGATCGCCGAGCGCATCGAGTCGCCATTGGCGAGCGGGATGTAGCGGATCGGGTCCTCGCCGCCCTCGCCGGTATTCGACTTGCCACCGATGCGATTCATCGCGATCGCGAGCGTCGAGTGCGCCTCGTGGGAGATGGAGCCGAGCGACATGGCGCCGGTGGCGAAGCGCTTCACGATGTCCTTCGCCGACTCGACCTCTTCGAGAGGAACCGGCGTGGCCGATTCCTTGATCTGGAATAGGCCCCGCAGGGTGAGGAGCCGCTCGCTCTGCTCGTTGATGATGCGCGAGTACTCCCGGTACGTGGCGACGCTGCCCGATCGCGTGGCGTGCTGCAGCTTCGCGATCGCGTCCGGCGTCCACATGTGCGCCTCGCCGCGGACGCGATAGGCGTACTCGCCACCCGGATCGAGCTGGTTGCGGTAGAGCGGCGCGTCGGAATAGGCGAGCCGGTGCAGGCGCACGGTCTCCTCGGCGACTTCCTTGAGACCCACGCCCTCGACCGCGGTCGAGGTGCCGGCGAAGTACTTGTCGACCAGCTTCGTCGACAGGCCCACGGCCTCGAAGATCGCCGCGCCGCAGTACGACTGGTAGGTCGAGATGCCCATCTTGGACATCACCTTCAGCAGGCCCTTGCCGACCGCCTTGATGTAGCGTTTCACCAGCTCGGCTTCGTCGATCTTCTGCGGCAGGCCGTCGCGGATGTCCATCAGGGTCGCGAAGGCGAGGTTCGGGTGGATCGCCTCGGCGCCGTAGCCCGCGAGGCACGCGAAGTGGTGCACCTCGCGCGCGCTGCCGGTCTCGACCACTAGGCCGCATCGGGTGCGCAGGCCGGCGCGCACCAGGTGGTTGTGCACCGCCGCGGTGGCGAGGAGCGCCGGAATCGGGATGCGATCGACCGAAACCTCGCGGTCGGTGAGGATCACGATGTTCGTGTCCTTGCGCACCGCGTCCTCGGCGTCGGCGCACAGCTGCGCGAGAGCCGGCTCCATGCCCTCCACGCCCCATTCGGCGGGATAGCACATCGAGAGGATGTCGCTCTTGAAGTGCCCCTGCGTGAACGTCGACGCGCGGCGAAGCTTCTCCATGTCCTCGAAGGTGAGGATCGGCTGCGAGACCTCGAGGCGCATCACCGGCTCGGTGGAATCCGGCGAGAGCAGGTTGGGGCGCGGCCCGATGAACGACACCAGCGACATCACCAGCTGCTCGCGGATCGGGTCGATCGGCGGGTTGGTTACCTGCGCGAACAGCTGCCGGAAATAGGCGTAGAGCGGCTTGGCGCGGTTGGAGAGCACCGCGAGCGGCGTGTCGTCGCCCATGGAGCCGATCGCCTCCTCGCCGGCGAGCGCCATCGGCGTCATCAGCATCTTCAGGTCTTCCTGCGTATAGCCGAAGGCCTGCTGGCGGTCGAGCAGCTTGTCGGTGTCGGGCGTGGGCACCTCGTGCGGCGTGGGTATGTCCTCGAGCCGGATCTGGGTGCGGTCGAGCCAGTCCTGGTAAGGGCGTTGCGCGGCGAGGTCGCGCTTGAGCTCGTCGTCGGAGACGATGCGGCCGTGCTCGATGTCGACCAGCAGCATCTTGCCGGGCTGCAGGCGCCACTTCTTGACGATCTTCTCCTGCGGGATGTCGAGCACGCCCATCTCCGAGGACATGACAATCAAATCATCGTCGGTGATGAAATAGCGCGCCGGCCGCAGGCCGTTGCGGTCGAGCGTGGCGCCGATGAACTTGCCGTCGGTGAAGGCGACGGCCGCGGGGCCGTCCCACGGTTCCATCAGCGCCGCGTGGTATTCGTAAAACGCGCGGCGCTTGGCGTCCATCAACGGGTTGCCCGCCCACGCCTCGGGGATCATCAGCATCATCGCGTGGGCGATCGGATAGCCGCCCATCACCAGCAGCTCGAGCGCATTGTCGAACGAGGCCGAATCCGACTGGCCGTCGTAGATCAGCGGCCAGATCTTGTCGAGGTCGTCGCCCAGCAGCTTGGAATGGATCGTCGCCTGGCGCGACTTGATCCAGTTGAGGTTCCCGTTGAGCGTGTTGATCTCGCCGTTGTGCGCGATGTAGCGGAACGGGTGGGCGAGGTCCCACGTCGGGAAGGTGTTGGTGGAGAAGCGCTGGTGCGCGAGGCAAAGCGCGGAGGTGAAGCGCTTGTCGGCGAGATCGCGGTAGAACGGGCCCACCTGCTCGGCCAGCAGCATGCCCTTGTAGACGATGGTGCGGTGCGAGAAAGACGGCACGTAGAAATCGCCCGCGTTCGACAATCCGAGCGCGCGGATGGCGTGGCCGAGGCTCTTGCGGATCACGTAGAGCTTGCGTTCGAACGCATCGCGATCGAGGCTGCCGCGGCCCGCGCCGACGAATACCTGGCGGATCGCGGGCATCGAACCGCGCGCGGTCGGCCCGATGCTGGAAGCGTCGACCGGGACCTCGCGCCAGCCGAGCAGCTGCTGGCCTTCGTTGACGATGGCGCGCTCGATCTCGCGCACGCAGGCTGCGCGCGCCGCGGCGTCGCGCGGCAGGAACACCATGCCCACGCCGTAGGCGCCGGCCTTCGGGAGCTTCACGCCCTGCTTGGCCATCTCCTCGCGGAAGAACCCGTCCGGGATCTGCGTAAGCAGGCCCGCGCCATCGCCGTGCAGCGGATCGGCGCCGGTAGCGCCGCGATGGCGCAGGTTGTTGAGGATCGTCAGGCCCTGCTCGACGATCTCGTGGGACTTGCGGCCCTTGATGTGCGCAACGAAGCCCACGCCGCACGCGTCGTGCTCGTTTCGAGGGTCGTAGAGACCCTGCTTTTTCGGCGGCAGGCCGGCTTTCGATTCCATGTCGGGCACCTCAAAACGCAATGGTAGCCGCGATCCCCGGACGTTCGGGAACGGGCGCTGGGCACAACACGGGCTTTTGGCCGGTCGCCGGCTGCCGGGGACCCGGCAGCGGCTCATGACCGTGGCGGAGAGGCAGGAATCAGGCGAAACGCAGCCATCGTAGCGCACGCTTTGGTGCACTGCAATATAAACGCCCCCCATGCGCACGAGCATTTGGTGCGTTCCGGAGAGGTTCTTTCAGTAGAATCAATAGCCAGATCGCGCCTCGATTCGTCCAGGGCGCTACAACTATCGAGCTTCAGGGAGCTTCGTGATCGCCACCGCCTTCGCCCATCCGGGCCTCTTCGCTCGCCTCGTGCTCGCCCTCCTCGCGGCCACCGGCATCGCATCCTGCGGCAGCGGCGCGGTGGGCCAGCCTCCGGTCTCCGACTCGCAGCGCATCACGATCCTGCCGGGCACCGCCACCCTCTACTCGGGGCTGCCGACGACGTTCCAGATTTCCGGCGGCACCGGCGCGTACCTCCTCACCTCGAGCAACCAGGCCATCGTTCCCGTGAGCGGCACGAACCAGACCGGCCAGCTGACCGTCGTCCCCAACAACGTCACCGACGATACGACGGTGACCCTCACGGTGCGCGAC
>JANPHA010000213.1:0-18444 GCA_031424255.1 Burkholderiales bacterium | reverse complement strand
TCGACGAGCTCGCCACCTCCGCCGACGACAAGGCGTGGGTGAAGAGCTTCTACCCCGCGTTCATGGCCAACAGCCAGACCGGCGGCAAGACCTGGGGCATTCCGTTCCAGCGCTCCACGATCGTGCTGTACTGGAACAAGGAGCTCTTCAAGGAAGCCGGCCTCGACGCGAACAAGCCGCCGGCCAACTGGAAGGAGATGCTCGAGTCCGCGCAGAAGCTCACCAGGCGCGACGCCTCGGGCAACGTGACCCAGTGGGGCGTGCAGATCCCCTCGTCGGGATTTCCCTACTGGCTGTTCCAGGGGCTCACGACACCCAATGGCGTCGAGCTGATGAACGCCGCGGGGACCGAGACCTACTTCGACAAGCCCGAGGTGATCGAAGCGCTCTCCTATTGGGTCGACCTCGGGCGCAAGCACAAGGTGATGCCCACCGGCGTCATCGAGTGGGGCACGACGCCGAAGGACTTCTTCGAGAAGAAGATCGCGATGATGTGGACCACGACGGGCAACCTCACCAACGTGAGGAACAACGCGAAGTTCGACTTCGGCGTGGCGATGCTGCCGGCCGCCAAGCGCCGCGGCTCGCCCACGGGCGGGGGCAACTTCTACGTGTTCAAGAAGGCGACCCGCGAGCAGCAGGCCGCGGCGGCGAAATTCGCGAAGTGGATGACGCAGCCGGAGCGCGCGGCGCAGTGGGGCATCGATACCGGCTACGTCGCGGTGCGGCCGGATGCGTGGCAGACCGCGAAGATGACCGAGTACACCAAGGGCTTCCCGCTCGCCACGGTGGCGCGCGACCAGTTGCAGTATTCGGTCGCCGAACTCTCCACGCATGACAACCAGCGCGTCACCAAGGCGCTGAACGACGGCATCCAGGCGGCGCTCACCGGCGCCAAGACGCCGGAGCAGGCGATGAAGGATGCACAGACGGAGGCGAGCCGGATCCTGAGGACGTACAAGTAGTGAAGGGTGTCCACGGCTGGCTGCTGCTCCTCCCGGCCGCGGCCCTGCTCGCGCTCTTCACCCATTGGCCCGTCTTCGGGACGATCTGGGATAGCTTCCACGCGACACCGAAGGGCGGGCGTCCCGCGCCGTGGGTGGGGCTCGAAAACTACCAGGTGATGGCGGCCGACGAGGTGTTCTGGAAGTCGCTCACGAACAACCTCTGGTATTGCCTCGGCACGATTCCGCTGTCGATCGCGCTCGCGATCGTGATGGCGCTGTGGGTGAATTCCGCCATGCGCGGGCGCACGTGGCTGCGCATGGCGTTCTTCACGCCGACGATCCTGCCGATGATCGCGGTGGCCAACATCTGGCTCTTCTTCTTCACGCCGCAATACGGCCTGCTCGAGCAGGCCCTCGCGCCGCTCGGCTTCGCGAGCCGCAACTGGCTCGGCAATCCCGACACCGCGCTCGCCTGCGTGACGATCGTGGCGGTGTGGAAGGAAGCCGGGTTCTTCATGATCTTCTATCTCGCCGCGCTGCAGTCGATCCCGCCGTCGCTCGCCGAGGCCGCGGCGCTCGAGGGCGCCTCGCGCGGCTATTACTTCCGCCGCGTGGTCTTCCCGCTGCTGATGCCGACCACGCTCTTCGTGCTGGTGAACGCGGTGATCAATTCATTCCGCTTGGTCGACCACATCGTGGTGATGACGCGCGGCGGGCCCAACAATGCGACCTCGCTTCTTCTCTTCCACATCTACCAGGTGGGATTCAGCTTCTGGGATACGGGCTACGCCGCGGCGCTCACCGTGGTGCTGCTCGCGATCCTCGCGGCGATCGCGATCGCGCAGTTCGCTTTCCTGGAGAAGAGGGTGCACTACCAGTGAGGCGCCTGGAAACCGTTGCGGCGTGGCTCCTCGGATTCCTGTGGATCCTCCCGCTCCTCTACGCGTTCTGGACGGCATTCCACGCGCCGGAGTACTCGACGCGCTTCGTGCTGTTCGCGCCGCTCACGCTCGACAATTTCCATCGCGCGTGGGAGGCGGCGCCGTTCGCCCGCTATTTCCTCAACAGCTTCATGCTGGTGACGATGGTGCTCGCGGTGCAGCTCGTGTTGTGCACGCTCGCCGCCTATTCGTTCGCACGCTTCGAGTTCCGCGGCAAGGAGATCGCGTTCTTCCTCGTGCTGGTGCAGCTGATGATCATGCCCGACGTGCTGATCGTCGAGAACTACCGCACGATGGCGCGCCTCGGCATCCTCGATTCGATTCCCGCGATCGGATTGCCGTACATGGCCTCGGCGTTCGGCATCTTCCTGTTGCGCCAGGCCTTCAAGACGATCCCGCGCGAGCTCGACGAGGCGGCGAGAGTCGAGGGCGCCACCGCGCTGCAGGTGTTATGGAAGGTGTACGTGCCGCTCGCGCGCCCGGTGTATCTCGCCTTCGGGCTCGTGTCGGTGAGCTATCACTGGAACAACTTCCTCTGGCCCCTCATCGTGACGAGCTCGGTCACCTCGCGCCCGGTGACGGTGGGGCTGCAGGTGTTCTCCTCGGGCGACCAGGGGATCGACTGGTCGGTGATCACCGCCGCCACGGTCATGACCTCGGCGCCGCTGCTGATCGCATTCCTGCTCTTCCAGCGTCAGTTCGTGCAGTCCTTCATGAGGGCCGGGATCCGCTAGGCAGTGCGCCCACCTCCGCGAGGATCGCGCGCGAGATCGGGAAGCGCGCGCCGAACGGCGTATTCGCGAGCGGCGTGAGGTTCATCGCGAAATAGGCCGTGGGCTTGCCCGCCTGCTCGATCCAGCCGACCCACCACGACACCGGCTCCTTCACCGTGCCCGTGGTGCCGGTCTTGGCGTAGATCGTATAGGCGGGCGTGCGCTCGAAGACGAGGGCATTGCGCACCAGGCGGCTCGCGCGCTGTGTCACCGGCAGGCGCCCCTCGCGCAGCTTGCGCAGGAACTCCACCTGCTCCATCGCGCTCACCCGCATCGAGCCCTGCAGCCAGAAGTTGTCGATGCCGCCGCCGATGTCGGCGTTGCCGTATTCGAGCTTCGCGACCCACTCCTTCATGCGCGCCTTGCCGGTGCGCCGCGCGATCTCCTGGAACATCCACACGACGCTGTCACGCATGCCCGAGTCGAGCGTCTGGTCACGCTCCCATGCGCGGCGCAGCTTGGGCTTGCCGTCCCATTGGAAGATCTCGCGCTGGTCCTTCAGCGACCCCACCTCGAGGCCGATCAGCGCGTTGGGAATCTTGAACGTCGACGCCGGCAGGAAACGCCGGCGGGCTCTCGCCTCGTTGAACACGAGGTAGCGGTCGTTCGCCGGCTCGAACAGCACGAACGTTCCGCGCACGTTGCGGGCATCGAAGTATTTCTGCCATTCGGGCTTCGCCACGGCTTCGGTGGCCGCGGCCGACCAGCTGGTGAAGAGGGCGAGGAGGGAGGGAGCGAGTCTGTCCATGCGGCGATGATGCCGCGCGATTCTGGCGAAATTCTGGCAATGCCCGGTTCAATCCTGTTTTTTGGAAACGTTGGCCGCCACCCACAAAAAAGCCCCGGTGAGAGCCGGGGCTTTGGTGGGCACGGCGCCATTACTTGAACGGCCACGCCCCGTTGGTGAACTTCAGCGCGACGAACCCGTTGTCCTGGCAAGCCGTCCAGAGGGTTCCAGCGGCCTTGTCGAAGTGCATCTGCATAGAGCAGTGGTCCGGCTTGCCATTGCCGGAGTTCGCGTTGGTGGAGCCCGGGCTGGGTCCCACCACCGATGGGGGATTGAAGTAGGCGATTTCCTTCGGACGCAAGGGATCGCGAATGTCGAAAACCCGAACGCCCGATTCCATGTATCCGCAGGCGAGCGTTGTCGCTTCAAGCCGATCATCGACGCCGCAGTAGTGCGCTCCGTAGGTGAACAAGTCGGTTCGGCCCGCGAGATCCGGCAGGACCTTGTCGCAGTTCGCCGGGTTGTGGATCTCCAGCATCACCTTCGAGATGACTTTCGGCTTCGTTTCATCTGCCAGGTCGATGATCCGCGCCATGGGAAACGGCGACATCTTCGCGTCGCATGCGTTTTTCAAGGCGTTCGCATTGCCGCCCAATCCCAGGCCCGGCAAGCCGCCGGATCCGCCTTCGTCCACGCCTATCAGGTAGGGCTTGCCGCCGATCTTGATCGGGATGGTGTGCTGCGCGACGGTCCCGTCCTCCCAGAAAACGGTGCCGATCACCTTGATTTTCGGATTCGCCTTTCGCTGCTGGACTTCGCTGGTGTCGGCGATGATCACGCCGTTCGTCGACGTTCCAGGCGCGTACGGCATCGGCTCGGCGACCGTGAGATTCAACCCCGTCAGTGACGTGAGATATGCGCGGTTGCCGTCTTCGCTGATGGACAAGCCGTGCGTCGTTCGCCCTGCCCCGAAGGGGTTCTGCCAGCGCGCCAGGAGCTTGGGCTTCGTCGTGTCGGTCACGTCGACCGCGTAGTACTGGCTATTGTTGATGTCCCCACCCCAGTAGGTGAGTCCATCCGGGGAAAACCCGCCTTCATGCCCGCGCGCCAGGGTATCGAACCCGCTGGAGCCCGTGCCCAGGGTGGTTGTCGACAACAGCTGCGGTGCCGCGCAAAGGCCGGAGACATCGTAGAAGTCGACCTCATTGCCGTTATTGCGATTGGCACCGAGGATCTGGCGGCGCTCGTTCACCCGCATGGACTCGTGCGGCAGCAGCATGGCCGTTGTCGTCAGGTACATGCTTCGGGTTGGACTGGCAGGATTGGAAACGTCCAATACGACCACCCCCTTGTTCTGCTGGGTGGCACCGTTCGAGGTGCCGTAGTACGCACAGTTGCGAAACTTCGCAACGGACCATGCAGCGCCCTCGCCTCGGCTCTGGCCGACCAATTCGAGGTTGCAGTTGAATCCCTTGAATCCGCCCGGTGTGCGCAGGGCCGCCGGGACCTGGCCCTGCAGAGCGGTCTCCGGCTTGTCGTTGGAGCCGCAGGAGGCTTTCGGCACGGTGAGCGGAATCTCATCGGACCCGGATCCGCCGCCGCCGCATGCGGCCAACAGGGCCGCTGCTGCAAGAGCGAGCAATGCACGTATGGTTCTCACGGTGTCTTCTCCCTGTAGGTGTCCGGCTTCATGCCGGATTCACGAGTGGGGTCGCGCGCGAACAACGCGCCTCCCGAAGCCGAGACTAGGGATTTGCCGCTTCCGCGTCTTGCCTTAATCTGATCGATTTGGCGGAATACCGGCAATTTTTTGGGGGGCCGTACGGGAAAACCCTAAAGCTCCGACAGGAACTGGCGCGGAGTGACGCCGGCGATCTTGCGAAACGTCGAGGAGAAATGGCTGGGGCTCGCGAAATGCAGCTTCAACGCGATGTCGATCATCGATAATCCGCCGGTGGCCATCAGCCGCTTCGCCTCGTCCACGCGCCGTTCGATCAGGTATCGGTACGGCGGCATCCCGAACGTGTTGCGGAAGAGCCGCGAAAAATGCCCGGGGCTGGTTTCGAGCAATGCGGCGAGATTGTCCAGGTGGATGTTCTCGGCCAAATGCGTGGAGATGTACTCGCGCACGCGCCGCTCCTGCGAGGCCGTGAGGCTCCTCTTCTCGCTCGCCGATTCGAGCTTCTTCCACGGCTGCGTCACCGTGCGCGACAGCATCGCGATCGACAACGCCTGCGCGAACAGCGGTCCGCTCGGGCACCCGGCCTCGATCTCGAGGCGCATCGTGCGCAACAGCGCCTCGAGCTCGAGGTCGCGGAAGACGAGCTGGGCGTCGGGCATCCGGAACGGCATCCTGGCGGTGACCGACTGGAACGTGTTCCAGCGCTCCGCCGTCGGGAATACGAAAATCTGCTCGTGGGCGCCGGTCCATGAAATCGTCTCGGCCGTGAGGCCCGCCGGGATGACCGACATCGATCCGGGATAAAATTGCAAAGCCGTGTTGACCCCACCGGATTCGACGCGCACTTTCGCTTCGCCGCGGCTCATCAGGGCAACCAGGGATTGCGTCCAGACGTAGTCGCGCTTCGTTCCGCTTTCCGGGAACTGGGTGACGACCAACGTGAAACCGGCCCACGGGGTGTGGTCGGAATCGAGCACCTCCCTGGCGCCCGCATCCATCCGGTCGGCAGGCTCCAGGAGCGAATGTGCGATCCGTTTGTTCATTGTCCGGAATCCTCTTTCACATAGTGTACTGGTGAGGCTGATCACCTGGAATATCCAGTGGGGCCGCGGCATCGACGGGCGAGTCGATCTGGAGAGGATCGTGCGCACAGCGCGCGCGCTCGCCGATTTCGACGTGATCTGCCTGCAGGAGGTCGCGGACAATTTCGCCGGGCTCGCGGGCAACGACGACCGCGACCAGTTCGCCGCGCTCTCGAGCTTGCTGCCCGGCTACCGCATGGTCGCGGGCTACGCGCTCGACGTGGGCGGCGAAGGGGGGCGGCGCAAGCGCTTCGGCAATGCGATCTTCTCGCGCCATGGCGTCCTGTCCGCGCGCCGCCACGCTCTGCCCTGGCCGGCGGAGCCGGGCCGCAAGACCATGCCGCGCGTGGCCGTGGAGGCGACCCTGCAGGCGCCGATGGGGCCGGTGCGCGTGACTACCACGCACCTCGAGTATTACTCCGACCTGCAGCGCCACGCCCAGGCGATGCGATTGCGCGAGCTCCACGAGGAGGCCTGCGGCCGCGCCGCCGCGACCGCAGAAGTCGTCTCGCAGGAGAGCAACGTCACGTTCGACCCGACCGCGCAGACCGCCGCTGCGATCCTCACCGGCGACTTCAATTTCCCGCCCGAGAATCACGCCTACGAGGGCATCCAGCGAGCGCTCGCCGCGGGCCCGCGCTACGTCGATGCCTGGCCGCTCGACCACGGGCGGCTACCGCACGCGCCCACGTTCTGCGTGCACTCGCGCGATTACGGCGCAGGTCCGTACTGCTGCGATTTCCTCTTCGTGAGCGAGAGCCTCGCGCCGCGCGTGCGCTCGGTTCGGGTCGACAGCGACACGCAGGCCTCCGACCACCAGCCGGTGCTGCTCGAGATCGACGATCGATAGGAATGCCGATGCGCCTGCGCTGCCCCCATTGCAACGGGCCCCTGAAGGCCAATCCCCTGGGGAAATGGTTCGCGCGCTTCCAGTGCGGCCACTGCAAGCGCGCGCTGCAGTGGAGCCCGCTCACCAACTGGCTCGGCGTGGCCGGCTCGGCGCTCTTCTTCGTCGCGGCCTATGCGGCGGTGATGGGTCGCGCCCCGTGGACCGAGGCGCTCGCGATCGCGGCCGGCGTCCTCTGGCTCCTCTCGCTCGCGCTCAGCTACGGGCTGCGGCGCATCATCAAGTTCCCCGCGGAGAAATCCTGACCATGCCACGTCAATTGCAACTCGATGAGCGCCTGCACGACTACCTGATCGGGCACTCGGTGCGCGAGCCCGCGGTGCTGCGCGAGCTGCGCGAGGAAACCGCGAAGCTGCCGATGGCGGGCATGCAGATCGGCGCCGACCAGGGACAGTTCATGGCGCTGCTGGTGAGGCTGATCGGCGCGAAACGATGCGTGGAAGTGGGAGTATTCACCGGCTACAGCTCGCTCGCCGTGGCACTGGCGCTGCCGCCGGAGGGCAAGATCATCGCCTGCGACGTGAGCGAGGAATGGACCGCGATCGCGCGGCGCTATTGGAAAAAGGCCGGCGTCGAATCGAGGATCGATCTGCGGCTTGCACCGGCCCTGGAGACGCTCGATGCGCTCCTCGCCAAAGGCGAAACGGAACGCTTCGATTTCGCGTTCATCGATGCGGACAAGGGCAACTATCTCGCGTACTACGAGCGCTGCCTCCAGCTCGTGCGCAAGGGCGGCCTCATCACCGTGGACAACACGCTCTGGTCGGGAGACGTCGCGAATCCCGACAACACGAAGAGCGATACGGTGGCACTGCGAAAATTCAACGATGCGCTGCACCACGACGAGCGCATTGATCTCGCGTTGTTGCCCGTCGGCGACGGCCTCACGCTCGCGCTCAAGCGCTAGATCCCCTCTCCCCGCCCTCCCCCAAAGGGAAGGGCGGGAGGGAGAAATGCGCAGATTACTTCGGCTGCGCGGCCTGGTTCGTGGAGGGCGTGCCGGTGACCTTTTCCTTCACCACGCCAGCGCCTTCCTTCACCTTGTCGACCGGTTTTTCGAGCGCCGCGCGCACCGCGCCTTCGCCCTCCTGCTTGAGGATCTTGCCCGTGCCCGCGTCGATGAAGACCTCGGTCTGGCCGCTCTTGGCCGGGTCCTTCACGTGGTACGAGTAGATGAGGCAGCCGTTCTCGGTCTCGATGCCGCCCTTCACGATGCTCGCGCCGGGCGCGGAGCCCATCGCGATCTTCTTCGCCTCGTCGGGCGAGATCTTGGCGACTTTCTGCAGTTCGGTTTTCGAGGTGAGCTTCGAGGCCTTGGTGCTGCAATCCTTGAACTCGCCCGCGGCCGAGACGGCGAGGGGCGCGGCGAGCAGCAGGGAGGCGATCAGGACTTTCATGGGGGTCTCTCCGGAGTTATTGGAAGTGGACAGGATTTGAGGCGCCGCGCTTCGCAAAGTTTCTGCGCGCCCCACCCGCGCTAGCGTAAGAGAAATCCGACAAGGAGCGCGGCCAGCACCGCGGCGATCGCGGCGAGCACCCCTGTCTGGCGGCGCTGGGCGGCCTCCAGGCGCAGCACCGCGCGTTCGAGCCGCCCGGTCGCGTCGTCCGAGAGCAGCCGATGCACGAGGCGCGGGAGCTGGGGCAGCGTGCGCGCCCACAGCGGCGCCTCCTCGCGCAGGTTGCGGATGAGGCCGCGAAGCCCGACCCGCTCGTTCATCCAGCGCTCGAGCACCGGCTGCCCGACGCGGCGCAGGTCGAGGTCCGGATCGAGCTGGCGGCCGAGGCCCTCCACCTGCAGCAGCGTCTTCTGCAGCAGCACGAGCTGCGGCTGGATCTGCATGCGGAAGCGGCTCGAGACCTCGAAGAGCCGCACCAGCAGCTTGCCGAAATAGATCTCCTTCAGCGGGCGGTCGAAGATCGGCTCGCACACCGCGCGGATCGCGCCCTCGAACTCCGCCACGCGCGTGTCGCGCGGAACCCATCCGGCATCGACGTGCGCCACCGCGACGCGATGGTAGTCGCGGTGGAAGAACGCCATGAAGTTGATCGCGAGGTAATTCTTGTCGTCGTCGGAGAGCGTGCCCATGATGCCGAAGTCGACGCCGCAGTAATGCCCGTCGCGCGACACGAAGATGTTGCCCGGGTGCATGTCGGCGTGGAAGAAGCCGTCGCGGAACACCTGGGTGAAGAAGATCTCGACGCCGTCGCGCGCAAGGCGTTTCACGTCGATGCCGTGGCGCTCGAGCTCCTCGACCGCGTTCACCGGGATGCCGTCGATGCGCTGCATCACCATCACGGTGCGGTTGCACCAATCCCAGTAGACCTCCGGCACGATCAGCAGCCTGCCGTCGCTGAAGTTGCGGCGCAACTGGCTCGCGTTGGCCGCCTCGCGCAGCAGGTCGAGCTCGTCATGGATGGTGGTCTCGAACTCGCGCACCACTTCGCGCGGGCGCAGCCGGCGCCCGTCGGGAAAGACCCGCTCGACGATTTGCGCGAGCCCGTAGAGCAGCGCCACGTCCTTCGCGATCACCGCGCCGATACCGGGACGCAGAACCTTCACCGCGGCCTCGCGCCCGTCCGGCAGCACCGCGAAATGCACCTGCGCGATCGAGGCGCTCGCCACCGGCACGCTATCCAGCGAGCGGAACACCTCGGTGTAGGGCCGTCCATAGGCGGCGTTCAGCGCGGCGGCCACTTCCTCCCAGGGGAAGGGCGGCACATTGTCCTGCAGCTTCGAGAGCTCGGCGGTGATGTCCTCGGCAATGAGGTCGGGGCGCACCGAGAGCAGCTGGCCGAACTTCACGAATACCGGGCCGAGCGACTCGAGTGCCAGCCGCAGGCGCTCCGCGCGCGGGCGCGAGCGGTCGCACCAGAAGTAGGCGAGCCCGAAAAAGCGCACCAGCACGGCCCCGCGGCGCGGGGCGAACTCGTACAGCCCGTATCGCCCGATGGTGTGAACGATTCGAAGGAAGCGCAGCGCTCGCATGGAAGCGCGATTCTACCCGCGCGCCAATCGGGGGCACGGCGGCACCGTGACGGAATTCACCCATTCGAGCCGATTACGGCTGTAGTGCCGTAGCTCTTCTGGATCAGCGGGTCCGGATGCTACTCTGGCTCGACATAACGAATAAATTGCCACAGGAACACCGGGAACCCCGCATGACGTACACGGCAGATCGACCGTTCACCCTCTACTTCGTCCGCCACGGCGTGACGGAGCCGAACTTCCGCGGCTTTCGCTGCGGTGGCGATCTCGACCTTCCGATGATGGACATCGGGTGCGACCAGGCCTACCTCCTTGCCAAGCAGATCGACCGGATGAACCTGCGGGTCGGCGTGATCATCGCCGGGTCGCTGCTGCGCACGCGCCAGACCGCCTCGATCATCAGCGGCGTGCTCGGCGAGGTCCCGATCGTGGTCGAGCCGCTCATCAACGAGCGCAAGCTGGGCGAGTGGAACAACCGCCCGATCGGCGAGACCGAGGAATTGCTCGCGCGCAAGGTGACGCCGCCGGGCGGGGAATCCGAGGACGAATTCACCGCTCGCGTCGAGCTCGCGATGGACCACATCCGTCCGTACCTCGATCGCCGCCCGTTGCTCGTGAGCAGCAAGGGGGTCGGGCGCGTGTTGAACGGGCTGCTCGGCGGGCACGGGCGCATGCAGGTCGGCAACGGCGAGATCGTCGAATTCACCGTCGCTTCGACGGCCGGGAGCTCGGCGCTGCGCGTCAGCCGGCCCCACATGGTCTGACATTGGGCGGGCCCATGCCGAAACCCGGCCCCTTCGAATATCGAGCCCGGCACGAGCCGGATTGGGAACCCATCATTCCCGGCCGCCATCACGTGCTGCGCACGTGGGACGAATACATGGCGATGGCCAAGCGCATCATCGCGCGCTTCGATCACCAGTTCGACCTCAAGCATTTCGACTACCACCACCCGGTGCGCCTGCAGAAATCCGCGGCGCGCTTCCGCAAGCCGTACCCGGTGAAGGTCGCCTATACCGAGTGGGGAGATCCCGCGAATCCGCTGGTGCTGTGCTGCGGCGGGGTGGCCAACACGGCGATGCGCTTCAACTACCTCGCCTCCGACCTCGCGAGCCATTTCCACGTGGTTTGCATGGACTGGGTGGGCCGCGGCCGATCCGGCTGGATGGCCGACGAGCGCGACTACTCGCTCGCCACCTACTCCGAGCAGCTGCGCCAGATGATCGACCACATGGGCGGAGGACCGGTGATCCTGCTCGGCTCGTCCCTGGGCGGAAGTGCGGCGATCGACCTGGCCGCGCACCATCCGAAGATGATCGAGCGCCTGATCCTGAACGACATCGGCCCCTTCATCCCGAAGGCGCGGCGCAAGCGCCGCTCCGCGACCCTCGCGCGCCACTATGTGTTCCGCG
This sequence comes from Burkholderiales bacterium, assembly GCA_031424255.1. Classification (GTDB taxonomy): domain Bacteria; phylum Pseudomonadota; class Gammaproteobacteria; order Burkholderiales; family Usitatibacteraceae; genus Usitatibacter. The sequence continues at coordinate 6,988 of JANPHA010000213.1, read as the reverse complement.
ACCCCGCCGACTTGCTGCGCAAGATCGGCGCCTCGCAGAAGAACGACGGCCCGATCACCGACGACATCCGCTTCAACGTCACCTTCCACCAGACCAAGTGGTCCGACGAGGAGGGCGGGCGCGTGTATCGCCACGACGTGCGCGCGTTGCAGGCATTCCGCACCGACGCGCAGGAAAGCCTCGACCAGTGGCGCCTGTGGGACAAGATCCACTGCCCCGTGCTGCTGATCCACGGGATGCTCTCCGATGCGCTGCTCGCGCCCACGATCCGGCGGATGAAGAAGTCGCCGCTGCTGTCGGTGATGCACGTGCCGGATACCGGGCACACGCCGGTGCTCTCCGACCGCAACCAGAACTGGTTCATCCACGAATGGCTGATCGGCCACCACGCGGCGCGCGAGTGGTCGGTGCTGCATGCGGAGCTGCGCGACGCGGCCGACTTCCAGGCGGCCGCGCCGGTGCGCGAGCTCTTCAGGGCTTGAGGTCTTCGCGCTCTTCCTTGTCGTAGCCGGCTGAACCCTCGCGGCTTCCCTCGCGCTCGCGCTCCCTCTGGCGCAGCACGTCGATCATCACGTTGAACGTGCGCGCCAGCTGGCCGACCTCGTCGCTGGTGCGCACCGCGAGGTTGGCGTTGCGGTAGTCGCCGCTCTTCAACGCATGCGCCGCGGAGGTGAGCCGCTCGATCGGGCGCACGATCGAACGCGCGAACAGCATCGCGAAAAGCAGGAACACCGCGCCCACCAGCACCACGCTGAAGAGCACGTTCTGGAACAGCCGCTCGATGGGCGCGGCGAAGTTGTCGCGCGACTCCGACACTCCCACCACCCAGTCGTTCCCGGGCACGGGAGCGAAGCCCGCGATCTCCTCGCGCCGCGCAACGCTCGAGTAGTAGCTCACGTTGCCGCCATCTTTCGCGCCGACCACCGCGGCGGCGAGCCGCGGCTCGTTCACCGATTCGATCGTGGCGCGGCGGAAGCGCTGGTCGGCGACGATCTCGTCGAGCACCTCCTGGCGCAGCGGCACGAGGCTCTTGAACATCTGCTTCTCGTCGCGATGCCAGACGATGATGCCGTCGCCGTCGACCAGGAACGGCGTGCGCTCGTTGCCGCCCGCGGCGCCCGCGAGGATGGCGGCGATCGGGTCGGACTTGATCCGCAGCACGACCGCGCCGATCACCGACTTGCCGTCCGCGGAGAACACCGGGCGCGAGTAGAAGACGCCCGACTTGCCCGCGACCGCGCCCACGGTGATGCCGGTCATGTGCGCCTTGCCTTCCATCGCCTGGCGGAAATACTCGCGGAACTTGAAGTTCCTGCCCATCACCTCGGGATCGCTCGCCACGAGCGCGGCGCCCGCGGTGTCCATCACCATCGCGAACTGGACGTCGGGGTTCGCCTGCACCAGGCCGTCGAGCTTCTTCAGGATGGCGGCGGTGCCGGCCGCGGTCGGCTTCGAGAGGTAGGCCACGAAGTCGTCGTCGGTGCCGACGTAGTTGGCGAGGTTGCGCGTATCGCCGATCAGCTGCGCCACGCGCCGCGCCGTGCTCTGGGCGAGCTGCTCGAGGTTCTTCAGCTCGACCGCGGCCACGTGATCGCTCGCCGCGATCAGGTTGTAGTGCGCGGTGATCATCATGGGCGCCAGCGCCGTGGCCACCATCGCGATCGTCATCTTGACCGCGAGCGGCCATGAGGCGGGCCGGCGGATCGCGCGCAGCAGGCGCGTGGCGCGCGAGCGGATGACGCGCGGCTTGCGCCAGCGGCTCCCCCAGCCCTCGCCCTGACCGGGCACGGCATGGTCCTCGTCCCACGCGCGCAGCGCCTCCTGCAGGCCGAGGGCCCCGGGGTGCGCGGCGAACAGCAGCCGGCGCCACTGGGCGATGTCCGCGGGGCGGTCGTCGGGGTGCATGCGCAGCGCCCAGTCGATCGCGCAGAGGAACTCGGGGGTGTAGCGGCCGCGGCACAGCTCCTCGGCGCTGGGCAGCGGGTCGGGCTGCACCAGGCGCCCGGGCGCGTCGATCGGTTTCTTGCCGGTGACCAGCCAGAAGAGCGTGGCGCCCATCGAGTAGATGTCGGTCCAAGGGCCCTGCCGGCCGCCGCCGGCGTATTGCTCGATCGGTCCGTAGCCGGGAGTCACGATCGTGCCGATGTCGGCCCTCTCGATCGCGGTCTGGCGCGCGGCGCCGAAATCGAGCAGCACCAGGCTGCCGTCCTCGTCGCGCACGTAGATGTTGTCGGGCTTGATGTCGCGATGCAGGTAGCCCGCCTTGTGCACCACCGAGAGCCCGTCGAGGAGCGGCGCCAGCAGCGCGACGATTGTCGCCTCGGGGATGGCCTCGCGGCGCTTGCGCCAGGCCTTGAGCGATTGCCCGCGCTCGTACTCGAGCACCATGTACGCGGTGCGGTTCGCCTCGAAGAAGCGCGCCACGCGCACGATGTTCGGATGGCGGAAGGTGGCGAGCGTGCGCGCCTCGACGAGGAAGCTGTCGAGCCCCGCCTGGTAGAACTCCTGGTCGTCGACGGAGCGCGCGGTCACCGTGCTGTCGGAGGAGCGATAGGCGAATTCCTCCGGCAGGTATTCCTTGATGACGACCTTGGTCTTCAGGTTCACGTCGGTCGCCGCGTAGGCGATGCCGAAGCCGCCCTGCCCGAGGATGCTGTCGATGCGGTACTCGTGCAGGCGGTAGCCGGTGGCGAGGGCGGCGCTCGGGCCCGCGACCTTGGAGCCGGGCACGCGCCGGGGCTCATTGGCGGCGATGGGGTCCACCACCGTGCGCTCGATGTCGGCGATCAGCTCGTCAAGCGTCAATTCCTGCGTCAGCGCCCCCGTTTTCGGGTTTTCGCCCATGCCATGCCTCGCGTCCGGCGCCCGTGTGCGGGTCCGAGGAAGGTACCACAAAAGCCCCCCCGGCATGCCTCCGCGATTCGCCCGGAAAGTCTAGCGGGGACAAATACTTACAACGGTAATATTAAGGTTTACGCAAACCTGATGTACCATGCCTAACTGATGCATTGGGGAGGCAGGTTAGGGTATGGGGACGATTCGCGTCCGTTTCATTTGCGTTGCGCTGGTGGTGAGCTTTTTCGCCGTCGGCATGGCGGCATTCCTGAACTACTTCAAGTACAAGAGCACGATCGGCGGCATCGTCAAGTCGCGTGTGCTGGTGATCGGGCGCAGCATCGAGAACAGCGTCCAGGCCTCGCTCTCCCTCGGCATGCAGTTCACCGAGCTCACCACGCTCTCCGCGTTGATGGAACGCGAGAAGGCCGCCGACAAGCTGATCCGCGGCATCGACGTCTTCGACGACACCGGGCAGGTGATCTACAGCACCGAGCCGTCGCGCGTGGGGCAGCGCGTGATGCGCGTCTGGACCGAATCCGCGGCGCGCTCCAAGAGCACCGAATGGTCGAGCGAGGCTCCCGACGAATACGTCGCCGGCATCTCGCTGAAGAACAACTTCGATCTCACCGTCGGCTACCTCGCGCTGCGCTATTCTCGCGATTACGTCGACACGGCGGCGACCAAGGCCGCGCGCGAGATCTCGCTTGCCGCGCTCGGGGCATTCCTCGGCATCGCGCTGGTCGCCCCGCTCGCGCTGATCGTCGTGATCCGGCGCTTCGAGCAGGACCTGAAGACGCTCGAGATCGCCGCGAGCCACCTCGAGGATCGCGGCACCTCCCCGCCCATGACCGGCTCCGCGTTCGACACCGCGATCGAGCACCTGCGCGGCTCGCTGAAAAACGCCAACGGCGCGCTCGACGACCTGCGCGCCAAGCTGGACGCGGCGGGCTAGATGCTCGAGAAGAATTACCTCTGGCGGATCTACTGGCAGCTCGCCGGAGTGATCATGGTGTGCGTGGTGATCGCGCTCGCCGTGGTCTCGTATTTCTCGCATCGGGTGTTCGACCGCGAGCTCGTTCCCGAGACCGAGAAGAAGGCCGCGACCGAGGGCGCCTCGGTGCGCTCGCTGGTGCTCAAGGCGTCGAGCTACGGCGTCGCGTTCGACTCGCTCTACGGCGTCGACAAGACGTTCGAGGAGATCTTCTCCGAGAACCCGGAGTTCTCCTTCGCCGGCATCACCAACACCGACGGCACGCTGCTCTACTCGTACGGCAAGGAGCCCACCGGCGCGCTGGTGCACTTCCACAGCCCGGCGCTGCTCGCCGCGATGCGCGATGCCACGGTGCCGTGGCAGGTGGCGCACGTGGGCCCGCAGTACATCGTCTCGATGCCGATCATCTCGGAGACGAAGCCGCTCGGCGTGCTGCACATCGGCATCGATTCGGTCTTCGTCGACCGGGTGCTGCTCGAGGTGCTGCTCGACGTGGTGGTGGTGCTGGTGGTGTCGCTCTTCTTCACGCTCGAGCTGCTCAACTTCATGGCCGGCGCGCGCCTCGCCTCGGGCCTGGGCGAATTCGCGCAGCAGGTCGAGCGCATGAAGGCGGGGGATTTCACCGCCACCGCGCGCATCCGCGCCAACGACGAGATCGGGCGGCTCTTGCGGCGCATCGACGCGGCGGTCGACCACCTCAACGTGCGCTACGAATTCCTCGCGGGCGAGCTGCAGGACAAGCTGCGCACCGCGACCGCGCAACGCCGCGAGGCGCTGCGGCCCGCGCTGGCGGCGCTCGAGGCGATCGGCAAGCGCTTCAAGTTCGGCTCGGCCGACAAGGCGAACGACAGCGACGAGATGAACCTGAACCGCATCCGCGCGCCGCTCTTCGCGTTCATCCTCGCCGAGGAGCTCACGCGCTCCTACTTGCCGAGCTACGTGAACCAGCTGCTGGTGGCGGTGCCGGGGATCTCGCCGCAAGTGGTGATCGGCTTGCCGATCATGCTGTTCATGCTGATCGTGGCCCTGGGACAACCCTACCTCGGCAGCTGGAGCGAGCGCGTCGGCCGGCGCCGCGCGATGCTCGTGGGTGCGGCGATCGCGGCCATCGGCTTCGTGGCCACGGCGCTCGCCTACAACCTCTACGACCTGCTGCTGTGGAGATCGCTCTGCGCGCTCGGCTACGCGATGGTGTTCGTCGCCGCCCAGGGTTACGTGCTGGACCGCACGGGCCAGCAGAACCGGGCGCAGGGATTCGCGCTGTTCATCGGCGCCATCATGGTGGCGACGGTATGCGGCCCGTCGATCGGCGGCATCCTCGCCGACAACATCGGCTTCCGCGCCGCGTTCGGCGTCTCCGCGGTGATGGCTTTCCTGTCGATCCTCGCGATCCTGCGGCTGCCCGCGATCGAGGTGCGGCTGTCGGCGGCCAAGCCCACGCGCGGGCCGCGCATGCGCGAGATCTGGGCGCTGCTCTTCAACCGCCGCTTCATGACGCTCACCGGGCTCGCGGCGATGCCGGCCAAGATCATCCTGACCGGCGTGTGCTTCTACCTCGTTCCGCTCTACATCGTCTCCCTCGGCAATACCTCCGCGATGGCCGGGCGCATGCTGATGGTGTACGCGGTGATGATGGTGGTGATCGTGCCGCTCTCGGCGCGGCTCTCGGACAGCAGCATGCGCCGCGACCGCTACGTGTCGGTGGGCCTCATCATCTCCGGCGTGAGCGGCATGCTGCTGCTCATCTCCGACAGCTTCCTCGTGCTCTTCGGCGTCGTGTTCCTGCTCGGGCTCGGGCAGGCGCTGTCGATCGCCGCGCAGAGCGCGCTCGTGGCCGAGCACTGCCAGGAAGAGATCCGCATTTTCGGCAACGACGCGGTGTACGGCGTCTACCGGCTCCTGGAAAGGCTGGGCAACGCGCTCGGGCCGCTGCTCGCGAGCCTGCTCGTGGTGCTCTGGGGTTACCAGGGAGCGTTCGTCGCGATCAGCGCGCTCGTGCTGGTGTGTGGCATCGCGTTCACGATCGCGACGCGTGGCAACACGTGGCAGGAAGAACCCGTCCACACGTGAGACCGACATGACCGCCCGCGCATTCTTCTGCCTCGCCCTGCTCGCCGCGCTGCTGTTCGGCGACGGCGACGCGCAAGCGCAGTCCTCGGCGCGGCCGCTGCGCATCTACGCGATCCTCTTCCGCGGGATGACCGACGTGGAGCGCGGCTTCCAGGACTACTTCGCCGCGCGCCGCATCCCGGTGCAGATCACCTTCCGCGACCTGAACCGCGACGCCTCGCGCATGCCCGGCTTCATCGAGGAGATCCGCCGCACGCGTCCCGACCTGGTCTATACCTGGGGCACCTCGGTCACGCTCGGCGTGGTCGGCGCCTACGACGCGGTCGACCCGGCGATCCACATCACCGACATCCCGGTGGTCTTCACGCTCGTGGCCGCACCGGTGCTCGCCAAGATCGTCCCCGACCTGAAGGCCTCGCGCCGCAATGTGACCGGCGTCTTCCACGTCGCTCCGACCGAAGCGCAGATCCGCGCGATGGCTTCGTACCGCCCGTTCAAATCGATCGGCATCCTCTACACGCCCACCGAGCAGAACTCGGTGGTGGTGGTCGACGAGGTGCGCGAAGTCTCCAAGCGGCTCGGGTTCACGGTGATCGCGAAGCCGCTCAAGCTCGATGCCGCGAAGAAGGTGACCGCCGAGGGCGCGCCGGAGATGATCCGGGAGCTCAAGGCGCAGAAGGTCGACTGGCTCTACCTGCCGCCCGATTCCTACCTCGGCACGCAGGCGAAGAGCGTGATCATCCCGGCGGCGATGGCCGCGGGGCTGCCGACCTTCGCCTCGACCGAGCAGCTGATGGAAACCGGCGCCCTCACCGGCCTCATCAGCCGCTACCATGCGATCGGCCAGTTCACCGCCTACAAGGCCGAGCAGATCCTGATCAACAAGGTGCCCCCATCGCGGATCCCGGTCGAGACCCTGACACGCTTCACGCTGCAGGTGCGCATGGATGTCGCCGACCAGCTGAAGATGCCGCCGCCGCTGCCGATGTTCAATTACGCGGAGCTGATCGTCCCGAAGGTCGACGGGGCCGCCCCGGCGCAGTAACGAATTCGGGGGTCAGACTCCGCAATGGCCATTGCGGAGTCTGA
>JANPHA010000212.1:0-11070 GCA_031424255.1 Burkholderiales bacterium | reverse complement strand
CCACCGAGGACAAGGTCGACCCGGATCTCATCAACGCGGGCAAGCAGACCATCACCACGCTGCCTGGCTCGAGCTTCTTCTCGAGCGCGGATTCCTTCGGCATGATCCGCGGCGGGCACGTGGACCTCTCGATCCTGGGGGGGCTCGAGGTGGCGGAGAACGGCGATCTCGCCAACTGGATGGTCCCGGGGAAAATGGTCAAGGGGCCGGGCGGCGCGATGGACCTCGTGTCCGGCGTGAAGCGCGTGGTCGTGCTGATGGAGCACACGTCGAAGGACGGCGCCTCCAAGATCCTGAAGAAGTGCACGCTGCCCCTCACCGGCAAGGGGGTGGTCAACAAGATCATCACGGACCTGTGTGTGTTCGAGGTGGAGCCGGGCAAGGGGCTGGTTCTCACCGAGCTGCATCCCGGCGTCACGCTCGAAGACGTGAAGGCCAAGACGGCCGCCGAGTTCCGCGTTGCCCTGAAGCCCTGACGACCGGCCCCGGTGCGCCGCGGTCGAACCGGGGCATGCTGATCACACCCACGTCCTCCGGCCTCTACTGCGCCGCGGGACGTTTCCATATCGATCCGTGGCGGCCCGTGGACCGGGCCGTGATCACCCACGCCCACGGCGACCACGCGCGGCCCGGCAGCGGCGCGTACCTGGGTGCGAAGGCCGGGTTGCCGGTGTTGCAGACGCGGCTGGGCGAGGGTGCCACCATCGAAGGCCTCGAATACGGCGAGGTGCGCGACATCGACGGCGTGAAAGTCTCGCTGCATCCCGCCGGGCACGTGCTCGGCAGCAGCCAGGTGCGCGTCGAGTACGGCGGCGAGGTGTGGGTCGTCTCGGGCGACTACAAGCTCGATCCCGATCCGACCTGCGCGCCGTTCGAGCCGGTGCGCTGCGACACGTTCATCACCGAGTCCACCTTCGGCTTGCCGATCTATCGCTGGAAGCATCCCGACGCGCTCTTCGCGGAAGTGAACGGGTGGTGGCGCGCGAATGCCGATGCGGGGCGCGCGAGCGTGCTCTTCGGCTACGCGTTCGGCAAGGCGCAGCGCATCCTCGCGAGCGTCGATGCGTCGATCGGGCCGATCGTCGTGCATGGAGCGGTGGAGGTGCTCAACCGCGGCTATCGCGAATGCGGAGTGCCCTTGCCCCAGACGCGCATGGTGGGCGATGTCGCCGCGAAGGAGAATTTCGCCGGCGCGCTGGTGGTGGCGCCGCCCTCGGCGCAATCGTCGCCGTGGCTGCGGCGTTTCGGCGACTACTCCGACGCGTTCGCCTCGGGCTGGATGGCGATCCGCGGCGCGCGCCGCCGCCGGGCGGTGGACCAGGGGTTCGTGCTTTCGGATCACGCCGATTGGCCCAGCCTGAATCGCGCCATCGCCGCCACCGGCGCGCAGCGCATCTTCGTGACCCATGGGGCCACCGGTCCCCTCGTGCAGTGGCTTACCGAGCAGGGGCTGGAGGCCCATGCGATGAAAACCGAGTTCGAGGGCGAAGCGGGCGCCGAGGAAGCTGGGGCGTAAAAAAGCAGGAACGCAGATGAACGCAGATGAGGCGCAGATGAGCGAGGTAATGCATCCAGGTCATTCGGGCTACGTTCAACGCAGCCACGAATCACCATCGTTGGCCTATCACAGGTCATCTGCGCTTCATCTGCGTTCATCTGCGTTTCCAGGTTTTTTGCCAGCATCACTGCCCATCGCATGAAGGATTTCGCGAAACTGTTCGAGGCCATCGACTCGAGCACCAGCACCAAGGCGAAGATCGCCGCGATGGCGGAGTATTTCTCGGCGGCGGAGCCGAGGGACGCGGCGTGGGCGGCGTGGTTTCTTACCGGGCAGAAACCGAAACAAGCCGTGCCCACCAAACGCCTGCACCTCTGGGCGGCCGAGGCGGCGGGGCTCCCCCTGTGGCTCTTCGAGGAGTCGTACGACGCGGTCGGCGATCTTGCCGAGACCATCGCGCTCGTGCTGCCGCCGCCGGTCAACGCGAGCGACGTGCCGCTGCACGTGTGGATCGAGGATCGCGTCATCGCGCTGCGCGAGTTGCCCGAAGCCGAGCAGCGCGCGCGCCTCGAGTCGTACTGGGCCGGGCTCGAAGGCACGCAGCGCTTCGTGTTCAACAAGCTCATCACCGGCAACTTCCGCGTGGGCGTGTCGGCGCTGCTGGTGGTGCGCGCGATCGCGCAAGCGACGGGCATCGACGCGAAGCTGATCGCCCACCGCCTCACCGGGGAATGGTCGCCGTCCGAGGCGATGTGGACGCGCCTCGTCGATCGCGACGCCGGCGACACCGATCGCGCCAATCCCTATCCGTTCTTCCTCGCGCATCCCCTGGATGGCGCGCCGCAGGCGTTGGGAGATCGCGACGACTGGCTCGCCGAATGGAAGTGGGACGGCATCCGCGCGCAGCTCATTCGCCGCGGCGACGTGACGTCACTCTGGTCGCGCGGCGACGAGCCGATCGCGGGCCAGTTCCCGGAGGTGATGGCCGATGCGCACAAGCTCCCGCGCTGCGTGCTCGACGGCGAGATCCTCGCGTGGAAGGACGGCCGCGTGATGCCGTTCGCCGCGCTGCAGAAGCGCCTCGGGCGCAAGAACCCGGGGAAGAAGGTCCTCACCGAATCGCCGGTGATCTTCCTCGCGTTCGACCTGCTCGAATTCGAGGGCGAGGACTGGCGCGGGCGCACGCTGGACGAGCGCCGCGCGAAACTGGGCGACGTCGTGCATGCGGTCCCCGGAGGCTCGCGCTTCGAGACCTCGGCGCAAGTGCGGGCTCCGAGCTGGGAGACGCTCGCGATCGCGCGCGCCGGGAGCCGCGCGATGGGCACCGAAGGCCTGATGCTCAAGCGCCGCGATTCGGCCTACGGCGTGGGGCGCACACGCGGCGCGTGGTGGAAATGGAAGATCGAGCCCTACACGCTCGACGCCGTCCTCATCTACGCGCAGAAGGGCCACGGCAAGCGCGCAAGCCTCTACACCGACTACACGTTCGGCATCTGGAGCGAGGGCGAGCTGGTCCCGTTCGCGAAGGCGTATTCGGGGCTCACCGACGCCGAGATCCGCGAGGTGGACGACTTCATCCGCAAGAACACGCTCGAGCGCTTCGGCCCGGTGCGCACGGTCAGGCCGCAGCTCGTGTTCGAGCTCGGCTTCGAGGCCATCCAGCGCTCCAAGCGCCATAAGTCGGGGATCGCGGTGCGTTTCCCGCGCATGCTGCGCATCCGCCACGACAAGGCGATCCGCGAAGCCAACACCGTGCAGGACGCCCAGGCCCTCGCAGGCTGGACCTGAATTCAGCCATAATCGGGGTCATGGCGTCCGTGTCCTCCACCGCGAAAGTCGATCGCAAGCTGCAGATGCGCGAAGTCCTCGACTGGCTGGTCGAGGACGGCCTCATGGACACCGAGGCTGCCGCCAAGGTGCTGCAGGATTCGCGCTTCGCGCGCGGCGGCACGCGCCACCCCATCCTGGTGATCTCCGAGGCGCGCCTTCGCTCCCTCAAGGCGCCCGGCCCGCAGCTTTCCGCCGACGTGCTCACCGAGTGGCTTTCGGGGCGCGTGCGCATGCCGTTCTATCACATCGATCCGCTCAAGATCGACCTGAAGGCGGTGACGCAGGTGATGTCCTCGGAGTACGCGCAGCGCCGCGGCATCCTCCCGGTGGAGGTGAACGGCCGCGAGGTCACCATCGCCACCAGCGAGCCGCTGATGACGGCGTGGGAGTCGGAGCTCGCGCAGATGCTGCGGCTCACGATCAAGCGGGTACTCGCGAACCCGATCGACATCGAGCGCTACCAGGGCGAGTTCTTCAACCTCGCGCGCAGCATGAAGCGCGCCGAGGCGGCCGGAGTTCCCGCGGCCGCGGGCGGGCTCACCAACTTCGAGCAACTGGTCGAGCTCGGCAAGGCCGGGCGCCCGCTCGACGCCAACGACCACCACATCGTCCACCTCGTCGACTGGCTCTGGCAGTACGCGTTCGACCAGCGCGCGAGCGACATCCACCTCGAGCCGCGGCGCGAGGTCGGCATCCTGCGCTTCCGCATCGACGGCGTGCTGCACCAGGTCTACCAGGTGCCGTTCCCGGTGCTGCAGGCGATGGTCGCGCGCATCAAGATCCTCGCGCGCATGGACGTGGTCGAGAAGCGCCGCCCGCAGGATGGGCGCATCAAGACGCGCATGCCCGATGGCGAAGAGATCGAGCTGCGGCTGTCGTCGCTGCCGACCGCGCACGGCGAGAAGCTGGTGATGCGCATCTTCGATCCCGAAGTGCTGATGCGCGACTTCAAGGACCTGGGCTTCACGCAGGACGAGCATGAAGTCTGGCAGCGCCTGATCAAGGAGCCGGGCGGAATCCTGCTCGTGACCGGCCCCACCGGCTCGGGCAAGACCACGACGCTCTACACGACGTTGAAGCAGCTCGCGACCGCCGAGGTGAACGTCTGCACGATCGAGGACCCGATCGAGATGATCGACGCGCGCCTGAACCAGATGCAGGTGCAGACCGAGATCGACCTCACGTTCGCGACCGGCGTGCGCGCGCTGATGCGCCAGGATCCGGACATCATCATGGTGGGCGAGATCCGCGACCACGAGACCGCGGACATGGCCATTCAAGCGGCCCTCACCGGCCACCTCGTGCTCTCGACGCTGCACACCAACGATGCGCCCACCTCGGTCACGCGGCTGCTCGACCTCGGGGCCCCGGCCTACCTGCTGAACTCGACGCTGCTCGGCGTGATGGCGCAGCGCCTGGTGCGCACCCTGTGCCCGCATTGCAAGGAGAAGGTGCCGTTCAAGCGCGAGGAGGAGCACCGGTTGTGGACCACGATGTGCACGCCGTTCAAGGCGCCGCCGCCGGAATTCATCTATCGCCCGGTCGGCTGCCTCGAGTGCCGCAACACCGGCTACCTCGGGCGCATCGGCATCTACGAGATCATGCAGGTCACGCGCGAGCTGAAGCAGATGATCACCGAGAACACCGACCTCGGGCCGCTCACGCAGGCGGCGTACAAGGCGGGCATGCGCCCGCTGCGCGTCTCCGGCGCCACCAAGATCGCGCAGGGGCTCACCACGTTCGAGGAAGTCCTGAAGTCCGCTCCGCTGCCTTGATGTTCCGCTGCGGCAGGGGTCCGGGGCATTCAGGGCGGCCGGGATTCACCACAGGGGACACAGAGAACACAGAGGTGGCACAGAGGAAAAACAAGATTGTCGTGTCGCTTCGTGGCCGCGATGATCGGAGCCTCGAATGACCAGCATTGGGTTTTCCTCTGTGCCACCTCCGTGTTCTCGGTGTCCTCTGTGGTGCGCTCCCCTGTCGGCGTTCGCGCGGTTTCCTGAGACTTGAAGCTCCTCGGCAAGATCGCTCTCATCCTCGTCCTGCTGCTGGCGCTCGCGGCCGCGGCGGCCTGGATCTACCTGCGCCAATCGCTGCCGCAGATCGATGGCGAGATCGCCACCAACGGAGTCGCCGCACCGATCGAGATCGTGCGCGACGCGGAGGGCGTGCCGCATATCTTCGCGAAGACGGAGCGCGACGGCTGGTTCGCGATGGGCTACGTGCACGCGCAGGACCGGCTGTGGCAGATGGAATTCCAGCGCCGCGTGGGGCAGGGCCGCCTCGCCGAGTTCCTCGGCGAACGCGCGTATGACACCGATCGCCTGTTCCGCACGCTCGGCATCGCGCGCATGGCCGAGCGCATCGTCGCGGGACTGGACGCGGGCACGCGCGTGAATCTCGACGCCTACGCCGCCGGGGTGAACGCGTACCTCGCCACCGATCCGGTGCTGCCGGTCGAATTCCACGTCTTCGGCGTGAAGCCCGAGCAGTGGAAGCCCGCCGACAGCATGGGATGGCTGCTCGTCATGGCGTGGGACCTCTCCGGCAACTGGCGCACCGAGCTCACGCGCCTGCGTTTCGCGATGAAGCTCGGGCCCGAGCGCACGGCGGATCTTCTGCCGCCGTACCCGGGCGATCCGCCGGTGGCACTTCCGGACTTCAAGGCGCTCTATCCCGACGGCGGCAAGCTCGCGCTCGCGCTCGCCGCGGCGTTTCCGATGCGCGAGGATGCGGCGGCCTCGAATAGCTGGGTGGTCGACGGAAAGCGCACCGAGAGCGGCAAGCCGCTCCTCGCGAACGATCCGCACCTGGGCCTGCAGGCGCCGGCGCTCTGGTACCTCGCGCACGTGTCCACGCCCGACGGCAACGTGGTCGGCGCGACGCTGCCGGGCGTTGCGTTCGTGGCGATCGGGCGCAACGACAACGTCGCATGGACGCTCACCGCGGCGAGCAGCGACACGCAGGATCTGTTCGTCGAGCGGGTCACTGGGGACGGCACGGCCTACCAGACTCCCGAGGGAACGGCGAAGTTCGAGGTGCGCGAGGAGGTGATCCGCGTGGGCGACGAGGAGCGGCGCATCCGCGTGCGCACCTCGCGCCATGGGCCGGTGATCTCCGACGTGGTGCCGACGGCGCAACGCGCGCTGTCCTCGAAATACGTGTTCGCGCTCTCGTGGTCCGCGCTCACCGAGCGCAACGCCACGCTGCGCGCGGGTCTCGCGATGAACCGCGCGCGCAACGACGGCGAGTTCATCTCGGCACTGCGCGATTTCCACGCGCCGCAGCTCGGCATCGTGTTCGCCGACCGCGAAGGCCACATCGGCATGGTCGCGCCCGCGCTGGTTCCGGTGCGCCGCGCCGACAACGAGGCGATGGGCACGGTGCCGGTGCCGGGATGGGACGCGAAATACGATTGGCAGGGTTTCCTTCCGTTCGCCGAGCAGCCGGCGGTTCTCGATCCGGCGAGCGGGCAGATCGTCACCGCGAATCACAAGATCACCCCTCCCGGCTACAAGCCGTTCATCTCGGTGGACTGGTTCGTGCCGTATCGCGCCGAGCGCATCGAGGAGCTGCTCGCCGCGCAGCCGAGGCATTCGATCGACACGTTCGCGAAGATGCAGGCGGACAACCTCTCGCGGCTCGCGCGCGAGCTGCTGCCCGTGGCGCTCGCCGCGGCACCCGGCGAGGAAGCGGGACGGCGCGCGCAGGCGCTGCTGAAGGGATGGCCCGGCACGATGGCGATCGATTCGGGGGCGCCGCTGGTGTTCGCCGCGTGGTATCGCGAGCTTACGCGCCTCGTGTACGCGGACGAGCTGGGCGATCTCTTCGCCGATTCGTGGGACATGCGCGCCCAGTTCATGATCGCGGTGATGAAGGGCGAGGACGGCAAGGAGCGCTGGTGCGACGACATCCGCACTCCCGCGATCGAGACCTGCGCGCAGCAATCGGGGCGCGCCTTCGATCTCGCCGCCGCGGACCTCACCAGGCGCTACGGCCAGAGGAGTGGCTGGCGCTGGGGAGAAGCGCACCGCGCGGCGAGCGATCATCGCCCGCTCGGCTTCGCGCCGTATATCGCCCCCCTCGTCAACGTCACGCCGCAAACCGCGGGTGACACGTACAGCGTGAACGTCGGCCATTTCTTCATTCGCGACGAGGCGCGGCCGTTCGCCAACCGCCACGCGCCGAGCCTGCGCATGATCTGCGACCTCGCCGACCTCGACGCCTCGCGCTACATGCACTCGACCGGGCAATCGGGCAACCCGCTCTCGCCGTGGTACGCGAGCTTCGCCGAGCGCTGGGCGCGAGTCGAGTACATCACGATTCCGGCGCGACGCGAGGCGGTCGCCGCGGCGCATCGTCTCGTGCTGACACCGTAGGAGCTTCGCGATGGCGTTCAGGTATCCCGGAAGCGATGGAACCCAGCGCATCGCGCCGGACGTGGAGGCGCTCGCGCAGGCGATCCGCTCCGGCGAGATCGCCCCAGACACCGCGGTTCTAGACGATGCGGTCAACGTGCGCCTGAAAGCCGGCGCGATCGTGGCGATGCACCGCAGGAACCCGGGCGTGATCCCGCCCGCCCCGGCACCTGTGCGACGCGTGGTCCCGCCGCTGAAGCCCGCGGCGATGCCCGAGCCCGCCGACGATGAAGAGACGCTGGCGCTCGATGCGAAGCGCGTGCGCAAGCACCGGTTCATGGCGGCGGGCGTGGGACTCGCCGCCCTCTGGCTGCTCGGTTATTCGGACGTGTCGCCCTCCTTCCTCGGCGAGCAGACCGGGCGCGGCCTGTTCATCCTGCTCGTGACACTGCTGATCTTCGGCTTCCTGCTCGGGAAGAAGACGCCGCGGCAGAAGATCCGCCTCGCCTGGATCGGCGCCATCGTGTGGTCCGTCTTCATGCTGGCGCCGATTCCCTTCGGCGCGCAGGCGCGCAAGGAAAGGCTCGATTCGGAGAAACAGGCGATGAGGGCGATCGCGGATAGCGGCCGCAAGAGCCTCGCGCAGCTCGAGTCGCTGAGCAAGGGCGAGGCCCCGGCCGCCGACGCCTCGGCGACGATCAAGGGCGACGACCGCTCGACCCTCGGCAAGGCCGCGCCGGTGATGCAGGCGTACCAGAAGGAGTCGATGGAGTCGGCGCGGCGATACCTCGCCACGATCGAGGCGATCGGCCTCGACCAGACATTGACGCCGGCCACCCTCACGACTTCCGACGGTATCGCGAAGAACCGGCAGCGCTTCGAGCGCTATCTCGCCGAGCTCGCGGCGCAGAAGAAGCGCGACGACGCGCTCGTCGTCCAGTACCGCGGCAAGTTGGTCGATGCGATGGGTGCCACGACCTATGCCCGCGGGTTCCTCGACGGCTTCGACGACTCGATTCGCAGGCGCAACGAGCTCGAGGCCGAGTGGGCAGTCAACCAGACATCGCTGATCGCCCAGATGTCCGCGGTCAACGAGTTCATGGCGGGGCGGCGGGGCAGCGTCACCGTCCAGGGGGACCAGCTCATGTTCGCCACGCAGGCCGATCTCGACAGGTACCGCCAGGCCATGGCCCCCATCGAGCGGCTCGCGAAGGAGGAGGAAGCGCTGGTGAAGAAGAAGCTCGAGCGCGACCGGCTCGCGATCGAGAAGCTCGAGGAGATCGCGTCGAGAAAGTAGCTCAGGCCGCAGGCGCGGAGCGCGGCGGCTCGCCCAGCAGCTCGCGCGTGAGCGCCGATTCGCGCGCGTAGAAGCCCTCGGTGTGGAAGGTCTCGGCAAGCTTGTAGTACTCGTAGTCGAAGTGGTGGCAGGCCTCGTGCACCAGCGTTCGCAGGAAGGTGCGGAACTTGACGACCTGCTGGCGCTGCGCGGTGCGCATCCACACGGTGATGCGCGCATCGCCTCCGGCCACCTCGTCGGGCTCGTAGAGGCCCTGCAGCTCGCCCTGGGAGTTGGACGGGCGCTTGTCGAGAACGACCACGCGCACCGGCGGCGTGGCGAGCTGCGCATTCAACGCGTTCACGAGCGCCTGGCAAACGCGCTCGACGCCTGCGCGATCACCCTGCTCGAGCGCCACGCGGATGGGGGTCGCGAACGACTGCAACGCCGCCATGTCGGGAAGGGCGATGCGCACGATCGCGTCGCTCCGGCGATAGGTGCGCTTGCTTTGCGCGCTCAGGGAATCGTAGTACGCGAACCGCATCGAACGCTCTACCGCAGGGCCGCCAACGCCGCGAGGGTGGGCTGCCACTTGCGCAGGATTCGCTCACGCTGCGCGACGACCACGTTGCGGTCGAGATTGGAGCCAGTGCCCGCGCCCGAGGTGCCGACCGAGGCGCGGTAGATCGCCGTGGGTTGCCCGGAGAACGCGAACGGCGTGCGCATCGCGAGCTGCAGCCAGAAATCCCAATCCTCGAACGTGGTGAGCGTCTCGTCGAAACGGCAGCCGTGCTCGATGAGCGAGCGGTGGAAAAGCGCCGAGTGGATCGAGAGGTAGTTCGACTGGAAGAGGGCGAGTCGATTGAAGCGCCCGCCGAAGACGTGGCGAACATGCCCGGCGGCGTCGGTGAGCTGCGTCTGGCTGTAGGCGACGAGCGCGTTTGCCGAGCGCGCGGCCGCGAGCAACTGCTCCACATGATGCGGCGCGATCGCGTCGTCCTCGTCGAGGAACGTCATCCACTCGCCGAGCGCGGCCTCCAGCCCGGCGTTGGCGGCCTGCGGGCGATCGAGCTTGCCTCGTTGAACGACGCGTACCGGAATGCCGGCATGCGCTGTGAGGGCGAGGCCTCTCGCCGCGGCATCGACGAGGACGATCTCGAGGGGCCGATGGGTCTGGGCGGCGACGCAATCCAGCGCTTGGGAGAGCGCTGGGCGGTGCATGGTGCGGACAATGACGCTCACCGGTGTTGCCTGGTGCACAGGGAATGCCTGGGAGTTTCGTATGTTGAATGTTACCGCGCGCGGCGCCAAAGATGGGCCGGGGTCTGTATCCTTTCTCGATGGCGCTCTACTACGCCGACCACTTCGTGCTGCCGCTGCCCGCGCACCATCGCTTCCCGATGGGCAAGTACCTGCGCCTGCGCGAACGGCTGCTGGTCCGGGGACAGTTCGACGCGGCCGATTTCAGCATCCCGGAGGGCGCCACCGACGCGGAGATCACCCGGGTCCATTCGTCCCGCTACCTGCAGCGCGTCGCCGGCGGTTTGCTCACGGCCGAGGAGCAGAGGGCGATCGGGTTTCCGTGGTCGGAGCGCATGGTCGAGCGCTCGCGCCGCTCGAGCGGCGCCACCCTCGCGGCGGCGCGCGAGGCGCTCACGCGCGGCTGGTCCGCCAACCTCGCCGGCGGCACGCACCACGCGTTCCGCGAGCGCGGCGAAGGCTTCTGCGTGTTCAACGACGCCGCGATCGCCGCGCGCGCGATGCAGGCGGAGGCGGGCTTGCAGCGCGTGGCCATCGTCGATTGCGACGTGCACCAGGGCAACGGGACCGCGTCGATCTTCCGCGACGACGCGTCGGTGTTCACCTTCTCGATCCACGGCGCGCGCAATTTTCCGTTCCGCAAGGAGACAAGCGATCTGGACATCGAGCTCGCCGACGGCACCGGGGACGACGAGTATCTCTGGCACCTCGAGCGCGGGCTCGACGAGACGCTCGAGCGCTCGCGGCCGCAGCTCGCGATCTACCTCGCCGGCGCCGACCCCTACGAGGACGACCGGCTCGGGCGTCTCAAGCTCACGATGGGCGGGCTCGCACGCCGCGACCGGCAC
>JANPHA010000211.1:0-4576 GCA_031424255.1 Burkholderiales bacterium | reverse complement strand
GCGCCAGCCGGACTTCACCCCGCTGATCGGCGCATGCCGCAGCCTCGGCCCGCATCTGAAGCGCGGCGCGGTGGTGGTGTTCGAATCGACGGTGTATCCCGGCGCCACCGAGGAGGTGTGCATTCCCGAGCTGGAGCGCGCCTCGGGGCTCACGTGGAAACGCGACTTCTTCGCCGGTTACTCGCCCGAGCGCATCAACCCGGGCGATCGCGAGCACACGTTCACGAAGATCACCAAGGTGGTCTCGGGAGATACGCCCGCGACGCTCGAGGCGGTCGCCGCGCTTTACGCATCGGTGGTGACCGCGGGCGTGCACCGCGCATCCAGCATCAAGGTGGCCGAAGCCGCGAAGGTGTTGGAAAACACGCAGCGCGACCTCAACATCGCGCTGATGAACGAGCTCGCCCTCATCTGCCACCGCGCCGGCATCGACACCACCGAGGTGCTCACGGCCGCGGGCACGAAGTGGAACTTCCTCAATTTCCGTCCCGGCCTCGTCGGCGGCCACTGCATCGGGGTCGATCCGTACTACCTCACGCACAAGGCGGAGAAGCTCGGGCTGCATCCGCAGGTGATCCTCGCGGGCCGGCGCATCAACGACAACATGGGCAAGTTCATCGCCGAGGAAACGGTGAAATGCCTGGTCGAGCGGGGGCGCCCGGTCAACGGCGCGAAAGCAGTGGTATTGGGGCTCGCTTTCAAGGAAAATTGCCCTGACGCCCGCAACAGCAAGGTCGTGGACGTCGTGCGCGAGCTGCAGTCGTACGGTGTCGAGGTCCTGGTCCACGACCCGCGGGTCGCTCCCCGGGACGCGCTGCACGAATACGGGATCAAGCTGCAGCAGTGGAACGATTTGCCGGCGGGGGACGTGCTGGTGCTCGCGGTGGCCCATTCGGACTACGTGGCCATGCCGCTCGACGAGCTCCTCGCCAAGGTCGTCGCGTCGGGCTGCGTGGTCGACGTGAAATCGGCGCTGGATCGCGCGGCCCTCGAGGGGCGTGGGTTGCGCGTGTGGCGTCTGTGAACGCAAAGGAAGAAGCGAAAGCATGTCGATAGTGATGGCACTGGTCCTCGCGTTGTTCGCCGCCGCCGTGGCGATGGGCTGCTATATGCGCTTCGCGCCGCAGCTCGGCCTCGTGGACGTTCCCGGCGGGCGCAAGACGCACCTGCGTCCCGTGCCGCTGGTGGGAGGCCTCGCCATCTTCACCGCGCTGCTCGGCATCGCGACGCTGGGCGGCCTCACGATGCAGGCGCCGTATTTCTTCCTCGCGCTGTCGATCGTGATCGCGGTCGGCCTGTGGGACGACGTGGCGGAGATCTCGCCGCGCGTGAAGTTCGCGATCCAGATCCTCGCCTCGGCGCTGATGATCTGGGGCGCGGGCGTGGAGCTGCATTCCGTGGGCGACCTCCTCGGCTGGCGCACGATCGGGCTCGCGGCCTTCGCGATCCCGATGACGGTCTTCGCGATCGTGGGCGTGGTCAACTCGATGAACATGATGGATGGGCTCGACGGCCTCGGCGGCTCGATCGCGCTGGTCGCGTTCGCGTGGTATGCCGCGGTCGCCGGCCACTCCGGCCTCACCGTGCAGTTCCAGACTGCGCTGCTTTTCTGCGGCGCGATCGCGGGCTTCCTGCTTTTCAACCTGCGCTTCCCGTGGCAGCCGCAGGCGCGCGCGTTCCTGGGCGACGCCGGCAGCCTGATGATCGGCTTCGCGCTCGGCTGGTTCGCGATCGACCTCACCCAGGGCGCGGGACGCACATTCCCGCCGATCGCCGCCCTCTGGGTGCTGCTGGTGCCGCTCGCCGATTGCGTATCGCTGATGACGCGCCGCCTGCGCGCGCGCACGAGCCCTTTCCGCGCCGACCGGCGGCACATTCACCATTACCTGCTCGCGCGCGGCTTCACGCACGGGCAGACGCTCGCGATCCTCGTGGGCCTGTCGATTCTCTCGGGCGCGGTCGGCTATTTCGGCTGGCGGCTCGGCCTGCCCGAAGCGGCGCTCTTCTGGCCGTTCTTCTTCGGCTACTTCGCCTATCACTTCTGGATCCAGCGGGCGTGGCGCAGGCTCGAAAGCGCGCGCCCCCGGCCGCTGGCGGCCGCCGAGGAAGAGAAGATTCTTCCCGCGTCCTGAGCGCCATGCGCTCGATCCTGTTCGTCTGCACCGCCAACATCTGCCGCTCGCCCATGGCCGAGGGCGTCTTCCGCAAGCTGCTCACGAAGGAAGGCAACGAGAAAGCGTTCGAGATCGCCTCGGCGGGCACGCACGATTACCAGGTCGGCAAGCCGCCGTTCCCGACCGCGGTGGAATCGGCGAAGAAGCGCGGCTACGACATCACGCAGGTGGTCTCGCGGCGCATCAAGCCGGGCGACTTCGACCACTACGACCTGATCCTCGCGATGGATCGATCGAACCTGGCGAGCCTGCGGCAAATCGCGCCCACCCGATGCAAGCAGAAGATCGAGCTGCTGCTCGAATACGGCGATCGCTACCACGGCGAAGAGGTGCCCGATCCCTACGGCGGCGAGGCGAAGGACTTCGAGCTGGCGCTCGACATGATCGAGGACGGCTGCCAGGGCCTGGCGGGATTGCTGGTCCGCTAGCTCAGCGGCTGCCGCTGGCCTCGAAGTAGGCGATGGTCTTCTTCAGGCCCTCCTGCAGCGCGGTCGTCGGCTCCCATTGGAGCGTCGAGCGGGCGTAGGAGATGTCCGGGCGGCGCTGCTTCGGGTCGTCACTCGGCAAGGGCATGCGCCGGATCTGCGACTTGGAACCGGTGAGCTCGATCACCTTTTCGGCGAGCTGCAGGATGGTGAACTCGGTGGGGTTGCCGACGTTCATCGGCCCGGTCACCTCGTCGCCGGTGGCCATCAGGCGCATCAGCGCCTCCACCAGGTCGTCGACGTAGCAGAACGAGCGCGTCTGGCTGCCGTCGCCGTAGATCGTGATCGGATCGCCGCGCAGCCCCTGCACGATGAAGTTGGAGACCACGCGCCCATCGTTGGGATGCATGCGCGGCCCGTAGGTATTGAAGATGCGCGGCACCTTGATGCGCAGCTTGTGCTGGCGGTGGTAGTCGAAGAAGAGCGTCTCGGCGCAGCGCTTGCCCTCGTCGTAGCAGGAACGCACGCCGATCGGGTTCACATGGCCCCAGTAGCTCTCGACCTGCGGATGCACCTCCGGGTCGCCGTACACCTCGCTCGTCGAGGCCTGCAGGATCTTCGCCTTCACGCGCTTCGCGAGTCCGAGCATGTTGATCGCGCCGTGCACGCTGGTCTTCGTGGTCTGCACCGGATCGAACTGGTAGTGGATCGGCGCCGCGGGACATGCGAGGTTGTAGATCTCGTCGACCTCCACGTAGAGCGGGAACGTCACATCGTGGCGCGTGAGCTCGAAATGCGGGTGGCTCAGCAGGTGCGCGATGTTGTCCTTGGTGCCGGTGAAGAAGTTGTCGACGCAGAGCACGTCGGCGCCTTCGGCGATCAGGCGCTCGCACAGGTGCGAGCCAAGGAAGCCCGCGCCGCCGGTAACCATTACGCGGCGGCGGGTAGAGTAATTGCGGGAGGTCATCGGGGCAATTCTACGTCATGTGGGTGCCCTCCCATTTTGCGGGTTTCACCCCATTGAACCGCTACGGTCCTTGCGGCCAGACTAGGCCATGAAGCGCATTCCCAATGCGGTGCTGCGCGCGTTGGCGACCTGCGCCGCGTGTGGATCGATCCTTTCCTGGGCTCCCTCCGCGGGAGCGCAGGCCCCCACGATGGTCACGTTCCCCGCGACCGGCGCCGCGCAGATCATGCGCATCACCACCTCGGGCAATTACCTGATCGAAGCTTCGGGTGCGCAGGGTGGCGCGGACTCCGCCGTTTATGGACATTTCGGCGGCCTCGGCGCGCGCGTGAGCGGCGTCGTTCCCCTCATCGCGGGCGACGTGCTCTGCATCATCGTCGGCACGCGGCCCGATGGACCCGTCGGCCCCTCCGATGCCGGCGGCGGTGGCGGCGGGTCGTTCGTGTACAAGAGCGATGCGACCTGCTCGGTGAAGCCGGCGCTGCCGCTCATGGCGGCGGGCGGTGGCGGCGGTGGCGGGGGCAGCGGCGGCCAGGCGACCACGAACGGCGCGAACGGCGCGGCGCCGGGAGGAATCAACGGCGGCGGCGGCTCCGCATACCTGACCGGCCTCTCCGAGTATCACAGCGGGGGCGGCGGTGCGGGGTGGCTCTCCGGCGGACAGCAAGGCTCGCCTGCGACCTTCGCGGGCGGCGGCGGCCAGTGGGCCGGCGGCGCGGGGTCTCTCTGGCTTGGTTTCCCGTCGAGCAAGGGCGGTTTCGGAGGCGGCGGCGGCTCGGGCCAGGTCTGCAACGCGGGGTGCGGCAGCGGCGGCGGCGGCGGCTACAGCGGGGGCGGAGGGGGCGCGCAGACCACCGACACGGATTCGGGCGGCGGCGGTTCCTATAACGGCGGCGTGAGTCATCTCACCACGTCCGGATCGGTGCAAGCGGGACACGGCCTGGTGAGGATCACCGGCGATGCGCCGCTCGCCGCGGGAGCGGGTCCTCGCGCGGTGGCCGTGAATCCGG
>JANPHA010000210.1:0-7508 GCA_031424255.1 Burkholderiales bacterium | reverse complement strand
GGGCAGGATGCCCTGGGAGACGATGGAGAGCAATCCGCCGCTCGCGACCGCGCTGTTCAGGTGCCAGATATAGTTGCCGCCCGAAGCGTTCCTCCACAGGATGTCGCTCTTGCCGTCGCCGTTGAAGTCGCCGACTCCGGCGACCGCCCAGGTGCTGTCGACCGTCGGCAGCAGGCCCTGCGAGGCAATCTGCAGCACGCCGCCGGTGATCGCGGCGCCATTGATGTTCCAGAGGGAGTTCGTGCCGTCGGCCTTGCGGAAGAAGATGTCCGACTTGCCGTCGCCGTTGAAGTCGTGCCTCACGAGCGCGGCCCTCGGAGGGGGTGGCGTCGAGGCGGGGACCGACGCTCCGGGGGAAGCCGCGATGCCGAACTTCATCGCTCCCGCGCCCGATTCCGCGGCGCCCACATCGGGAGCGGCGCCGAGGAAGGCGTCGTTGAAGTTGGGAATGCGCGCCGCCGCGTCGTATCCCGGAGAGCCGGGCAGCAGCGCGTAGTTGCCGCCGGACTCGCTGATCCATCCATGGCCCGCGGCGTAGATCGGCGTTGCACGGATGCCGTTGCTGTCGGGCGCGCCCGCGCTCCCGTTGTACATGTCGTACGCGAAGTCGTTGCCGACGCCGACGTCGTAGTACGCGGTCCACGTCCTCCAGTTGTGGAAGATGTTGTTCCTCGAGACCGTGTTGTTCACGAGCTGTGTGGCACCCGTGCCGCTGATTCCGCCGGCCGCGCCGAGCCCGTAGAGCGCGCCCGCCTGGGTCGCCTGCAGCATCGTGTTGTGGAAGATGTAGCGCCGGCCGTCTCCGAGCGCCGCGCTGGAGCCCGACTTGAAGAACACCTGGCGGTCGTCCTGGTCGAGCGGCGAATTCTGCAGGATGCGGCTGCGGTTGTAGACGTTGCGGAAGATGTAGAGCGGGCCGACCGAATCCACCGTCGAGGCCACGCCCGTGCCGGTCTGGTCGATGTAGTTGCCCCAGATGCGCACGTTCCTGTTGCCGCCCTCGGCCTCGATCGCATCGTCCCAGGCGTGGGAGAGCTCGTTGCCGTAGATGTCGGTGTCGGCGTTCGGGAAGCCGGTCGTCGAGAGATTGTCTTCTCCGCCGATGATGTCGTTGAAGTAGCGACCGGTCGTGCTGAACATCTCGTTGTGGCGGATCACGTGATTGCCGCCGCAGAAGCCGAACGTCACGGCCTGCGGGCCCGCGGGATGGCCGTCCGACCAGCTGTTGGCGGTGTAGCGCGGGTCGTGGATCTCGTTGCGCTGGATGGTGACGCGCTCGAGCGTCGGCGTGCTGCACACCGCGTGGATCGCCGAATCGCCGTCGACCCCGAAGGTGCCGGAGCGCTGCCGGCCCCACCCGGTGATCTCGTTATCCTCGATCACCACGTCGGTCACGGCGGGCGAGATGCGGATCGCGTCCTGCTGGGCGCCGCGCAGGGTGAGCCCGCGCACGATCACGTACGACGCGTTCACCGTGACGTTGTAGGGCGCCGCGTTGTTGGCATCGAGCACCGCGCCGCTCGCGCCCTGGTAGACGACATAGCCGTTCGCGGTGCCGCCCTGCGTGATGTTGAGCGTGCCCGGGCCGCTCGGCACCGTGACCGTGCGCGCGACGGGCTTGGTGTTCGACCATGTCGTGAACGAAAGGCTGCGCGCGGTCGGTTGCCCGGGCAGGTTCATCTCGACCTGGTAGTCGGTGCCCGCGGTGAGATTCACGAGGCTTCCGCGGCATTCGCTGTTGCGCGCGTCGAACCACATCGCGAGGCCCTGCGTCCACGCGCTCGCCCCGGTCTTGCGGAAGCGGACCTCGCAGCCGGTCGCGGCAGTTGCGCCGGGGTTGGCCCAGTAAAGCCCGGCGGATTCGTAGGTGGGCACGGCCCGCACGGCTTGCGCGAGGACCGGCATGGAGAGGACGGCGCCCGTCATGGCAATGAGGGCAACCAGCACGATCTTTGGGGAGGTCATGCAATTACGACACCCGCCGATCGCGGCGCGTTGCGGCGTGTAGGTTGCATCCGTCACATAAGTGCCGAAAATCCGCTCCCCGTGCGCCATTCGGCGCATGGGGTTGATGCCGGTCAAACACCCTCGTGCGGCCTCCCACACAATGGGCTCGAATCCACGCATCCCACGGAGCGAGGCCACCTCATGATGGCGGAACAGGAAGCGCGCTGAATGCAAGCCGCCGCGGATGCGGGTGGCGCACGGAGCGCGGCGCGCGGATGTTTCCACTGCGGGCTCGCCGTGCCGTACGACGCCGGATTCGGTTTCGAGGCGCGCGGTGAGCCGCGCGTCTTCTGCTGCGCCGGATGCGAGGCCGTGTCGCGCGTGATCCACGGCGAGGGACTCGACGACTATTACCGGCTGCGCTCCGCGGTCCCCGAACGGCCGCGCGATCGCGAACGTCCCGGCGAGCTCGCGCTCTACGACACCGCAAGCGTGCAGGAGCGCTTCGTCCGCGATGCGGGCGGCGGCATCGCGCGCGCCGATCTCGTCCTCGAGGGGATTCGCTGCCCGGCCTGCGCCTGGCTGATCGAGCGCGCCGTCGGGCGCCTCGCGGGCGTGGTCGGGGTGGAAGTGAATGCGACCACGCGCCGCGCGCAGGTTCGGTGGAATCGCGCGGCGCTCGCGCCCAGCCGCGTGTTCGCGGCGATCCGCGACGTGGGCTACACCGCGTGGCCTTACGAGGAGGGGCGCATCGCCGCGCTCGACGCGCGCGAGCGCTCGGCGCTGCTGCGCCGGCTCTGGGTCGCGGGCCTAGGAATGATGCAGGTGATGATGTACGCGTTCCCCGCATACATCGCCGCCGCGGACGAGATCACCGCCGACATCGCGAGCCTGATGCGCTGGTCGGGCCTCGTGCTCACGATTCCGGTGATCGGCTACAGCGCGGCGCCGTTCTTCCGCGGCGCGTGGCGCGACCTGCGTGCGGCGCGCCTCGGCATGGACGTGCCGGTATCGCTCGGGCTCGCGGTGGCATTCGCGGCGAGCGCCTGGGCCACGCTCGCCGGCGCGGGCGAGGTGTACTTCGACTCGGTCACGATGTTCGTCTTCCTGCTCACGGCCGGGCGCTATGTCGAGCACGCGGCGCGCGTGCGCGCGGCGCGCTCGCTGCAGCACCTGGCCGGATTCATTCCGCAGTCCGCCACGCGCCTGCTGGGAGCGGATCGACTCGAGTTCGAGACCATTCCCGCGGCCATGCTGCGCGCCGGCGATCGGCTGTTCGTGCGCCCGGGAGAGACGCTTCCCGCCGATGGCGTGCTCGAGGATGCCGAGGGCGAGGTGAGCGAGGCTTTGCTGAGCGGCGAGAGCCGGCTTGCGCGCAAGCGCGGCGGCGATCGCGTGATCGGGGGCTCGGTCAATTCCGGCAACGCCTTCACGATGCGCGTCACCCACGTGGGCGCGGATACCGTGCTCGCGGGCATTCGCGCGCTGATCGAGCGCGCCGCGGCGCAACGCCCGCGCTGGGTGCAGGCGGCGGACCGCGCTTCCTCGGCCTTCGTCGCATTCATCCTCGTCGCGGCGCTCGCCTGCGGCCTCGCGTGGCTCGCGATCGCGCCGGAGCGTGCGCTGGGGATCGCGGTCGCGGTGCTGATCGTCACCTGCCCGTGCGCGTTCTCGCTCGCGACCCCGGTCGCGATGACGGTCGCCACCGGCGCCCTCTCGCGCTGCAACGTCGCGGTGACCCGCGGGCAGGCGATCGAGGGACTCGCGCGCGCGACCGACATCGTGTTCGACAAGACCGGCACGCTCACGCAGGGCACGCCGTGCCTGCGCGAGGTCCTGCCGCTCGGTGATTACGACGCCGCGCAGAGCCTGCGCATCGCGGCAGCCGTCGCTCGCGGCTCGCCGCATCCGCTCGACCGCGCGCTCACGCAAGCGGCGGGCGTGGGCGGCCTGGAGGCGAGCGGCCATCGAAGCGAGCCGGGCGAGGGCACCGAGGCGATCGTCGCGGGGCGCAAGGTGCGCATCGGGCGAGCGCGGTTCGCCGCGGCGCTGCACGGCAAGACCGCGCCGCTGGCGTGGCTGCAGTCGGAGGACTCGATCGCGTGGCTCGCCGACGCCTCGGGCTGGATCGCCGCCTTGCGCTTCGGCGACACGACTCGCGCGGAAGCCGCGGGCGTGATCGGGCAGTTGCGCGCTGCCGGCCTCGTGATCCACCTGCTCAGCGGCGACGAGCCGCGCGTCGCGCAACGGGTCGCGCGCGAGCTCGGCATCGCCCATGTCGAGGCGGGTGCCACTCCGCAGCGCAAGAAGGAGTATGTCGAGGCGCTGCAGCGCGGCGGCGCGCGGGTGGCGATGGTGGGCGACGGCATCAACGACGCTCCGGTGCTCGCGCAGGCCGATGTCTCGATCGCGCTCGGCGGCGGCGCGGATCTCGCGCAGCTTCGCGCCGACGCGGTGCTGATGTCGGATTGCCTCGAAGACCTGGCCGCGGGCGTGCGGATTGCGCGCCGGACCCGCGTGATCCTGCGCGAGAACCTCGCGTGGGCCCTGGGATAC
Organism: Burkholderiales bacterium; assembly: GCA_031424255.1. Lineage (GTDB taxonomy): Bacteria > Pseudomonadota > Gammaproteobacteria > Burkholderiales > Usitatibacteraceae > Usitatibacter. The sequence goes on along the minus strand of JANPHA010000210.1, from coordinate 3,005 downwards.
AACCTCGTCGCGATCCCGCTCGCGGCGACCGGGATGGTGACCCCGCTCATCGCCGGGATCGGCATGTCGTTGAGCTCGCTCGCCGTGGTGGCGAACGCGATGCGCCTGGCGCGTTGAGCGTGGACATCCTCTTCCTCCTGATCCCGCTGAGTGTCGTGCTGGCGATCGCGATCGGCGCCGCGTTCTGGATCGCAGTGGACACGGGCCAGTTCGACGACCTGGAGGGACCGGGGCTTTCGGTGGTGGCCGACGACGACCGCCCGCCGGACGCGACCTGACGCGGCGCCGATAGTGCTCGCGTTGCTCGCCGACATCCATTCCAACCTCGAGGCGCTGCGCAGCTGCCTCGCGCACGCCGAGGAACGCGGCGCGCGCCGCTTCGCGTTCCTCGGCGACCTGGTGGGCTATGGCGCAGACCCGGCGGCGGTGCTCGACATCGTGTGCGAGCACGCGCGGCACGGCGCGATCGTGCTGCGCGGCAATCACGACGAGGCGATCTCAGGCGCGGGCGGATACTTCAACGAGAGCGCCGCGGCGGCGATCGCCTGGACGCGCACCGCGATCACCCCGGAGCAGCGCGCGTTCCTCGAGGGGCTGCCGCTGTGCGTGCGCGAGGATGCCGCATGCTTCGTGCACGCGTCGGCGGCCGCACCGCAGCGCTGGGACTACGTCGACGGCGCCGGCGCCGCGGAGCGCAGCGCGCGCGCGGCGGGAACGCCGTACACGTTTTGCGGCCATGTTCACGACCAGGCGCTCTACGGCGAGGATGCGCAGCGGCGCATGATCGCCTTTCGCCCGCAGGCCGGCGTCGCGATCCCTGTGAGCTCGCATCGCGCGTGGCTCGCGGTGGTGGGATCCGTGGGCCAGCCGCGCGACGGCAACCCGGCGGCCGCCTACGCGCTCGCCGATCTCGACGCGAAGCGCCTCACGTTCCACCGCGTGCCCTACGACAACCACGCCGCCGCGCGCAAGATCCGGGCGGCCGGCCTGCCCGAGATGCTCGCCTATCGCCTCGAAAGGGGCGCCTGATGGCCGCGCACGAGGTCGCGGCGGGCGACCACATCGACGGGTTCGTCGTCGGCGAATGCGTGCATGCGGGCGCGATGGGCCGCCTCTTCGAGGTCACGGGGCGCGACACCGGCTTTCCCCTGCTGATGAAGGTGCCGCGGCTGGGCGCAGGGGCCGACGCGGCCGAATTGCTGCTCGCCTTCGAGACCGAGGCGATGATCCTGCCGCGGCTTTCCGGGCCGCACGTGCCGCGCTTCGTCGCCGCGGGCGACCTGAGTACGGTGCCCTACATCGTGATCGAGCGCATCGCGGGATCGAGCCTGGACCGGCGTGCGACACCCGCGCTGCCCGGCGCGGAAGTGGCGCGCATCGGCGCCGCCATCGCCGATGCCCTGCACGCGATCCACGCGCAGGACGTGGTGCACCTCGATCTGAAGCCGGACAACGTCGTGATCCGCGCCGACGGCAGCGCGGTGATCCTCGACTTCGCGCTCGCGCACCATCGCCTGCTGCCCGACCTGCTGGCGCAGGAGCGGCGCTACACCGCCGGCTCCGCACCCTACATCTCGCCCGAGCAGGTGCTGGGCGCGCGCCGCGACCGCCGCAGCGATCTCTTCGCGCTCGGAGTGATCCTGTACGAGCTTGCCACCGGCCAGCTCCCGTTCGGCGTGCCGCGCACCATGGCGGGGCTTCGCGACCGGCTCTGGATCGACCCGCCGCCGCCGGTGGCCCATGACCGGCACATCGCGCCGTGGCTGCAGGAGGTGATCCTGCGCTGCCTCGATCCCGATCCGGCGCGGCGCTACCAGTCGGCCGCGCACGTCGCGTTCGACCTGCGCAATCCCGACCAGGTGGCGCTCACGGAGCGCGCGAGCAAGCGCCTGCGCAAGGGGTTCGCGGCGCAGGCCGCGCGCTGGTGGAAGGCGCGCGACATCGGCGCGCTGCCGGGCGGCGCGAAGGAGGAGGCCGGAGCGGCCCCGGTCGTGATGGTGGCCGTCGACACCATGCATCCCGATGATCCGCGCCAGCCCGAGCTGCAGCGCACCACGCGGCGCATCCTGTCCCTGAGCGCGGAATTCCGGCTGATCTGCGTCGCTGTGGTGTCGTCGGTGATTGGAGGATCCGATACGGCGCGCGATCGCGACCGGCAGGTCGAGCATCGCATCCGGCTGCGGCACTGGATCGGGCCGCTCGCGGTCGAGCCGCACCGCGTGTCGCTGCATGTCCTCGAGGCGTCGGACCCGGCGGCGGCGTTGGTCGAATTCGGGCGCCGCAACAACGTCGACCTGATCGTGCTCGGCGCGCCCGCGCCCGACGAGAAGACGCTCGCGTGGTGGCGCTCGGTCGCATCGTCGGTGACGGCGAACGCGCCGTGCAGCGTGCACGTGGTGCGCTGCGCGGGCGGTCGCCCTCAATGAGTCCCGCCAACGTCAGGACCAAGCCGCGAATGTCAGGATTTTCCCGCGGCCTTTGGCTCGGCCCAATGGCCGCCCGACTGGTTGACCATGAAGGTGATGCCGCGCTTCAATTCGAGGTCGTTGATCTGCAATGTGCCCCCGTGCGGCGGCATGCGACGCACGCCCGCGAGCGCACTGGCGGTGAGCTTCGCGAGGCCGCGCGCGGAGCGCGCCTTCCACGCTTTCGCGTCGCCGATCCGCGGCGCGCCGTTGGCGCCGGGCCCATGGCACTCGATGCAGAACGTCTGGACCACTTCCTTGCCGGTTCGCTCTCCCGGCGGCATCGCGTGGGCGGCCGGGGCCCACGGGATGAGCGCTGCGAGAGCGCCGGCGGCGCACCTTGCGAAGAGGGGAATGCTTTGCATGGGTGTCTCCTTTGTGGATGCCATATTGCGGTTGGTGGCCGCGGCGCGGGCTGATCCCGGTCAACACCTGGCCCTAACATCGCATCGTTTGACGCAGGTCAAGGTGTCGGGCGGCATGACAGGCAGGGTGGGCGCAGTGGCCAAGAAAAAAGGGGGACTGCCCATGCGACTCGAA
>JANPHA010000209.1:0-4181 GCA_031424255.1 Burkholderiales bacterium | reverse complement strand
TCGGCGGGCTTGCCGATACGGCCGATGTTCGAGGCGACGACCGGGTAGCCCCCGGAAGAGTCGCGGATGTGCAACGTGATGATGACGACTCCGGGCTGCTGGGCGAGGGTGTCGTCCACGAGGAACTGCGCGTACGTGTCGGGGGACACCTTCGTGTCGTACTGGGCCGGCGTGACCAGGTCCTCGGAGCCGTGCGCGATGCCGGGAACAACGTCGTGGGCGCGATCGCGATCGTGTTCCCGCGCAACATCGCCGATTCCGACGCGCTCTTCCGCCAGGCCGAAAAGATCCGCGACGAGATGCGCGTCAAGGTTGCCAGCGTCGCCGCGCTTTCCGGGCCATATCCCGTGAGCCGCCCGGAGAAGGTCGCGCAGAGCGAATACGACAAGCCCGAGCTGGGTGGCCAGCAGTCGCTGCCGATGACCAAGGCGGTGACCTCGGGAGAGAAGCTCGAGCAGGCGTCGCAGGAAGGTTACTCGGAGGCGATCAAGGGCGTGGCCGGCGTCTCTCCCGCGAACTCGAAGGGCACGGCCAACGACTCGGTCAACATCCGCGGCATCAAGCTGAACCTGTTCTCGAACTATCGATTGAACGGCGGCCTGCCCACGGTCGGCGTCATCACGGTGCCGACAGAAGACAAGGAACGCATCGAGACGCTGAAGGGCGCCAACGCGCTGATGTTCGGCGTGGCGAGCCCGGCGGGCATCATCAACCTGGTCACCAAGAGGGCCGGCGACATCGACATCACCAGCCTGGCGATGGCCGGAAATTCGTTCGGGCAATACGGCGGCTCTTTCGACATCGGGCGCAGGTTCGGCACCGAGCGGGAATTGGGGATACGCGTCAATGCCTCCTGGGCCAACACCGAGAACGGCATCCGCGACACGACCGGGCACTCGAAGTTCTGGAGCCTCGGGTTCGACTACCGCCTCACCCCGCGCCTGTCGATCAGTGGAGACCACGAGTACGTTGCGCGCGTCGCGACCGAGCAGGGCGGTGTCAGCCTGCTGCCGGCAGTCAACGGCGTGGTCCCGATCACGCCTGTCCCGAACCCCCGCAACCTGTTGTCGGGCACGTGGAACGTGTACCCGCCGCATACCAAGAACGATCAGATCCGCGCCGACTACATCCTCACCGACAGCTGGAAACTCCTTGCGGAGACCGGCCGTTCCGACGGCGACCGCTCGCGCTTCACGACACGCATCGGCGGCTATAACATCGTGACCGGCGCCGGCGGAATCGTGAACATATCGTCGGCGAAGCAGGAGTACCGCAACCTCTTCTCGCGCGTCGAGGCGATCGGCAGGTTCAACACCTTTTTCCTGAAGCACGATTTCACCGTGGGCGTCTCGAAGGCGATCCGCGATTCGATCTCGCTGGGCCAGAACACGACGACGCTCGCTGTGCGCCAGAACATCTTCGACCCGATCGTGCTGCCGCCGCCTGTGTTCACGCGCCCGGACACGGTGCTTCCGCTGCAGGACAGCACCGACGTGGGCGTCTACTTCTACGACACCGTCTCGATCGGCCCGAAGTGGAAGGTGCTGCTCGGCTTGCGCCATACCAAGGACGACGAGACCACGGGAGGCAAGCAAACGTCCACCAGCGTGAGCTCGCCGGCGTACGGAATTCTTTATGATGTGATTCCCAGCCTCACGCTCTTCGCGAGCTACATGGAAGGGCTCGAGGCGGGCGGCACGGCGCCGACGACGGCGATAAATTCCAACGAGATCCTGCCTTCGGCCGTCTCGACGCAGAAGGAATTCGGCATCCGCGACTCGCACATCAAGGGGTTGTCGGTGAGCGGCTCGTACTTCCAGATCACGCGCGCCAACGCGGTAACGGATCCGGTGACGCGCATCTTCGCCAACAGCGGCGACATCAACTACAAGGGCGTCGAGGCGACGCTGAGCTACGAGTTCCTGCGCCGCTGGACCTTCACCGCCGCGGGCCAGTACCTGAAAGCCGTGCAGAAGTCGCCGGACCCGACGTTCGACGGCTTCACTCCGGAAAACACCCCGGGCAAGCTCGGCAACGTGTCGCTCTCGTACAAGCCGCCGTGGGTTCCGGGCCTCACGATCAGCGCGGGCGCCACCGGCATCTCGTATCGCTACGTCAACAACCAGGAGCAGGGCAAGATCCCCGGGTATACGTTGTACTCGGCGGGAGTGGGATACATCACCCGCGTGGCCGGAAAGCGCGTGGCGTTCCAGGTGAACGCGGACAACCTCGCCAACAAGCGCTACTGGAACTCGGTGCAGACCGGAACCTACGGCATCGGGATGGACCGCAGCATCAAGTTCAGCGTGCGGGTCGACCTGTGAGGTTGGGTGTCGCCGCTCTCTTGGTCTCGACGTCTGTCTTCGCTGCCGACTACCCACCTGCCCGCTACGACCTCGGCGCGCTGCCCGCATATCAACCCGAGCAGATGGCGCTCGGCGTGGTGCGCATCTTCGGCACGCCGCTCGAGTCGCTGGTGGGCCAGTGGGCAAGCGCCTTCCGTGCGAAGCAGGGGCATGTGCGCCTCCATTCGTACCTCATCAACACCTCGCAGGCGTTCGCGGGATTGCTGACCGGCAGGGCCGACATCGGGCTCATGGGCCACCGCACGTGGCACACGAGCGTCATGGCATTCCACCAGGCCTTCGGCTACGAGCCGCTCGAGATCCGCTTCGCCACCGGGTCGTTCGACGATCCGCAGGGCTCGACGCCGGGCCTCATGTTCGTGGTGCACAAGACGAACCCGCTCGCGCGCCTCACGCTCGAGCAGATCGACGGGATCTTCTGCGCGCAGCGCAGCGGCGCGTGGGACGGTGTGAAGTGGTCGACTGCCGCGGCGCGCGGGCCCGAGAAGAACATCCGCACGTGGGGCCAGCTCGGGCTCACCGGCGAATGGGCCGACAAGCCGATTCATCCGCATGGCTCCGACGTGACGCTCAGCAATTGGGCCGACCTGATCGAGCGCGAAGCCTGCCACGGCGGCAAGAAATGGAACCCCGCGCTGATCGAGGGGCCGCGCGCCGATATCGGCCTGAAGGCCCACGGCAAGACGCGCGACCAGGAGATCATCGAAGGGGTCGAGGGCGATCCGCTCGCCATCGGCTTCATGTTCCAGCGCGTCATCAACGCGGCGAAATCCGACGTGAAGGTGTTGCCGCTCGCGCGCACCGCGGCCGGGCCTTACGTGACTCCGAGCGCGCAGACGTTCTTCGACGGCAGCTACCCGATGCACAACGGCGCGTATCTCTATCTGAATCGCAAGCCGGGCCAGCCGCTTGCCGCGCGCGACAAGGAGTTCGTGCGCTTCGTGCTGAGCCGCGAGGGCCAGCAGATCGTGGCCGACAGCCGCATCTTCATCCCGCTCAGCACGGAACAGGCCCGGATCGAGATGAGGAAGCTGGAGTGAACATGAAAATCTTCGTGGCGATGTTGTTGACCGGCTTGGCGACGATCGCGATGGCCGATCCGCTTCCCGGCCCTTCCCCCAAGGGGAGGGAGACCTTCTCCGGCACGCTGCGCGTGAGCGGCAACGACCAGATGGCGGGGCTGCTCAAACGCTGGGAGCGTGGCTTTCGCAAGCTTCACCCCGATGTGCATTTCGAGGAGTGGCTCAAGGGCACCGGTTCGGGCATCTACGCGCTCGAGATGCGCACGGCCGACATCGCGTTGATGGGCCGGCCGATCAATCCGTATGAACGCTACGGCGTGTACGAGCGCGCGTGGGTCTATCCGGTCGAGATCGAAGTCGCCACCGGAAGCTTCGCGCAGCCGCACAAGTCGCCCGCGTACGCGATCTTCGTGCACAAGGACAATCCGCTCGCGAAGCTCACGGTGAAGCAGTTGGACGGCATCTTCGGCGCGGAGCGCGGCGGCGGCTGGAACGCGCTCACCTGGGATGAGAGTGCCGCGCGCACGAAGGCCGACAACATCCGCACGTGGGGAGATGTCGGCCTCACGGGCGAGTGGGCCGCGAAGCCGATCCACGTCTACGGCCCGCCCAATCTCGGCGCCGGCACGATCACGTATTTCCAGGCGAAGGTGATGGGCGGCGGCGCGATCTTCAACGAGGACTTGCGCGAGTACGCCGACCGCGGGAAGATGATCGCGGACCTCGAGCGCGATCCGAATGCGATCGCCTATGCCGCGCTCGGCGATCGCACGCCCGGGGTGAAGCTGCTCGC
>JANPHA010000208.1:0-3060 GCA_031424255.1 Burkholderiales bacterium | reverse complement strand
CCGCCAAGGAGAAGGCGCCGGTGGTTGCCATCAGCGCCAAGCTGGAGTCCGAGATCGCCGGCCTCGACGATGAAGAAAAACAGATGTTCCTCGCCGACATGGGCATGACCGAGCCGGGTCTCGATCGCCTGATCCACGCGACCTTCGACTTGCTGGGATTGCAGACCTATTTCACCGGGGGTGACAAGGAAGTGCGCGCCTGGACGGTGAGGAAGGGCGCAACGGCCCCGCAGGCCGCGGGCGTGATCCACACCGATTTCGAGAAGGGCTTCATCCGCGCCGAGGTCATCGCCTACGAGGACTACGTGCGCCTGGGCGGCGAGGCCAAATCCAAGGAGGCGGGCAAGATGCGGCTGGAAGGCAAGGAGTACGTCGTCAAGGACGGCGACGTCATGCACTTCCGCTTCAACGTCTGAGCCTCAGTCGTCGAAGGACAGCTTCCCCTCGAAGGAGTACTCGGACACCCCCGCGCCGAAGTTGAGCCCGCCCAGCTTCAGCTTGCCGGACGCGCCATCGAACGCGCCCGTGCCGCCGGTCACGTCAACCTGGCCCTTCAATTCGTAGGGATAGCGCTTGGTCTCGATCTTGCCCTTGTGCTCGAAGTACAGCCTGTCGCCGTTGGGGGCGCGCAGGTAGCCTGAGCCCCCGAAGGTCTTGTCGTTGCCGTTGAAGGCGATCACCAGGATGCCGGTGAAGTTGCCCAGGAGAGTGGCCTGGCCGGTGACCTCGCCGGTGATGACTCCTGCGGGGCTCACCGAGAGGTCCCTGCCGGTTCCGGTGGCAACCAGGTCGTAGGTATCGTTCTTCGCGAACGAGGCGACGCTCGCCGACAGCAACGCGATGCCAAGCCCCAGCCTTGCGATGTGCGCCCATGTTTTCATTGTTGTACCTCCCTTTTGCCGCATTTCATCCGCGCGGGCCGGGGAAGTCAACACAATAGTGGGATGCGAGCCGCTTATTTGGTAAAATTGCCGGCTTGGCGAGTTAGCTCAGTGGTTAGAGCAGCGGAATCATAATCCGTTGGTCCGGGGTTCAAATCCCTGACTCGCCACCACCCATTCCATCGCGCGCACGAACCTAGCGCGCGACCTTCGCCGTCCCGTCGAAGTAAGCCTGGTATTTCGGCCAGCTGTACATCGCGATGCGGCGCCCGAGGATGAGCCCCTCCTCGTTGTCCACGCGCACGTGATAGCCGCCGAGGAGTCGCGACATCGCGGCCATCTCCGCGGTGGCCGTGAAGCTCGGCAGGTCCAGGCGCACCGTCCTGGATTCGGCCACGCCCGTTGCAGGCGTCCCATTGCGCGCCTGCATCTGCGCCGAAGTGAAATCGCCCTCGCCGGTGAGGTACCCCGCCTGCTGGAACGTGACCGCCCCGAAGCGATCGCTGCCGGTGAAAAGCTCCAGCATCCGTGACGCGGCGCCGCTCGCCGTTGCATGGCCGGAGACGTATCCGGGAAACGGCGGCGTGACGAAGCTTCGCGGCGAGTACGGCCGCCACTGCTCGGCGGCCATCGTCACGGTCCCCTTGCCGGGGCCGCCCCACCCCTCGATCTGCTTGCCCTTGTAGTAGAGCTGCGCCCACCAGTACGGGCGGCTGTTGTCGTAGGTGCGCTTGGCTTCCCAGCACGCGATGAACGCGTCCATCACGACGTTGCCGACCGCGAAGAAAAGCTTCACGTCCTTATCCAGGTCGTTGCGGTCACGGCGCGACACGTCCTGCGCGAACTGCAGCCAGTGCCCCGATTGGCCCGTCGAGCGCGGCCCTTCGCGCATCAGCTCGATGGTGGCCTTCTGCTCGAGCGTGAGGTTGGCGTTGACCCGCACCGCCTCTTCGATATCGCGGTTCAGCGCCTCGCTTCCCCACTGGGGCGGCTCGGGCGGCCGGAACTGGTCGGAACGCTCGAGCGCGAATGGCTTGATGCGGCCCCACTGCGGCCCGAGGAATCCCGGCGACACCGTGCCGCCCTTGCCGTCGTCGAAGGGGATGGGCATCCAGCGCGCCGGATCCGTGACTTTTTCCGCGCTATTCACCGGCTTGTAACCCGTGTAGTCGGAGTACGGCTTGCCGTCGCCGCCTTGCTCGTCGCCGAGTTGGTTGGAGCCGTCGTGGCGACGATATTCGATGAGAGCGTTCGCCGCGAGGTTGCCGACGCCCTCGGGCGTACGCGGATCGGTCGAGGCGTTCGCGGGGTCGAAGCCGCGCGCCTTGAACTGGTCGCGAATCCAGTCGGCGTCTTCGGCGTAGACGAACAGGAGCGCACGGTAGGCCGCGAAGGCGATGGCCTTCTCCTTGTTCGCTTGAGTGCGCTCGGCCTTCGGCCGCCGCAGCTTGCCGCCCAGCCGCGTGCCGACCGCCTTGTCGTCATACGCAGCCCACGCGTCATACATCGCGGTGAGTACGATCGCGTCCGTGCGCGACAGCACGGTGGGGCGCGGCTTGTTGCGCACGGCATCCCGGCCCGAAGCCTCCAGCGTGAAATCGAGCCAGCGATACGCGGCGCTGGGCTTGAAGTCCGGCGCGGGCGTGCGGTGCACCAGGCTCGCGCTGGATGCCGGAATCAACACCTGGCCGGTGTCCTTCGAGATTTCCTGGGCCGGCGAGAGCGCCGACCAGGCCAGCACCACGATTCCCGACAGGACTGCCGCTCCGCGCACGAGGTTCTCCCAAGGTTTCCGACGGCGCGATATTACGCCACCGGTCCCCCAAGTGAAAACGGGCCTCGCGGCCCGTTTTCTTTTCTTCTTCTACTCGCTTCTCCTTCAGCTTCTCGAGCCCTTGCGCCGGCAGCCTCTATACGGTGAGCGCGTCGATCTTCGCGAGGAGCTCCGCCTCGTTGACCGGCTTGGTGAGATAGTCCTTCGCGCCCTGGCGCATTCCCCAGATCTTGTCGGTGTCCGCGTCCTTCGTGGAGCAGATGATGACCGGGATGTGCTTGGTCGCTTCGGCGCGAGTGATGGCGCGCGTCGCCTGGAAGCCGTTCAGCCCCGGCATCACCACGTCCATGAGAACGACGTCGGGTTGCTCCTTGCTGGAGCGCTCGATGGCCGCCTCGCCGTTCT
>JANPHA010000207.1:0-6010 GCA_031424255.1 Burkholderiales bacterium | reverse complement strand
CCGCCCGCGCCCGGGCGGTTGTCGATGATGACGGGCACCTTCCACGTGTCGGAGAGTTTCTTGCCGAGCTCGCGCGCGAACGTGTCGTTCGAGCCGCCCGGCGGATAGGGCACGACGATCGTCACCGGCTTCGACGGAAACTTGAGCTGCGATTGCGCCTCGGCGACCCCCGCGGCAAGGGCGGCCGCGGCAACGGCGATGGTGGCGAGCGCGTGGCGCGACGTCATTCGATTCTCCTCTCGTCCTGCGTGATGAGCCCCAGGCGTCGCGCCAGGGACAGGATGTTTTCCGCGCGCCGGATGAACGGGCCGTCGACCATCCTGCCGTTCACCGTGAAGGCGCCGACACCTTTCTCCTTGGCCTTGCGCGCGGCCTCGACGACCTGCAGCGAGTGGGCGATCTCCGCATCGGTCGGCCGGAACACCGCGTTGGCGAGCGGCACCTGCGACGGATGGATCGCGCTCTTTCCGAGGTAGCCCAGGCGACGCGCGACTTCCGCCTCGCGCTTGTAGCCTTCGGGATCCTTGATGTTCGCGAAGGCGCCGTCGTAGGCCCAGACGTTGCCCTCGCCCGCGGCGATGCGGATCTGGAGCAGCAGCGCCTCGATCATCGGCAGGTTGTAGCGGTCGATGTCGAGCGGCTCGAGCAGGTCGCCCCAGCCCGCCTGCAGCCCGACCACGCGCGGGCCGGCGGTCGCGATCTCTGCCGCGAGGCGCAGCGCCTTGGGAGACTCGATGTTGGCGAGGATCGAGGCGGGGATCCCCTTCTTGCCGCGTTCGGCGCGGTCGAGCGCCGCCGCGAGCGCCTTCACGTCGTCCGCGGATTCCGCCTTCGGAAGGTTCACGATGTCGAGCCCGGGGCCGACGATCGCCTCGATGTCGGCGGCGAAATGCGGCGTGTCGAGGCCGTTCACGCGCACGATGATGGTCTTGCCGTGCCCGGGCTGCAGCGCGCGCAGGAACGCCGCGAGCTCGCGCCGCGCCTCATCCTTCATCGCCTCGTCGACCGCGTCCTCGAGGTCGAACGAGAGGCCGTCGGCCTCGCTCGCCAGCGCCTTGGCGAAGAGCTCCGGCCGCGAGCCGGGGACGAAGAGCTTGCTTCTCATCCCAGCCGCTTGATGACCGCCTGCGTGAATTCCTTCGTGGTCGCCTTGCCGCCCAGGTCGCCGGTGCGGATGTTGTCTTCGCGCAGCACCTTGTCGATCGCCGTGCGCATGCGCTTCGCCTTCTCCTGCTCGCCGACATGGGTGAGCATCAGCGCCGCGGAGAGCATGAGCGCCAGCGGATTGGCGAGGCCCTTGCCGGCGATGTCGGGCGCGGAGCCGTGCACCGCCTCGAAGATCGCCGCGTCGACGCCGATGTTGGCGGCCGGCGCCATGCCCAGCCCGCCCACAAGCCCGGCGATCTCGTCGGAGAGGATGTCGCCGAACAGGTTGGTGGTGACGATCACGTCGAACTGCCACGGGTTCATCACGAGCTGCATCGCGCAGGCGTCGATGATGCGCTCGTCGCACGCGACCTTGCCTTCGTACTTCTTCGCGACGTCCTTGCCGGCCTCGAGGAAGATCCCGGTCAATGCCTTCAGCACGTTGGCCTTGTGCACCAGCGTCACCTTCTTGCGGCCGTTGTTCGCGGCGTACTCGAACGCGAATTCGCAGATGCGGCGCGAGCCGGCGCGCGTGTTCACGCCCGAGGCCACCGCGACCGCGCGCGGATCGTCGCCGATCGGCACGTAGTGCTCGAAGCCCACGTAGAGGCCTTCGAGGTTCTCGCGCACGAGCACGAGGTCGATGTCCTCGTAGCGGCCGCCGGGGACGAGCGTGCGGGCGGGGCGCAGGTTCGCGTAGAGCTGGAACTCCTCGCGCAGGCGCACATTGGACGAGCGGAAGCCGCCGCCGACCGGCGTGGTGAGCGGGCCTTTCAGCGCGAGGCGCGTGCGGCGGATGCTCTCCAGGGTTTCCTTCGGCAGCGGATCGCCGCTCGCGGTGACGCCCGCCATGCCCGCCATGTGGGACTCCCACGCGAACGGGGCGTCGAGCGCTTCGAGGACCTCGACCGTGGCCTGCGTCACTTCGGGCCCGATGCCGTCGCCGGGGATCAGAGTTGCGGGCAATTTCTTCGTGGCCATGTCATGTCCCCCCGGGGTAGAAGCGGGATTATACGGCCCTCACCAGGCGCGCAATGCCAGCGGGATCAGCACCGCTCCGGCGATCCCGTGCAGCCCCATCGCGAGGCTCGAATAGCTTCCCGCTTCCGGATTCACGCTGAACGCGCGCGAGGTGCCGAGGCCGTGCGCCGCCACACCGATTGCGAAGCCGCGCTGCCACCACGCCCTGGAGCCGACCGCGTTGAGCACGTACGTGGCGAGCACCGCGCCGAGGATGCCGGTGCTCACCGCGAAGACCGCCGTGAGGGTGGGCGACACGCCGATGCGCTCCGCCACGCCCATCGCGATCGGCGCGGTCACGGACTTCGCGTAGAGGCCGCCCACGATCGTGTCGTCGGCGCCCAGCAGGCGTGCGATTCCCACCGCGGTGGCGATCGACGTGGCGCCGCCCGCGAAGAGCGCGACCAGCAGCGGCACGAGCCGGCCCTTGAGCGCGCCGATGCCCTGGTAGATCGGCACCGCCAGCGAGACGGTCGCCGTGCCGAGCAGGAAATGCACGAACTGCGCGCCCTCGAAATATGTCGCGTACGGCATGTCGATCGCCGTGATCGCCACGGCCACGAGCACGATCGCGATGAACACCGGGTTGGCGAGCGGCGCGCGGTCGAGCCGCTGGTAGATCATGAAGCCGACCTGATATGCGGCGAGCGTCAGGATCAACGCCAGCAGCGGGCTGCCGGAGAGATAGACCCAGATCTCCTGGATGTTCACAGCTCGTCACCCCGGCGCGGGCCGGGGCCCAATTCCTCCCGAGCCAGGAATTTCAGCACCAGCGCCGTCACCGCGATCGTCATCACCACGCTCGCCACGAGCGCGGTGACGATCGCGACGGCCTGCGAGCGCAGCTGCGGCAGGTACATGACCACGCCCACCGCCGCGGGCACGAACAGGAGCCCGAGGTGCTTCACCAGCGCGGTGGCGACCAGGTCCACGTTCGGGGGAACGCGCTTGCGCACCATGAGCCACGCGAGAAGCAGGATCAGCCCGGCGACCGGTCCGGGAATCAGCGGCACGACGAAGCGCGAGGCGAGCTCCCCGAGCCCCTGGAAGAGGAGGATTTCGACGAGCCCGGCGATCATTGCGGAGTCTGACCCCTCAATTCACCCTCCTTGTATGATTGGGCGTTCATCTTAAGCTGACAAGCCATGGGCAACGACAAGAAGGACCGCGGCCTCGAGAAGGGCCTCACCAGCTACGGCGATCGCGACTTTTCGCTCTTCCTGCGAAAGGCGTTCATCAAGGGCGCGGGCTATACCGACAGCGCGCTCTCGCGCCCGGTCGTGGGCATCGTCAACACGGGCAGCTCGTTCAACCCCTGCCATGGTAACGCCGCGCAGCTGATCGAAGCGGTCAAGCGCGGCGTGATGCTCTCCGGCGGGCTGCCGATCGACTTCCCCACGATCTCGATCCACGAAAGCTTCTCGCATCCGACGTCGATGTACCTGCGCAACCTCATGTCGATCGACACCGAGGAGATGATCCGCGCGCAACCGATGGACGCGGTCGTGATGATCGGCGGATGCGACAAGACGGTGCCGGCCCAGCTGATGGGCGCCGCCTCCGCGAACGTGCCGTGCGTGCAGCTGGTGACGGGCTCGATGCTCACCGGCTCGCACCAGTTCCAGCGCGTCGGCGCATGCACCGATTGCCGCCGTTACTGGGGGAAATACCGCGCCGAGGAAATCGACGCCGACGAGATCACGCGGGTGAACGACCAGCTCGTGGCTTCCGTCGGCACCTGCTCGGTGATGGGCACCGCGAGCACGATGGCGTGCGTGGCCGAGGCGCTCGGCATCGCATTGCCGGGAAGCGCTTCGCCGCCTGCGGTCACCGCCGATCGCATTCGCGTGGCGGAGCGCTCGGGGGAGGTCGCGGTGCAGATCGCGAAATCGAGGCTCACGCCCGACAAGATCCTCACCGCGAAGGCGTTCGAGAATGCGCTGCGCGTGCTGCTCGCGATCGGCGGATCCACCAATGGCGTGATCCACACGACCGCGATCGCCGGGCGCCTCGGCATCCCGATCGATCTCGAGCGGCTGCACGCGATCGGCATGGAGACACCGGTGCTGGTCGATCTCAAGCCCTCGGGCCAGCACTACATGGAGGACCTGCACCGCGCGGGCGGGCTGCCGGCGCTGCTGCGCGAGCTCAAACCCCTGCTGCACCTGGACGCGCTGACCGTCACCGGCCGCACGATGGGCGAGGAGATCGACGCGTCGCGCGCCTTCGAGCAGGATGTCGTGCGGCCCTTCTCCAACCCGATCTATCCGCGCGGCGGCATCGCGGTGCTGCGCGGCAACCTCGCGCCGCGCGGCGCCATCATCAAGCAATCGGCGGCGGATCCGAAGCTGATGAAGCACGAAGGCCGCGCGGTGGTGTTCGAGAACGCCGAGGACCTGGCGAAGCGCATCGACAGCGACGACCTCGACGTGAATGCGGAAGATATCCTGGTCCTGAAGAACATCGGCCCCAAGGGCGCGCCCGGGATGCCGGAGGCGGGGTACCTGCCCATCCCGAAGAAGCTCGCGCGCAAGGGCGTGAAGGACATGGTGCGCATTTCCGACGGGCGCATGAGCGGCACCGCGGCGGGCACCATCGTGCTGCACGTCACACCCGAGTCGGCGATCGGCGGCCCGCTCGCGTGGGTGCGCTCGGGCGATCGCATCCGACTCGACGTCTCCGCGCGCGAGATCGCGCTGCTGGTCTCCGACGCCGAGCTCACGCGCCGGCAGAAGGAATCGCCGGTGACGGCGCCCACCGCGCCACGCGGCTATCTCAAGCTCTTCCTGGAGACCGTCACCCAGGCCGACCAGGGCGTGGACTTCGACTTCCTGCGGAAATGACGAATACCGGGAATACCGGGGTCAGACTCCGCAATTGACGAATACCGGGGTCAGACTCCGCAATTGCAATTTGAGGAGTCTGACCCCCGAATTGGAGGTGGAGCATGCGCAAGTACAAGATCGCGGCGATCGGCGGCGACGGAATCGGGCCCGAGGTGATCGACGCGGGGCTGGAGGTGCTCGAGGCGCTCGGCAAGGCCGAGGGCTTCGCGTTGCAGGTCGAGAAGTTTCCGTGGAGCTCGCGGCATTACCTCGAGCACGGCCACTACATTCCCGACGGCGGGCTAGCGAAGCTCCAGGGCTTCGACGCGATCTTCTTCGGCGCGGTCGGCAGCCAGAAGGTGCCCGACCACGTGTCGCTCTGGGGGCTGCGGCTGCCGATCTGCCAGGGCTTCGACCAATACGCCAACGTGCGCCCGGCGCGCGTACTGCCGGGGGTGAAGAGCCCGCTCGCCAACGGCCAGGACATCGACTGGGTCGTGATCCGCGAGAACTCCGAGGGTGAATACGCGGGCATGGGCGGGCGCTCCCACCGCGGGCTGCCGATCGAGGTCGGAACCGAGGTGGCGGTGTTCACGCGCAAGGGGGTCGAGCGGATCCACCGCTTCGCGTTCGCGCTCGCGCAGAAACGCCCCCGCAAGCACCTGACGCTCGTCACCAAGTCCAACGCGCAGCGCTTCGGCATGGTGATGTGGGACGAAATCTTCTTCGAGGTCGCGAAGGATTTTCCCGACGTGAAGACCGACCGCGAGCTGGTCGATGCGATGACCACACGCATGGTGCTCAAGCCCGCGTCGATCGACGTGATGGTGGCGACCAACCTGCACGCCGACATCCTGTCGGATCTCGCCGCGGCACTCTCCGGCAGCCTCGGCATCGGGCCCACCGCGAACCTGAACCCCGAGCGCGAATTCCCCTCGATGTTCGAGCCGATCCACGGCTCGGCCTTCGACATCACCGGCAAGGGCATCGCCAATCCGGTCGCGACCTTCTGGACCGCG
>JANPHA010000206.1:0-15988 GCA_031424255.1 Burkholderiales bacterium | reverse complement strand
CCGGAGCGCGCCGAGGCGGCGATCAAGCTGGTGCTGAGCGAGAAGAAGCTCACCAACTACGAGCTCACCGCGCGCAACCGCGACGGCAAGCGAACCGAGGTCTCGTACAACGCGACCACATTCTACGATCGCGACCGCACGCTGCAGGGGGTGTTCGCCGCGGCGCGCGACGTGACCGAGCGCAAGCTCCTCGACCAGGCGCTGCACGAGACCAATGCCGAGCTGGAGCGCGCGAAGATCGCGGCGGAGAAGGCCAACCACGCGAAATCGGACTTCCTCTCGAGCATGAGCCACGAGCTGCGCACGCCGTTGAACGCGATCCTCGGCTTCGCGCAGCTGATGGATTCGGAGTCGCCGCCGGCCGCCCCTTCACAGAAGGCGAGCATCGGGCAGATCCTGCATGCGGGCTGGTACCTGCTCGAGCTGATCAACGAGATCCTCGACCTCGCGCAGATCGAATCGGGGCAGCTGGCGCTGTCGACGGAGACGGTGTCGATCGCCGAGGTCATGTCCGAATGCAAGGCCATGATCGAGCCGCAGGGGCACAAGCGCGGCATCACGCTCACGTTCCCTTCGTTCGACATCCCGCAATACGTGCGCGCGGACCGCACGCGCCTGAAGCAGGTGCTGGTGAACCTGCTGTCCAACGCGATCAAGTACAACCGGCCGCCGGGGCGTGTCATCGTCGATTGCTGCGAAAGCGCGCCGGAGCGCCTGCGCATCAGCGTGCGCGATACCGGCGCCGGTTTGTCCCCCGATCGGCTGGCGCAGCTCTTCCAGCCCTTCAACCGGCTGGGGCAGGAACGCACTGCCGAGGAAGGTACCGGCATCGGCCTGGTGATGAGCAAGCGCGTCGTCGAGCTGATGGGCGGCGTGATCGGGGTGGAGAGCACGGTCGGCGTGGGCAGCGTCTTCTGGTTCGATCTGGGCTCGGCGCCCGAGCCGCAGCTCGCGGCCGAGGGGAACGAGCCCGCAGCCGTGACCGAGGCACACGCCCTCCAGGGCGCGCCGATGCACACCCTGCTCTATGTCGAGGACAATCCGGCCAACCTGAGGCTGGTCGAACAGCTGCTCGCGCGCCGCTCCGACATGCGCTTGCTGAGCGCGGTGGACGGGGACCTCGGCATCGCGCTCGCGCGCGGGGAGCGGCCGCAGGTGATCCTCATGGACATCAACCTGCCGGGCGTCGACGGCTTCGAGGCGCTGCGGATCCTGCGCGAGGATCCATCCACCAGCCACATCCCGGTCATCGCGCTCAGCGCGAATGCGATGCCACGCGCGATCGAGAGGGGACAGCAGGCGGGGTTCTTCGGCTATCTCACCAAGCCGATCCGGGTGACCGAGTTCATGGAGGTCCTGGATACCGCGCTCGCCTTCGCGCTCGAGCATCCGGCAAGGGACGGCGAGGCGGCGGCCCTCGATGTCGGACACGCCTGAGATCCTGCACGGCAAGATCCTGATCGTCGACGATCAGCAGGCCAACGTCGTGTTGCTCGAGCGCATGCTGCTCGGCGCGGGCTACACCCGCGTCACGTCGACGATGGACCCGGGCGCGGTGTTCGAGATGCACCGCGCGAATCGCTACGACCTGATCCTGCTCGACATCCAGATGTCCGGCATGGACGGCTTCGCGGTGATGGAGGGCCTGAAGGAGCTCGAGACCGATGGCTACCTGCCGGTGCTGGCGATCACCGCGCAACCGGCGCACAAGCTGCGCGCGCTGCAGGGCGGCGCCAAGGATTTCATCAGCAAGCCGTTCGACCTGGCCGAGGTGCTGATGCGCGTGCACAACATGCTCGAGGTGCGGCTGCTGCACGATGCGGCGCGCGCTCACGGCCAGATGCTCGAAGCGCTTGCGCTCAACGATCCGCTCACCGGGCTCGCGAACCGGCGCCTGCTGGGCGAGCGCATGTCGATGGCCCTTCTCAATGCGCGCCGCACGCAGGGCGCGATGGCGGTGGTCTACCTCGATCTCGACGGATTCAAGGAGGTCAACGACACGCTCGGGCACGGTGTCGGCGACATCCTGCTCACGATGGTCGCCAAACGCCTGCTCGCCGCGATGCGCGACGAGGACACGGTGGCGCGCCTCGGCGGCGACGAGTTCATGATCGCTCTGTGGCACGTGGCCGACGACGCGCAGCTGGAAGCGATCGCCACGCGCGTGCTTGCGGCGCTGTCGCAGCCCTATGTCATCGACGGCCAATCCGTCGCGATCACCGCGAGCGCGGGCATCGCCGTCTATCCGTTCGCGGGCGAGGACGCGCAGACGCTGATGAAGGCCGCGGACCTCGCGTTGTACGAGGCCAAGCGCGCGGGAAAGAACGCCTACCGGATCTCGGAGCGCGCGCAACGCGCCGCCGAGGGGCCTGCGCGCCCGGACCGGCGCGGCGGCGCATCGAGTAGGATTCGGTTGTGATCCGAACCCCTGGAGGCTTCATGAAGACGAGGACCGTTGCCCTGGCCGCGATCGCCTGCCTGCTTGCGAGCCCCTGGGCCGCCGCCCAGTCCGCGAGGGATTCGAAAGCCGGCGACGGCAAGCCGTCCGCGGCGAGCGAGATGCCCGCGCCCGCCGGCGAGGATTCGAAAGCGCCCGCGAAGGCGCCGCGGCTCAACATGGACGTGCCGAAGAAGAATCCGGGCAAGGACCGCGACGTGAGGAATTGTCTCGACCTGCCGACGAACCCCGAGATCATCAAGTGCGCGCAGAAGAAATAGGATGCCGGTTCGCAAGATCAACGGGATCGATGTTCGATACACGGTGACGGGCAGCGGGCCGTGGGTGACGCTCTCCCACTCGCTCGCCTGCCGGCTGGAAATGTGGGACGAGGAGGTGAAGCGGCTCGCGCGCCGCTTCACCGTGCTCGCATACGACTCGCGCGGCCACGGCGAGAGCGGCGCACCGCCCGGTCCCTACACGCTCGACATGATCGCCGACGACGTGAAAGGACTCCACGATGTGCTCGGCATCACGCGCTCGCATTGGATCGGCCTGTCGATGGGCGGAGTCTTCGGCATCGCCACCGCGCTCAAGTACCCGGGGATCTTTTCCTCGATGGTGCTCGCCGACACCTCGAGCCGGCTCTCCGACGAGGGCATCGCGGCGTTCAGGGATCGCGTCGCCAGGGTGAAGGCCGGGGGCATGGAGGTGATGGTCGAGCCCACGCTTGAGCGCTGGTTCCGGGATTCGTTTCGCGCGAAGAGCCCGGCATTGATGGCGCGCGTCGCCGATTGGATACGCACCACGCCGGTCGACGGATACATCGGAACCTCGGCCGCGATTCCGACCATCGATGCGACCGCGCGGCTGAAGGAGATCGACGTGCCGTGCCTCGTGATGGTCGGCGAGCACGACATCGCGATGCCGCCGGCGATGGCGCGCGTGCTTCGCGACCACTTGCCGCATGCGCAGTTGTCGGTCGTCCCCGACGCGGGGCACCTCTCGAACCTCGAGCAGCCCGAGGCATTCAACGCGGCGCTCGAGCGCTTCCTCTCGCGTTTCTGACTGGTTGCATTGCGTCGCCATTTCGCGACACGACGCGGCGCGAATATTGCACGGTTTCGGCGCCCGCATCGCGGGCGTTCGACATGCAATCGAAAGGAGCAGTGAAATGGCAATCCGGAAATTCATCGAGGAGATCGGCGAGAAAGTCCTTCCGCCGCGCAGGGGAAAATCGTTCCGCGATACTCCGCGGCAGCAGCAGCAATTCGCGGGCGGGACGCCCGGACAGCAGCAGGCAAGCGCGAGCCCGCTGCCGCAACCGGTGCTGGGCGGCGAGCTGAGCGAGGCAGCGGAAGCGATCCGCCGCCACATCGCTTCACGCCGCGGCTTCGTAGCCCCATCCGATCTCGTGGTCCTCTTCAACGAAGACGATGGCGTCGTGGTCCTGGGCGGCACCGTGCGCGACGAGGAGACGCGCGAGCTCGTCATTCGCACCGCGGGCAACATCCAGGGCGTCGAGCGCGTCGACGATCGGATGTCGACGCTGGAGGTCGACGGCTGGGGATAGTCTCGATCATCCCGAGTTACCCGACCCAAAATCTGGAAACGCAGATGAACGCAGATGAAGCGCAGATGAGCCGGGCGAATTGCTGACATCGACTCCACATTGATTGAGGAGTCTTACCCCGGAATCTGAATTCTCCCCGATCATCTGCGTTCATCTGCGTGCCTTGATCTGCGTTCATCTGCGTTTTCAGGACTTTTGCGCGCATCATTCGATGGCGGTGGCGTCCCCCTCCCCCCGGCCTTTCCCCAAGAGGGGAGGGAGAAAAGGATTAGGATGGCCGCAAACAACTGAAAGAAGGCCATGCGCACACCGCTCGCCCGTTGCCTCGGCGCCGTCGCCCTTGCTGTCGCCTCCGCCGCGATGGCGCAGGGCTATCCCACGAAGCCGATCAAGATCATCGTGCCGTTCGCGCCAGGCGGCAACGTCGACATCACCGCGCGCCTGGTGGCGCCGGGGTTGTCGGAAGCGCTCGGGCAACCGGTGGTGGTCGAGAACAAGCCGGGCGCGGGAGGCACCATCGGAGCCGACCTGGTAGCGAAATCGCCGCCGGACGGCTACACGCTTCTGATGGGTTCCAACAGCACGTTCAGCGTGGCGCCGAGCCTCTATCCGAAGAACCCGTACAGCCCGACGCGCGATTTCGCGCCGGTGATCATGATCGCCTCGGCGCCGTTCGTGCTCGTTACCAATCCGCGCGCGCCCTCGAAGACCGTGCGCGAGCTCGTGGCCGAGGCGAAGCTCAACCCCGGCAAGCTCACGATGTCCTCCGCGGGCACGGGCAGCTCGAACCATCTCGTGGGCGAGCTCTTCCAGGAGATCTCCGGCGCGCGCTTCACGCACATCCCGTACAAAGGCAGCGGCCAGGCGCTTGCCGATCTCATGGGCGGGCAGGTGGACCTGCACTTCGACCAGATCACCTCGGCGGCGAGCCACATCCAGGGCGGCAAGCTGCGCGCGTTGATGGTGACCGCGCCGCAGCGCGTGCCGATGCTGCCCGAGGTGCCGACGGCTACCGAGGCGGGCTACGCGCGTTTCCAGGCGACCAACGTGACCGGCCTCATAGCGCCCGCGGGGACGCCGCAGGAGATCATCGACAAGTTGAACGCGGCCACGCAGAAGGTGATCGCGGAGCCGGCGATCCGGGACAAATTCGCGGGCATCGGTGCCGAAGCAACCGGCGGCACCCCCGCCGAATTCGCCGCCTACATTCACGACGACCTCGCGAAATGGACGCGCATCGTGAAGGAGGCCAATGTCAAGGTCGATTGAGATTCTCGCGGCATTTTGCGTCGCGAGCCTTGCCGGCTGCGCCACCGTCTCCACGGCGCCGCTCACGGTCACGCTCGCCACCGCGACACCCGGCGGCGGTTTCCCGGTCTACGGGGCGGCCTTCAAGGAGACGGTGCAGGAAGCCGATCCCGCGCTCACCATCGAGACGCGCAACACCAGGGGCAGCGCGGAGAATGTCCCGCTGCTCGAGGCCGGGCAGGTCGATCTCGCCCTCGTGCAAGGCGAGGCCGCGTACGAGGCGCTCGCGGGCATCGGCCGCGCGCCCGCGAAGATGAAGGTGCTGTGGGCGATGTATTCGACGCCGGGCATGTTCGTGGTGCGCGCCGGGAGCCCGTATCGCACGATCGCGGACCTGCGCGGCAAGCCGGTCGCGTGGGGCGCGAAGGGCTCGGGCTTCGTCGTCCAGGCGGGCTACGTGGTCGACGCGCTCGGCCTCGATCGCGATCGCGACTTCGACGCGGTCTATCTCGACCGCGCGGGCGATGGGCCCGACATGCTGCGCGGCGGCCGCGTCGTCGCGCTCTGGGGCGGCGGCGTCGGCTGGCCGGGATTCATCGAGGCGGCGAAGGCTCCCGGGGGCGCGCGCTTCATCGCGCCGAGCGCCGCCGAGATCGAGCGCATCCTCGCCAAGCACGCGTTCCTCAAGCGCGCGACGATTCCCGCGGGCAGCTATCCGGGACAGTCGGCCGACATCGCCTCGGTGGGGTCGTGGAGCTTCGTGTTCGCGCGGCCCGACCTGCCCGACGACGTCGCGTACCGCGTGGCGCGCGCGCTGCATCGCGGCGAGGGACCATTCGCGCGGCGGTTGGCGCAGGCGCGTGACAGCACCGCCGCGAACACCGCCGCGGTTGCCGACCGCGCGCTGATTCATCCGGGCGTGTTGCGCTACCTGCGCGACGAGGGGATCGTGCGATGACCGAAAAGCGACGCCGCGAGGTCGAGCTGGACGAGTTCCTCACAATCCTCTCCCACGAGTTGCGCAATCCGGTGCAGGCGATCAGCTCCAACGCCTGGCTGATCAAGTCGCGCGCGACCGACGATACGCTCAAGCGTCCCGCGGAAGCGATCGAGCGCCAGGTGGGACGCCTCTCGAAGGTCCTCGACGACCTGCTCGACATGGTGCGGATCTCGCGCAAGACGGATTTGAAGCTCGAGCCCGTGAGCCTGCAGCAAGTCGTGTCGGCCGCCGTCGTCGCGACCCAGGGCGCGGCCGATTCGCATCGGCGCGAAGTCACGGTCGAGATGCCCGAGGATCCGCTGTTCGTGAACGCCGATGCGCCGCGCCTCGAGCAGGCCCTCGCGAACGTGCTGCACAACGCGGTGAAATACTCGCCGCAGCAGGGGCGCATCCGGGTGCGGGTGGCGCGCGAGGGGCAGGAGGCCCTGATGTGCGTGCAGGACCAGGGCATCGGCATCGCGGCCGAGGAATTGCCGCGCATCTTCGAGCTGTCGTTTCGCGGAAGGGCCGGCAAGAAACGCGTCGAAGGCGGCCTCGGCATCGGGCTGCACATCGCGCGCGCGTTGATCCAGGGACACGGCGGAAGCATCGAGGCGCGCAGCGAAGGGCCCGGCAAGGGCAGCGAATTCATCGTGCGCGTGCCGCTCGCCGATGGTGCCGCGGCGCACGCGAAGCCCGAGCCAAAAACGCGCGCGCGCGGCAAGCGCCTCTCGATCCTCGTCGTGGACGACAACCACGATGCCGCCGACAGCCTCGCCGAAGTGCTGATCGCGCAAGGCCACGAAGCGCGCGCCGCGTACGGCGGCGAAGAGGCGATCCGCCTCGCCTCCGATGGCGCATTCGACGTGGCGCTGGTGGACATCGGCATGCCGAGCGTCGATGGGCTCGAGGTGGCGCGGAGAACGTCGGAATCGCCCGCGGGAGCGCGCACGCTGCTGGTCGCGGTGACCGGCTGGGGCGCGAAGGCGGATCGCGAGCTTTCGCGCGAGGCCGGCTTCGCGTATCACCTCACGAAGCCGGTCGACTACGACACGCTAGGGGCGTTGCTCGCCACCGCTGCGCGGCGACAGGGGGCGGGGCGTTAGCTTCGCGGCTCCATACCCGTCGAGTTGCGCGAGGCGATCGGTCGCGAGGCTGAAGAGGACGAGCATTTGCTGCATCAGCGCCGGGTCGATGCCGTCGCCATCCGCGGGGCGCAGGCGCGCCAGCTGCATCGCGATGTCGCGCACGTCGTGCCCATCGGCAAGCGTGTGGCCCTGCAGCGGTTTCGCGCCGCCGGAAGCCCCGATGTGCGCGAGCTGCGAGCGCGCGAATGCCACCACCTCGGCCTCGGAGTTCGCGCTTCGCAGCTCTTGAAGCCAGACTTGCAGGATCATGATCCGCCCGGCGCCGGAAGGGCGCTCGAACCATTCTCCCGCGCGCGCATCGGGGGCCGTGTAGGACCCGCCCTCATAGTGATGTCGCGTTTTATCTGATTATCGTGGTGATCGCCCTCAGAACCTGTAGTTGAGGCCGACGGAAAACGCCTGCAGCTTACCCCCTTATCTTTCGGGAACCCGAAGCGCGGCGGGATTTGCGCCTCGGCGACGGCTGGAGTACGTTGTCGGTGGGGGCGTACAGGACCCCCGGGAAGTTTCCCTCCAAGACGGCTCCGTCCAATCCTGTGAGCGTTGCGCGCCATCGCGCGCACTGTCATTGGAGGATTTCCATGTCGATCGACACCATCAACTTCGACGCCTACGCCGTCGGCGCCCCGCCCCCCCACTGCACCGCCGGCGTCACCGGCAAAGGCGCCCCGCGCTGGACGGTCGAAGCCGATGCCACGGCGCCCAGCCCGCCCAACGTGCTCAAGCAATCCGGCTCGGGCGATTTCCCCTGGTGCGTGTGGCGCGACAAATCCTTCGCCGACGGCTTCGTCGAGGTGCGCTTCAAGCCGTTGTCGGGGCAACGCGACCAGGCGGGCGGCGTGATCTGGCGATGGAAGGACGCGGGGAACTATTACGTCGCGCGCGCCAACGCGCTCGAGAACAACGTCTCGCTCTACTACACCGAGAACGGCACGCGCAAGACGATCCAGTACGTGAATGCGCCAGTCGCGGGGAAGACGTGGCATGTGCTGCGCGCCGAATTCCACGGCCAGCGCATCCGCGTGCTGCTCGACGGCAAGGCCTGCATCGAGCTCGACGATGGCCATATCGCGGGCGCCGGCGCGGTCGGCGTGTGGACCAAGGCGGATAGCGTCACGGCGTTCGACGACTTCACCTCCGGGCCATGACCTCGCCGGCGGTGCGCCGCCTGCTCGTCGCCAAGGGCGTGCGCGCCTTCGGCGACGGGTACGTGAGCCTGTTGCTTCCGATCTACCTGCTGCAGCTCGGGTTCAGCGCGCTGCAGGTCGGCATCATCGCGACCGCGACGCTGGTGGGTTCGGGCCTGCTCACGCTCGCGGTGGGACTGCACGCGTGGCGATTCCACTACCGCTCGCTGCTGCTCGCCGCGACGGTGCTCATGGCCGGCACCGGCGCGGGGTTCGCGCTGGCCACGGATTTCTGGCCGCTGCTCGTGATCGCGATCGTGGGAACGCTGAACCCGTCGAGCGGCGACGTGAGCGTCTTCCTTCCGCTCGAGCACGCGGTGCTCTCGCGCGTGGCGAGCGACGAGCAGCGCACCGCGGTCTTCGCGCGCTACAGCATCGTCGGCTCCCTCCTCGCCGCGGGCGGATCGTTGGCCGCGGGGCTGCCGGCGACGATCACGGATGTGACGGGCATCGCGCCGCTGCGCGCGATGCAGCTCATGTTCGCGCTCTACGCCGTGCTCGGCCTCGCGACCGCGGTGATCTACCGCGGCCTGCCGAAAGCGCTCGAATCCGGGGCGCCCGAGATCCGCGCGCCGCTGGGAAAATCGAAGCGCATCGTCTACACGCTCGCGGCCCTCTTCAGCCTCGACGCGTTCGGCGGCGGTTTCGTCGTGCAGTCGATGGTGGCGCTGTGGCTCTACCAGCGCTTCGGGCTCTCGCTCGCGACCGCGGGGATGATCTTCTTCTGGACCGGCGTGCTGAGCGCGGTCTCGTTCCTGGTCGCGGTGCGCATCGCCAGGCGGATCGGGCTGGTCAACACGATGGTGTTCACGCACCTGCCGGCGAATCTGTGCCTGGTCGCGGTGCCCTTCATCGACCAGCTCCCGTGGGTGATCGTGCTGCTGCTGGTGCGCAGCGCGCTTTCGCAGATGGACGTGCCGACGCGCAGCTCGTACGTGATGGCGATCGTGTCGCCCGCGGAGCGCCCGGCCGCGGCGAGCATCACCTCGGTGCCCCGCAGCCTCGCGTCGGCCGCGAGCCCGTTCATCGCGGGTTATCTGTTGAGCGCGTCCACGTTCGGATGGCCGCTGGTCGCCGCGGGCGGGATCAAGATCGCCTACGACCTGTTGCTGCTCGCGGTATTCCGGAAGGTGCGCCCTCCCGAAGAACGGCCATGAGCGCGCTTCTTGCGTCAGCCTTCCCCCATGTGGGTGACGTACATGAGTGGCACCGCGCTCAACGCCGCCAACACGATCAGCACGAAGAAAATCCATCCGAGCGCGTTCACGATCCGATTGTTGGCGTGGGCCTTCATCAGCTTCCTGTCCCCGGCGACGCGCAGGATAGGGTAATAGGTCAGCGGCAGCACGACCACCGCGAAGATCACCGAAGTCTCGACGATCGTCACCGGATTGACGCCGCTCATGGCGATCGCGAGCCCTGCGACGAGCATCGCGATCCACGCGGCGGTGAAGCGCGGCACCGTTCCCGGCTTCTTCGCCTTTCCCCAGGGCCAGCCGAAGAACTGCGACAGGTTGTAGGCACCCGCGAGCGCGGTCTCGACCGCCGCCCCGCCGAGCGCGAAGAGCATTCCGAGGAGCGCAAGGATCAGCCCCTTCATGCCCAGTGCGGCGACCGCGGGCAGCGCCGAACTGCCGAGCACCTGCGGATCGATGCCGCGCGGGAAGAAGACTGCGGCGCCGACGACGATCAGGGACATCGTGAGGATTCCTCCCAACGAGAATCCCGCCAGCGCCGTGCAGAGATTGGCCGTCAAGTCCTTCGGGGTCCACTGGTCCTCGATGCCGCCGGAGGAATAGAAATACACCTCGTAGGGCATGAGCAACGAGCTGAAGAGGCCGATCGCGAAGTAGCCGTAGACCAGCATTCCCGGCATGCCGTCGGCCGGCGCGCGCGGCACCAGGCCCTTCAACACATCGCCCCACTCGGGCTGCAACGCGATCGCAGCCCATGCGTAGAGCAGCAGGAAGAGGCCGAGAATGCCGAAGAAGCGCTCGATCCAGCGGAATTCGAGGAACCAGATCGCGAGCAACAGCAGGATCGCCGCGGCGAGCAGCATGATCCGGTACTCGTAGCCGAAGAAGAGCCGCAGCACGATCGCGATGCCGCCCATCTCCGCTGCGCACGTGAGAAGGTTCACGATGTTCGAGGCGATCAGCACCGCAAGCCCCGTCTTGTATCCGAGGCGCTCGCGGATCAGCGCGAAGGTTGGCTTTCCCAGCACAGCCGCGATCCGGCCCGACATCTCGGAAAAGACGATGATGCCGGCCGTGCCGACCACGACGACCCAGAGCAGCAGGTATTGGAACCGTGCTCCGCCTTGCACGGCGAAGACGAGCTCGCCGATATCCACGAAGCCGCCGAGCGCCGTCATGATGCCGAGCGCGATCTCGCGCAAGGCATTCATTTCGCGCCCCCGATGCCCGAGAGCTCCGCGCCGATGCGCCTCGCATCGTCGTGGATCCTGCGCAACGCCGCGGGGTCGGCGACCCTCTCCGGGATCTCCTTCAACGCCGCACCGAGCCCCGCCGCGAGCAGGCGGGCCTTTGCGCCACCGGCAGCCAGGTCGGCGGGCAACGGCGCCTCGAGCTTTATCGACTCCTCGGCGACATTCTTCTCGAGCTCTTCGCGATGTACCTTCGTGAAGGATCCGGTCAGTTCGCGCGCCGCAAGCTGCTCCACGAAGAGCGCGGTCTCGTTGGCATAGCTCGCGAGGGCGTGCACGCGTCGCCGGAAATCCTCCTTCCCCATCGGGCCGGGCTGCTTCGACGCGGCCTGCCAGAGGCATGCACCGGCCACGAGGAGGATCACGATACCGATCGCACTGCCGACGATTTTCATGGCATGAGGAGTGTCCTGATTGCTCTCGAAGTCGTCTGTCGGGCGCGGCTGGCAACCGGCGTCGGCGGATTCTTACGCCGCACGGCGCGTGCGAAATCCGGAACGCCCACTGCGCGCCGCGATCGTAGCAATACGCACCATTCGGACATTTCCACGATCTGATGCAGCTCGTCGAGTTGCTTATCCCGCTCTATGACAATCGCGGCAAGCGCTTTGCGCGCGCGCACTACCGCGCCACGACCGAAGAGCTCACCGAAAAATTCGGCGGACTGACTGCCTACGTCCACGCTCCGGCGACGGGGCTCTGGAAGAAGCGCTCCAGCAAGGCCCTGCGCGACGATCTCGTGGTGTACGAGGTCATGGTCGAGCGGCTCGAACGCAAATGGTGGGCCGCCTATCGCAGGAAGCTCGAAGCGCGTTTCGACCAGGACGAGCTGGTCGTACGCGCACACCCGGTTCGCAGGCTCTAGGCGTGGCGTCCCCGGTCAAGCCGCCGATCGAGCCGATGCTCGCCAAGGTCGCCGAGAAGATTCCGGAGGGCGAGTACTTGTTCGAGCCCAAGTGGGACGGCTTCCGCGCGATCGTCTTCCGCGGCGCCGATGACGTCTGCATCCAGAGCCGCGACCTGCGGCCGCTGGACCGTTACTTTCCCGACCTGCACGCGGCGCTTCTGGCAGGCCTTCCCGGCGGATGCGTGATCGATGGCGAGATCGTGATCGCGGGCGCCCACGGACTCGATTTCGATGCGCTGCAGCTGCGCCTGCATCCGGCGGCGTCGCGCGTCGCGAAGCTCGCGCAGGCGCAGCCGGCTGCCCTCGTGGCCTTCGATCTCCTCGCGGCCGGGGGGCGCAGCGTGATGGCGCTGACGCAGGGCGAGCGGCGCGCGCTGCTGGAGAAGCTCTTGAAGAAACCGGGATCTGCGATTCATCTCACACCGGCCACCCGCGATCGCAAGATCGCAGTCCAGTGGCTGCGCGAATTCGAGGGCGCCGGCCTCGACGGCGTCATTGCCAAACCGCTCGGACTGCCCTATCAGCCGGGCAAGCGCTCGATGCTCAAGGTGAAGCACGTGCGCGCCGCGGATTGCGTGGTCGCAGGGTTTCGCCGGCACAAGGACGACGGGGACGCGGTCGGCTCGCTGCTGCTCGGCCTCTACGATGGCCGCGGCGTGCTGCAGCACGTCGGGTTCACGTCCGCGTTCACGATGGCGATGCGCAAGCAGCTCGCGGCCGAGCTCGCTCCCCTGCAGAAGAATGCGCTCAAGAATCATCCCTGGCGCGATTGGGAGCGCGCGGCCGGCGACGATACGAAGCGCATGCCGGGTGCGTCGAGCCGCTGGAATGCCGGCAAGGACCTCTCGTGGGAACCGCTGCGCATCGAGCGCGTTGCCGAGGTGAAGTACGACCACCTGCAAGGCGATCGCTTTCGCCATGGCACGCACTTCCTGCGCTGGCGTCCCGACAAGCGTCCGGCGGAGTGCCGCTATGACCAGCTCGAGGTGACGCCGCCGTACGAGCTAGCGCGCGTATTCGTTGAACCGCCACTCCGCGCGTGATCCAGCAGGGCTACCCGAGGAACGATTTCCGCGCGGAAGGACCAACCGTGCGGATATCCCAAAGTTATCCCCGATTCCCCTCATCCATTCACAAAGGAGGCCGAAATGCCGAAATCCAAGACGAAGTCCAGGGCAAACCCCCTCGCGATCGAGCTGCTGCTTGCCGACCATCGCAAAGTGGAAGATCTCTTCGAGCGTTACGAGGAGGCGAAGGAAGGTGGCGACGAGCACAAGCGGGCCATCGCGGAGCGCATCTGCGGCGAGCTCACGGTCCACGCCCAGGTCGAGGAAGAGCTCTTCTACCCGTGGCTGCGGGAGAACCTCGACGACGACGAGATGGAAATGGTCGAGGAGGCGCAGGTCGAGCATAACGGAGCCAAGGACCTTATCGCCCAGATCCAGGGATCGACCGATGTCGATGCGGTGTACGACGCGAAGGTGAAGGTCCTGAGCGAATACATCAAGCACCACGTGAAGGAAGAGGAGACCGAAATCTTCCCGTCCGTGAAAGACCAGAAGGAAGCGCTCGACGAGCTTGGCCAGGAAATGGCCGCGCGCAAGGGCGATCTGATGGAGGAGATGGGGCTCGCGGAAGACTCTTCGGATGATGAAGATAGCTCCAGGCGCGTGAAGAGCGGAACGAAATCGCAAGCGCGCGCTTAGAAGAAGGGTGCAGGCCGCTTCCGCCATAATAGGCCATGCACCCCTTCTTCTCGCTGCACCGGCAGGGATTCGTGCGCGTCGCCGCCTGCACTCCGCGCATCCACGTGGCGGATCCCGCGGCCAATGCGCATGAGACCCTCGCGCTGATGCGCGAGGGCGAAGCGCGCAACGTGGACCTGATGCTCTTCCCCGAGCTCGGGACGAGCGCCTACGCGATCGACGACCTGCTGCTGCAGGATGCGTTGCTCGATGGCGTCGAGGCCGCGCTGCGCGCGCTCGTGGACGCATCGCGCGACATGCGCCAGGTGTGCATCGTGGGCGCGCCGGTGCGGCGCAACCAGCGCCTCTACAACTGTGGCGTCGTGATCACGCGCGGGAAGATCCTCGGCGTGGTGCCGAAATCGTTCCTGCCCAACTATCGCGAGTACTACGAGAACCGCTGGTTCTCGCCGGGCGCGGGCGTGGTGGGCCTGCAAGCGACACTCGCCGGTCAATCCGTCCCGTTCGGCACCGATCTCGTTTTCGCGGCTGCCGAGCTCGCGGATTTCACGTTCCACCTCGAGATCTGCGAGGACTTCTGGACGCCGACGCCGCCGTCGACGCAGGGCGCGCTCGCCGGGGCGCTGATCCTGTGCAACCTGTCCGCATCGAACGTGGTGATCGGCAAAGCGGAAGATCGCGCGCTGCTATGCGCGTCTCAATCGATGCGCTGCCAGTCCGCCTACATGTACTCCGCGGCCGGCCCCGGGGAAAGCACGACCGATCTCGCGTGGGATGGGCAGGCGACGATCCACGAGCTCGGCTCGCTGCTCGCGCAGACCGAGCGCTTCCCGTGGAAAAGCCAGATGGCGGTCGCCGACGTGGATGTGGAGCGGCTGCGGCTGGAGCGCATGCGCACCGTCACCTTCGATGGCGCCGCGGTCGCCGCGGGACGGCCCGAGAAGAATTTCCGGCGGATCGTGTTCGAGCACGAGCCGCGCCTCGAGGACCTCGGCCTGGAACGCAAGATCGATCGCTTCCCGTACGTGCCCGACGATCCCGCGCGTCTCGACCTCGATTGCTACGAGGCCTTCAACATCCAGGTGCGCGCGCTCGCGAAACGAATCGAGGCGATGGGCACCGAGCATGCGGTGATCGGCGTCTCCGGCGGCCTCGATTCGACGCACGCGCTGATCGTCGCGGCGAAGACGTTCGATGCGCTCGGATTGCCGCGCAAGAACATCCTCGGCTTCACGATGCCCGGGTTCGCGACCTCGGAGGGAACCAGGTCCAACGCGTGGGCGCTGATGAGGGCGCTCGGCGTGACCGGCGAGGAGATCGACATCAAGCCCGCGGCGCTACGCATGCTCGCGGATCTCGGGCACCCCTTTGCCAAGGGGGAGCCGGTCTACGACGTGACGTTCGAGAACGTGCAGGCCGGGCTGCGCACCGATTATCTCTTCCGCCTCGCCAACCAGCGCAAGGGTTTCGTGCTCGGCACCGGCGACCTGTCGGAGCTGGCGCTCGGCTGGTGCACGTACGGAGTCGGCGACCACATGAGCCACTACAACGTGAACGGCTCGGTCGCGAAGACGCTGATCCAGTACCTCGTCCGCTGGGTGATGAATACCGGGCAATTCGACGCGGTGGCCTCGCGCACGCTCGGCTCGATCCTCGCGACCGAGATCTCGCCCGAGCTGGTGCCCGCGAGCGC
Organism: Burkholderiales bacterium; assembly: GCA_031424255.1. Lineage (GTDB taxonomy): Bacteria > Pseudomonadota > Gammaproteobacteria > Burkholderiales > Usitatibacteraceae > Usitatibacter. The sequence goes on along the minus strand of JANPHA010000206.1, from coordinate 664 downwards.
GACGGGCGAGATCCAGAGCACGCAATCGAAGATCGGGCCGTACGAGCTGCAGGATTTCCACCTCTTCTACATCACGCGATTCGGGATGCGCCCGTCGAAAGTCGCCTTCCTCGCGTGGCACGCGTGGCGCGATGCGGCCCGCGGCGACTGGCCCCCGAATTTCCCCGCGGATGCCCGCCACAGCTACGCGCTGGGCGACATCCGGAAGTGGCTCGATGTGTTCCTCTTCCGCTTCTTCCAGATCAGCCAGTACAAGCGCTCGGCGCTGCCCAACGGGCCGAAGGTGGTCGCGGGCGGAAGCCTCTCGCCGCGCGGCGATTGGCGCGCGCCTTCCGACGGCACCGCCACGCTCTGGCGCGACGAGCTCGCGCGCAACGTGCCCGGCTGATCGCTAGGGAGGATCGCGCTCGGACTTGGACTTCAGGTGGTCGCGCACGCTCTGCGCGGACGTGCCCACCGCGGAGACGGCGGCGAGCAGCTCATCGCGCGAAGTGTCCAGGAACTTGAGCCAGTAGCGCACCTCGTCGGGATTGTCGAAATCGATTTCCCGTGAATCGTGCAACTCCGGATGTTGACCGGTCATGACGCCTCTCCCCGATCGAGCAACATTGCGGAAGAAAACCCCACGGAAATTTTCTCCAATCCCGATTTTTCTTGCAAGCTC
>JANPHA010000205.1:0-15026 GCA_031424255.1 Burkholderiales bacterium | reverse complement strand
CCCTCCCACATGCTGGGCGCCCCCCACCTTGGGGCGTGCGGGTAATGTGGGGCCCCCCCGCAACCGGGGGCCCGCGCGCGGCTACCTGGCCTTCTGCAGCTTGTTGACGGCGAGCGGCTGGCCCGGGCCCTGGATCAGGTTCGATTTGGACACGGGCTGGTTCACGTCGGTCAGCTGGTAGTTCACGTACGGTATGTCGACCCACTGCTGGAACGAGTAGCCCGGGTCCTTGCTGAACTGGAACGGGCCGCGCACGCCTTCGAACTTGATCGACTGCAATGCCTTGGTGATCGCCTTCGGGTCGGTGCTCTTCGCCTGCTTGATCGCATCGACGATCAGCAGCAGCGAGTCGGCCGCCTGGAAGATCAGGCGATTGGGCTCGTTCTTCGTGCGCTTGGTGTATTCGGCCGCGACCTCCTTGCCGATCGCGGGCATCGGCATCTGCGGATGGTAGAGGCCGAACGAGACCATGTACTTGCCCGCGTCCTTCACGTTCTGCCAGAAATCCGGGTAGTCGGCGATGCCCGCGCCGTCGTAGAGCCAGGTCTTGCTGCTCGGCGCCACGTTCTGCTCGTAGAGCTGGTTCATCAGGATGTACGCGGCCGGCGGCAACATCACGTTGATCACCATGTCGGGCGGATTCGCGCGCAACGCCAGCACCGCGGGCGTGAAGTCCTTGCCGGCGCGGTCCATGGTCTCGTACTTGAACTGGGTCTGCGGGGACTTCAGCTTGACGAACTCCGCGAGCAGCTTGGCCTGGCCGATGCCGTAGTCGGTATTCTCCGCGAACGCGATCACATTCTTCACGCCCATCGCGGCGATCGTCTCGGCCATCGCCATCGACACGCGCGTGTTGTAGTTGGAGGGATTGAAGACCTCGCCATAGCCCTTCTTGCGCACGTCGTCGGACCAGCAATTGGTGTTGACGTACGGCACCTCGTAGCGGTGCGCGACCTCGATCTCCGCGAGGCACACCGAGCTCTGGTGCCCGCCGGCGATCGCGACCACCTTGTCCTTCGTGATCAGCTTCTCGGTGGCGGCGCGGCCCTTCTCGGGGACTCCCTGGTTATCCTCGTAGATCAACGCGATCGGGCGGCCGAGCACGCCGCCTTTCGCGTTGATCATGTCCTTCACGATCTCCACGCCGTCCTTCACCTGCACGCCCTGCACCACCGAGCCGGGCGGCGACTGCGCGATGCTGATTCCGATGGCGATCGGATCCGCGGCCCCTGCGGGTGCGGCGATCAGCGCGGCGAGCGCCAACAGCAGTGAAGTACGCGTCATCTCGATCTCCTCGTTGGGTGTGCCCGGGCAGAGGGCGAATATACGCCCCGTGACAGGTGTAAGAAACCCCCGGCAAATCAATGGGAAAACAGGGGGTTCTCGGGTATACTCGCTCCTCAGGTGTATTGAAGCGTCTCATCCGGTTAACGCTTGCGCCTATTCGCGGCCCAGTTCCGGCCCCCGAATTCCCCCAATCAGCAAATTCCATCTGCCTGAACCGGTGTCGAAGGAAAAATTCCTTCGCGGGCCGATTTACAGGAGATCGTCATAAGCACGTCCTTCGAAAGCCTCGGGCTGTTGCCCGAGCTGCTTCGTGCCGTCACGGAGCATGGTTACACCATCCCCACCCCCATCCAGGACCAGGCCATTCCCGTCGTTCTCGCCGGCCGCGACCTGCTCGCCGCCGCGCAGACCGGCACCGGCAAGACCGCGGGCTTCGTGCTGCCGATGCTGCAGCGCCTGGCGCCGACCGCGACCAAGAGCTTCTCTCCCGCCCTGCATCCGGTGCGCTGCCTGATCCTCACGCCGACGCGCGAGCTCGCCATCCAGGTGCACGAGAGCGTGCAGACCTACGGCAAGTACCTGCCGCTGCGCACGCTGTGCGTCTACGGCGGCGTGAACATCAACCCGCAGATCGAGGCGCTGCGCAAAGGCGTGGAGATTCTCGTGGCGACACCCGGCCGGTTGCTCGACCTCGTGCAGCAGAAGGCCGTGAACCTGGGCAAGGTGCAGATCCTCGTCCTCGACGAGGCCGACCGCATGCTCGACATGGGCTTCATCCCCGACATCAAGCGCATCATCGCGCTGCTGCCGCCGCCGCCGATGCGCCAGACGCTGCTGTTCTCGGCGACGTTCTCGGACGACATCCGCAGGCTCTCGGCGCAGTTCCTGAAGGACCCCGCGACGGTCGAAGTGGCGCGCCGCAATACGCCGGTCGAAGCCATCACCCAGTACGCGTACAACGTCGATGCGACCCGCAAGCGCGAGCTGCTGGCGCACCTGGTCAAGACCAACGACTGGATCCAGGTCCTGGTGTTCTGCAAGACCAAGCACGGCGCCAATCGCCTCGCCACGCAGCTGCAGAAGGACCACATCACCGCCGACGCGATCCACGGCAACAAGAGCCAGAACGCCCGTATCCGCGCCCTCGAGGATTTCAAGGAGGGCAAGGTCAAGGTCCTCGTGGCGACCGACATCGCCGCGCGTGGCCTCGATATCGAGGAGCTGCCGCACGTCGTGAACTTCGACCTGCCGCACGTCCCGGAAGATTACGTCCACCGCATCGGCCGCACCGGCCGCGCGGGCTCCACCGGCGAGGCGCTTTCGCTGGTCTGCGCCGAGGACCGTCCGCTGTTGGGCGCGGTCGAGCGGCTGATCGGCAAGAAGATCGAGATCCGCCATGTCGAGGGATTCGACGCGGGCCGGCGCTCGTCGGAGCCGATGGAGGAGGAACGCAGGCCGCAAGCCCGTGGCGATGGCGGCAGGGGCCGCGGCCAGGGCCGTGGACAAGGGCAGGGCCAGGGGCGCAGCCAAGGGCAAGGCCAGGGGCGCAGCCAAGGACCGGGCCAGGGACGCGGCCAAGGCCAAGGACGCGCGCAGCCGCAGGGTTCGGGCCGCCCCGCCACTCCGAGCGCGGCACGCAGCCCCGGACAGGCCGAGAGCCGCTCTCCGCAGGGCACGAGTCGTGGCGCCGGATCCGGCGAGAGCCGCCCGCCGCGCGAGCGCAGCTCCACCAAGCGCGACGACCGCGCTCCGCGCTACAACGGCTCGCCGGCGCCGCGCACTTCGGGTAACTCGGGGGGAATGGATTTCGACAAGCCCTACGAGCCCTCGAAGCCCGCGACCGCGGTGGTCGAGCAGGCCGACCAGGCTCCGACGCGCAAGAAAGCCGGGCTGACGTTGCCGGCGCTTTTCAAGCGCAAGACCGCATAAATTCGCGGCACCTCCTGCGGGCGAGCCTTCGCCCGCAGGAGTAAAATCTCTCCATACTAAAATCATCAGGGCCCGCGCATCAACGCGGGTCTTGTTTCATTCCCGATGCGTGACGCCGCTCCCCAAGCCATCAACCTCAAGGACTACACGCCGCCGGCATTCCTGATCTCGAAGGTCGATCTCGACGTCGATATCGCCGAGGGCCGGGCCTCGGTGCGCTGCACGCTCAAGCTCGGGCGAAATCCCGCGCACGGCGCGGCGAACGCCCCGCTGGTGCTCGACGGCGAAGACCTGGAGCTCGTGCGCGTCTCGCTGGATGGCCGCGCGTTGGAGGCCTCGGAATACCGCGCCGACGAGGCCCACCTCACGATCGCGAAAGTGCCCGACGCGTTCACGCTCGAGACGGTGGTGCGCTTCGATCCGTGGAAGAACACCAAGCTGGAAGGGCTCTACGCGACGAAGAGCGGGCTGGTGACCCAATGCGAGGCCGAGGGCTTCCGCCACATCACCTACTTCATCGACCGCCCCGACGTGATGGCGCGATACGCGGTCACGCTGTGCGCCGGCAAGGAGCGCTTTCCGCGCCTGCTCGCCAACGGGAACCTGGTGGCGCAAGGCGAGGGGCTGCCCGCGGGCTGGTTCATGCCCGCACCCCCTCCCCAACCCCCCTCGCAGGGCGAGGGCTCTCTCCACTGGGCGAAATGGGAAGACCCGTTCCCGAAGCCGAGCTACCTGTTCGCGATGGTGGCGGCGAATCTCGACCTCCTCGAGGACCACTTCACCACCGCGTCCGGCAAGAAGGCGCTGCTGCAGATCTACGTCGAGCCCGGGAAGCTCGACCAGGCGGGCTTCGCGATGCAGGCGCTGAAGAAATGCATGCGCTGGGACGAGGACATCTTCGGCCTCGAGCTCGATCTGGATCGCTTCATGATCGTCGCGGTCTCCGACTTCAACGCCGGCGCGATGGAGAACAAGGGCCTCAACATCTTCAACACGAAGTACATTCTCGCGCGCGCCGACACCGCCACCGACAACGACTACTACGGCGTCGACAAGGTGGTCGCGCACGAGTACTTCCACAATTGGACCGGCAACCGCGTCACCTGCCGCGACTGGTTCCAGCTCTCGCTCAAGGAGGGGCTCACCGTCTACCGGGACCAGGAATACAGCGCCGACGAATACTCGCGCCCGGTCGTGCGCATCCAGGAAGTGCGCGACCTGCGCGAGCGCCAGTTCCCCGAGGACGCGGGCCCGATGGCCCACCCGGTGCGGCCCGAGGCGTACGTCGAAGTGAACAACTTCTACACCTCCACCGTGTACGACAAGGGCGCCGAAGTCGTTCGCATGTACGCGACGCTGCTCGGCAAGGAAGGATTCCGCCGCGGCATGGACCTGTACTTCAAGCGCCATGACGGCCAGGCGGTGACCTGCGACGATTTCCGCGCGGCGATGTCCGATTCGTCCGGCGTGGACCTCTCGCAGTTCGAGCGCTGGTACGCGCAGGCCGGCACTCCCGTGGTCGAATGCCGCGGCGAGTACGACGCGGTGAAGAACACCTACACGCTGCACCTGACGCAGTCCTGCCCGGCGACGCCGGGCCAGGCGCAGAAGCTGCCGTTTGTGATCCCGTTCGCGGTCGGCCTCGTCGATCTCGATGGCCGCGACCTGCCGCTGCACGTCGACCCCGCAAGCGTCTATGGAGATCCGAGGAACGATGGGGCGAGGACCGCGGTGCTCGCCCTGACGCAGGCCGGGCAGAGCTTCGTCTTCACCGACGTTCCGGAAAACCCGGTGCCCTCGCTGCTGCGCGGGTTCTCAGCGCCGGTGCAGGTGAGGTTCGAATACTCCGACGCCGAGCTCGCGCACCTGATGGCATACGACACCGACGCCTTCTGCCGCTGGGAAGCCGGCCAGGCGCTCTCGGCCCGCATCCTGATGGCGGGAGTCGCGTCGATCCGCGCGGGCAAGAAGATGGAGATCCCGCAGGAATTCATCGAGGCCATGGGGCGCGTGATCTCCGACAGCGCGCGCGATCCCGCATTCGCCGCCGAAGCGCTCGAGCTTCCGGGCGAGGGCTACCTCGCCGAATGCATGGACGTGGCGGATCCCGATGCGATCCACGCCGCGCGCCTGCAGCTGATCCGCGAGCTCGCCACACGCTATCGCACCCGCTTCGAGGGCGCGTTTCGCCACTTCACCGTGCCCGGGCCCTATTCGCCCGATGCGGTGCCGGCGGGGCGGCGTGCGCTGCGCAACGCCGCGCTCGCCTACGTGAGCACGATCGACGACGCGACCTCCCGCGCGCTCGCGTTCCTCGAGCTGCGCCGCGCCGAGAACATGACCGACGCGATGGCCGCGCTCACCTGCCTCGCGAACTCCGCGGGCGCGGAGCGCGAGCGCGCGCTCTCGATGTTCCACGACAAATGGAAGGACGAGGCGCTGGTGGTGGACAAGTGGTTCCGCGTGCAGGCCACCTCGTGGCTGCCGGATACGCTCGAGCGCGTGAAGGCGCTCGCGGCGCACCCGGCGTTCGATCTCAGGAATCCGAATCGCGCACGCGCGCTGCTGCATGCGTTCGCGATGGAGAACCCGCTGCATTTCCATGCCGCGGACGGCAGCGGCTACCGCTGGGTCGCCGAGCAAGTCGTGGCGCTCGACCGCCTCAATCCACAGGTCGCGTCGCGCCTCGCGCGCGCGTTCGACCGCTGGAAGAAATACGACACCGGCCGCCAGGCGCATGCGCGCCAGGCGCTCGAATCGATCCGCGCCGCCGAAGGGCTTTCGAGCAACGTGGGCGAAGTCGTCGGCCGCGCGCTCGACTAGTCCGCGAAGCCGCGCGCTTCGGTGCGAGGCGCGGGCCGCGCGCTCGCCGCGGACGAGGGCCCGGGCCGCGGGGGCGTGGTTGCCGGCAGTCGCGAGCGCTCCATGCCGACGCGCATGCGGTGGATCCGGCTGCGCACTTTCTGCTCGACCATCGCGCCGATGTACCACGCGTGCCGCCACGGCAGGCGCTTGCGCGCGGATGCGAACGCGGGAGAGATCTCGCCGTCGAGCAGCGCCAGCCAGCGCTCACGCACTGCCTGCACGTCGAACTCCCGTCCGCGCCGCTCGCCGTTCGCCGCCATCGCGCGATACAGCCGCGGATTCGCCCGCAGCAGGTCGACCGCGCGCAGCACGTCGGCCGCGCTCTCCACCTCGAGGAAATCGAGCACCGACCGGCGCAGCTCGCGATAGGCGGGCTCGGGCGCGGCGAGCATCGGCACGCCGGCGAGCCAGGCGTTGTACAGCTTGGTCGCCGGCTTTGTCCTGAGCTGCGTCAGAGCGCACTCGCGCACCGCGAGCGCGAGATCGACATGCTGGTAGTCCTCCCAGCCGCTCGCCTTCACCTCGAAGTCGATGCCGCGACGGCGCAATGCGCCGATGAATTCGCGGCTCGCGAACCACGCCGGGATCGACCCGACCCTGCCGTGGTACGCGAGGCGTTGCAGAATCTCGCCGCGTTGCGCATGGCGCGGGCACAGGCCCGGCTGCGGCCACAGCGGGACGAAGCGCTCGTGCGCCGCGGGGGCCAACGCGTTCTGCACGATCGCGAAGTCGCACGCCGCGACCGGCCCGCGGTCGGCGCGCACCACGACCAGGAAGCTCGCGTGGGCCGGGCTTGCGAAGCGGTTGGCGTCGTCGCGATGCACGATCGCGATCGTGTCCGCATGGAATGATTCGCTCACGCGCGCCGTCCATCCGCGCGCCTCGAGATGCGCACGCAGGCGCAGGAAGGTCTGCGCGATCCACGAGTTGCGCCCGCCCACGAACCTGTGCGGCTGGCGTTCGATGTCCGACTCGCCGAGGCGCTCGAGGTCGGCCCAGTGAGTGGCACGCTTGCGGATGACGAATTCGACCACCGGCTTGCCCACGCTCATCGCCCCTCCTGCTCGTGAAGGTCACGGTCACGAAGAGGCTATCGCCCGTTTATGCAACAAATGTGTAGCCACGATCCGAGGTTGTAAGCAAGCGTAACGAGGAAAAATCCTCGCTCTCACTTGGGAGGGGGTTGATTGGATTGGCCCGAGGAAGGTCGTCCGCGTCGCGAGGGCCGGTTCGAACGCCGTCGCTCGCGCTCCGGTTCCCTCGCTACCCGCGAATGAACGGGGTTCGCAAAAAGGTGCTCGCCTGAAATTGGCGAGATGACAATTGCGAGCACCGTGGCAGGACTCGCTTTTTGCGAACCATGCTCCGTTTACTCGCAGGTCCGCTCGGCGCCCTCAACGGCCCTCGCGACGCGGACGACCTTCCTCGGCCACGCAATGGAGAGATGCGGGCGCGAAGAGAAGAGAAAAAATGAAAAAAGGGCCGCACCAGGCGGCCCTTTTTCCGGAAACGGACGAGCTCAGTTCTTCTTGATCGCCTCGAGCATCTTGAAGATGCCCTTCGGGGCGCCGAGGAAGAGGCGCTTGAATGTCTTGGGCAGGCAGCGGCGCTCAAGGGTATTGCGACGGACACGTTTGCGTTCGGCCATGAAACCTCCAATTCGAACCTGCGATTATACCGCAGCGGCCCTTAATTGAGGAGTTTCGCGTTCCCGTCGACGATCTCGGCCGCGACGCGCGTGCCGTCCGGCTTGACGATCTCGCCGCGCGCCCGCGCGAGGCCGTTCTCGAACGCGCCCTCGAAACGGCTGCCATCGAGGAACCAGAACACGCCCTTGCCCTGCGGCTGCCCGAGGCGCACCTCGCCCTCGTACTTGAGGCCCGAGGCGTAGTAGTAGGCACCCTGGCCGCTCAGCGCCCCGCCGATGATCTCGCCTTCGTAGCGGTCGCCGTTGGAGAAGCGGTACACGCCGATTCCCTGGGCCTTGCCGTCGACGAAGGGCGCCTCGATGCGATCGCCGCTTCTGGAATAGTAGCGCCCCCTTCCCTGCAGCTTGCCCTGCGCGATCTCGCCCTCGTAGCGATCGCCGCTCGCGAAGCGGTACACGCCGATGCCGTCGGGCTTGCCGCCCACGAACGAGCCCTCGAACACGTCGCCGCCCTTGGCGGCATAGGTTCCGCGGCCGACGATCACGCCCGACTTCACCTCGCCCTCGTAGGCGTCGCCGTTCGCGAAGCGATACGTGCCGCGCCCATTGGGTCGATCCTCGGTGAACGGCCCTTCGTAGCGGTCGCCGTTCTCCCAGACGTAGACGCCCTGCCCCTGTTTCAGCCCGTCGTTGAACTCGCCTTCGTACTTGAAGGACTTCGAAATGTACTCGCCGCGTCCATGCAGGCTCGAGCCGCGCATCGCGCCGCGATAGATCGAGCCGTCGGCGAAGGTGAGCTCGCGCACGCCGGGGGAGATCTCGCGGCCGGGCAGCGGATCGGGCGGCTTGGGAGACGGGCCGGGTGGAGTTGCCGCCGCGGCCGCCGCGGCGGGCTTCGCCGCCCTCGCCGTGGACGGAGCGGCCGCGACAACCTGCGGCTTGTCTTCGAGTTTCGGCGCGGCTTCGACGGGTTTCGGTGCGCTTGCCGCGGGCTCGCCTCGCGCATCGCGAACGGGCACCGCGGCGCTGGCGCTCGGCGATTGGGTCGCGACCCGGGGCGCGGGCGGGGTCGGCTCGCTCGTGGCCACGCGCGCCGGGCGCACCAGCGCGTCGAGTCGATTCCTCGCGAGCGGAGCGAAGTTTCCGTTCGGGTACTTGTCGAGATACGCCTGGATGTCGTCCGGGCGGCTCGAGTCGCGCACGCTCGCCCAGAATTCGCGCTCGATGCCGAGAGTGGTATCGGCGCTGGGCCCGGCCGATGCGCTCGCCTGGCCGGGGCGGGCGGTGGTGTTGAACGCGAAGTCGCCCTTGAGCGAGGAGGAATCCCATGGAGTCTGCAGCTTGCGGGTCTCGCGCTCGACACCTTCCCGCACGCGCTTGAACATGATCTCGACCGGAAGGTCGGGCGTGCGGATGTTCTGCAGGATGTGCTTGGTGTAGATGCCGTTGCGGCCATAGCCGTCGGCGGCGACCGAGCCCGGTGAGGTCGCGTACGCGATCAGCGTCCCCGACGGCGAGCTCATCTGTGCGAGGCCCGAGCTCGTGGTCTTGAAGCTCGCGGCGAACGGGTTGTCGCGGCACGCGTCGAGGATGAAGAAGTTGAAGCGCGTGCGCGAGCGGTCCATGCGGTCGAAGATCTGTCCCACTTCCACCGAGAAGAACGTCACGTCTTCTTCCGAGCCCATCGCGGCGTCGATCGGGATCAGGTAATTGCGGTCCTTGAACTGCATCGCGTGGCCGGCGTAGAAGAAGAGCGCGGTGCTCGCGCCCTCGAGCGCCTGGCCGAATTCGCGGATCGCGTCGATCATGTCCTTGCGCGACGCATTCTCGCGCACGATCACCTGGAAGCCGAGCTCCTTCAGCGCCGCGCCGAGGTCGCGCGCGTCGTTGGTGGCGTTGCGCAGCGGCGTGGAAGCGTAGTTGTTGTTGCCGATGAGCAGCGCGACGCGCTCGGCGGCAGCGGCTGAAACGCAGGCGATCGCGCACGCGAGCGCGGCGATCCTGCGGACCAGGCGCTTGCTTGCGAGCGTCATCGATGGTGCGGTCACGGTGTGCGCTTTCCTCCCGAGCGAAAAATTATCGCTCAAAGGCGGCCTGGCGCGGGAAACCGCCTATTTTGCGAGCACCGCGAGCTCGGGCAGTTCGGGGCGCTCGCGCGCGAGGGCGATCCAGGCCTCGCGCGCATCCTGCGAAGCGCCGATGTCCTCGAGCAGCATCGCGTGCAGCACGCGATGGGAAAAGGATTTCGCGTTGGCGCGCGACTTCACCACGCGCGCCATCGCCTCCGCCGGCAGCGTCTCGAAGCGTGCCTCGCCGACCATGCCTTTCGGAGTCATCACGGTCCACGTGTAGCGCGTGGCCGGGGCGAGCTTCACCGGCGCCGTGGCGCCCGGCGCGGCGGCACCCTTCCAGACCTCCTTGCCGGCGGCATCGACGACGCTCACGGTGACGCCGTCGCCGCCCCGATCGCCGCGCCAACGCAACGGGGGCTGCAAGCTCGCCACGCGCGTGTCGACCGGATACTCGAGCGCCGCCCCGGGACTCGAGGGCGGCGGCAGGCCGCGCATGCGCAGGCTCGCGGTCGCGGTCTGCGAAACGCGCGCGACCACGCCGGGATCGGGAAGCGTCATCACCGTGCGGCGTGACGGCGGCGCGCCTTTCTCCGCCCTCACTTCGGTCGGCGTGACCACGAACTCTCCCGGGCCCGCGATCGTGAATTCCGTCCCGGTCGACGCGTAGGTGACGGCCACGCTCGCGCCGGAGCCGAGCAGGAGCCGCGTGCCGGCCCCGAGCTCGGCGAGGAAATTGAGCTTGCCGTCGCCCTCGATCGTCGCGTTGCCCTTCAGGTCCGCGACGAACGCGACCGGCCCGGCGGCGTTCGCGCCGAGCGCGCAAGCCAGCAGGACCGCGAGCGATGCGAATGCCCGGGTCATCGACGCGCCAGCGTCGCCAGCTCCGGAAGGTCGGCGCGTTCGCGCGCGAGCTGCGCCCACGACTCGCGTGCTTCCTGCGTGGCGCCCATTTCCTGCAGCATCAGCGTGAACAGCAGGCGATCGGAGAATTCCGCGCGCTCCGCGGGCTTGCGCCGCTCGAGCTGGGCCATCGCCTCGGCCGGCAGTGTGCGGAACGTGCCCGCGCCGATCTCGTTTCCGGCCACCGCCACCGTCCAGGAGTACTCGGTCTCGGGCTTGAGCTTCGCGGGCACGCGGTAGCTGCCACCCGCCGCCTTCGCGTGATGCACGGGCTTGTCGTGCCCGGCGACGTGCAGCGTGAATTCGCCCGGGACCTTCGGATCCGGCGCGTTCCACCGGAACGTCGGCTGCAGCGTCGCCACCGTGCCTTCGGTCGGAAAGAGCAGTGCCGGAGCCGCTTGCGCTTTCGCCGGCGCGATCGAACGCATGCGGACACTCGCCGCGGAGGTCTGCGCGACCTGCACCAACACCTTGCTGCTCGCGCGCCACTCGGTATCGCGCATGACCGGCGGCATCCCGGCCGAGCCGGAGATGCCGATGTCCTTCACCTGGTAGTCGGCCGGGCCCTTCAGCACATATTCCTTGCCGGTCGCGATGTACATCACCCAGGCCTGCGAATCCCTGCCGACGGTGATCTTCTGCCCGCGGCCGAGCTCGGAGAGCAGGATCGGGCGCGCGTTGCCGTCGACCGCGACGTCGCCCTTCAGGTTGGTGATGAACGCGATGCCGTCGGAGGCGAACGCCGCCGATGCCGCGAGGAGGAGCGTTGCAACAAGCGCGCGCTGGATATTCTTCATTGCGATGCCTCCGCTTCGACCACCGCAGGCGCGGAGCGCGCCGTGCGAATGCCCCAGACGTTGACCGGGCTGTGGCCCTTGACCTTGTGCGTGCCCAGCGGATCGAAGTGGAAACGTTCCTCGATCCGGCTCACGACGGCCTCGGTGATGATGATCTTGCGCCCGAGGTCCTTGGTGAGCCCTTCCACTCGAGCGGCGACGTTCACGGCGTCGCCGATCGCCGAATAGTTGTGCCGCTCCGACGATCCGATGTTGCCCACCGTCACGGTGCCGAAGTTGATGCCGATTCCGATCGTGAGGTTTGGCAACCCTTCGCGCGTGAACTCCTCGTTCAGCGCGTCGAGCTGCGTCATCATCGCGAGCGCGCATTGCACCGCCTCACCGCACGGATCCGCCGATTTCCTCGGCGCCCCGAAGAGGACCATCATGCCATCGCCGATGAACTTGTCAACGGTGCCGTCGAAGCGATGAACAGCATGCACCATGCGGTCGAAATAGCGCTGCAGAACAGTCGTCACGATCTCGGGGGGAAGATTCTCGGTGAGCGTCGTGAAATCGCGCACATCGCTGAACAGGATGCAGATCTGCGCCTGCTCGCCGCCCCTGCCGGGCGTGAGGCCCCCGCCGAGCATCTCCTTCATCACCGCGGGGCTTACCTGTCCCGCGAATGATTGCCTGAGGCGCAACCGATCGATCACCGCCTCGACCGCGTCGAACACGCCGCGCGTCACCAGCGCCAGCCAGAACGCCGCCACGATCGAGGCGATCGGAATCACCAGCTGCGCGGTGACGATCGCGGCGAGGCTCATCGCGACGAGCGCCGCGGGAACGAGGAGCGCGCCGGCCACGACCACGGCAGGACGCGCGCTCGCGAAGACCGCGAGCGCCGCGAGCGCGACCAGCAGCCAGCGCAGAGGTTCGGGGAGCGGATGCAGCAGGCCGGTCGCGAGATGGCTGCGCACGACCTGCGCATGCACGAGCACGCCGGGCTGGTTGAAGGCGAGCTCGCCCTCGCCGCGATCGGGATCGCTCGCCAGCAGGATCGTGGGCAGGCGCCAGCGATCGGTCTTGCCGATCAGGCTGCCGAGGATCACGACGCGCCCGCCGAACGTCGCGCGAAGGTAGGGCACATCCTGCGAGCGCTCGACCACGGTGTGCATCGGAACGTATTCGAGCGGCGCGCCGAGGCTGTAGTCGATGAGGCCCTCGTCGACCGGGAGCCCGATCCTGCGCAACAGCTGCCCCGCGAGCGATGGGGCCGGCGTCGCGGTGCGCGACAGCATCCTTTCGCTGAAGCGCCGCGAAACCGTGTCGGGATCGCGCAGCTGCTGGTCGACGCCAAAATTGTCGGGCGACAGGATGCCCGCGTAGTTCGGCTGCACCGGCACCAAGCCGCCGCGCGTGTCGATCGTCTGGACGTAGACCAGCGGGGCGGCGCGCTTGAGATCGACCAGCCCGCGCATCATCGCGAGGTCGAGGCCGGGGACGATGTCGTCGAACGATCGCGGCGGAAGCACGACGTCGATGCCCACCGCGCGGGGCTTTGCCAGCGCCAACGCGTGCAGCACGCGGGCGAAGCGCGGATGCCACAACGCGATCGGCTCGGTGAACGCGTTTTCGGTCGCCTCGTCGATGCCGATCAGCACCACGTCGGCGGCGAGCGGGCGCGGATGGATCTCGCGCAGCAAGCGCATCTGCGCGTCGAAGGCGAGCCGCTCGGCGGACGCGAGGCGCGATTCGTGCGAATCGGGGATCGTGGCCGCGGCAGCCATCAGCACCGCGACCACGACGAGCAGAAAAGCGCCCTTCAGGCGCGGCGACGCTCGCAGGCCCTCCCGGAATTCGGCGAGAAACTGGGCTGCGGAGGTGCGCTGGGTCGCGATGGGCACTCCTGAAAATCGAGCGGGAGCCGGCCGGTTTGCCGCTATTCTAGCGGCTGGATTGTCGATTCCCGGGCGCCCCGTTCGTCGTGAGGTGTTCCAACCCGGAACGACGATCATTGGAGAACCCCATGGAATACATGATCCTGATCTAGGGCGACGAGCGCGCCTGCGCGGCGGAAAAGTCCTCGCCACCGGCGGGCCTTTCGCCGAGACCAAGGAGCAGCTCGGTGGCTACTACCTGATCGACGTCCCCGACCTCGACGATGCGGTGCGCTGGGCGTCGAAATGCCCCGGCGCGAAGCAGGGGACGTGCGAGGTGCGCCCGCTCAACAAGAACGGATAGCGGCGCGTGCTCGGACGCATCGTCGACGAGCTGCGCGCGATCGAGCTATCGCGGAATGGCGCGGAGCGCTTGTACCTCGAGCGGCGGCTGCGCGAGGTCAATGTCTAGCGGCGCGAGCGCGTGCGAATGTATTCCGAAGTGAGCAGCAGCGGATCGTAGGGCGGCAGCAGCTCGGAGCGCACCACGCCATCGGGGCCGATCAACATCAGCACGCCGGGCCCGGAGGCATCGAGCTCATCCATCAGGCGACGCAGCGCGGCCTTCGATCCGGTGGCCGCGACGAAGCGCGCATCGAACGCGGCCACGTGCCGGCGCAATACATCGGGCGTGTCGCGCTCCGGGTCGAGGGACACGAACAACACCTGCGTCGTGCGGAGCGCATCGGCGCGCGCGATGCGCTGGTACATCGCCGCCAGCGCGGCGAGCGGCGCGTCGCAGGGCGTGCCGCAGTGGGTATCGCCGAACAGCACGAACGTCCAGCGGCCCGCGAGGCGGCGCTCGGAGAATGGCCGGCCGTCCTGGTCGCGCAGCGCGAACGCCGCCACCGGCCATCCCGCAGGCTCGCGGTTCACTCCCTGCGTCGCGCCGTGATGCGCGCGCACGGCCGGGAACGACATCACGGCGAGAAGCGCCAGTGCCACCGCGAAGATTGATCGCGTGCGCATCCTCACATGCTCGAGTAGGCGTGCGACGCCCGGGGCTCCGGCGCGGCTTCGCTCCCGGCGACGGCGGTCTCATGTCCGGCGCGCAACGAGCGCACCACCACCACGACGCTCGAGCCGAACATCAACGCCGCAGCGATCGCGGGCTGGAGCAACCCCGCCACTGCGAGCCCGAGGGCGACCGCGTTGTACGCGAGCGCCCAGGCGAGGTTCGCGAGAATGGACCTGCGCACGTCCGTGCCAAGCTGGACCAGCCACGGCAGGCTCGCGAGGCCGCCCGGGGGCAACGTGACATCGGCGCTCTCCCGCGCGAGGTCGGTCGCCGCGCCCACCGCGATGCCGACCGAAGCCGCGGCGAGCACCGGGACATCGTTCAAGCCATCGCCGACCATGGCGAAGGGCCCGCATGCATCCACATCGCTGCGCAAGACTTCCACCTTGTCCTCGGGCAAGAGCTCGGCGCGCCACGCGGGAATCGCGAGCGCCGCCGCCACCGCCGCGACCGCGCCACCCCCATCGCCGCTCAACAGCAGCGTCTTCAGGCCGCGCTCCTGCAACTCAGCGATCACCGCGCGCGCTTCGGGCAGGGGCGCGTCCGCGAGTGCCATCAACCCATGGGCGCGCCTCGCCCACCCCACAT